>JBAYSC010000060.1:0-12895 GCA_041676345.1 Flavobacteriaceae bacterium | reverse complement strand
CAAAAAGCGGAACAGCAAAAATCATCGCTCCGATAACTCGTTTTTTAAGTTTTTTGTAATTGTCTTCTTTGATTTGCTCTAAGGATTCTTTAGCCTCGTCTGATTCGTCAATAATCAAATCATAGCCTGCTGCCTGCACAGCTTGTTTTAATTTTTCGGAAGAAGTAAGCGAAGGAATAAACTCAATTTTCGCTTGAGTATTAGCATAATTTACCTCTGCTTTTACCACTCCGATTTGATTATTGAGCACGGCTTGCGTATTTCCGGCACAGGAAGCACACGAAAGATTCATAACCGGATAGGTTTTGACCAAAGTCGGCACATTATAACCCAAATCACGAATGGTCTTAACTGCTTTTGGGAGAATTTCTTCCGGTTTTTCGGTTTCAACCACAGCTCGTTGGTTATTGATTTCGATGTTCAGAGAATCAATATCAGAAAGGTCTTTTAGTCCGTTTTGAACAATCATAGCACAATGCTGATTGTCAACATCTTGCAAAGGAATATATAGTGTCATGTTGTAGTTGTTTTTAGGCAATACAAAGTTACACTATATAATTTATACAATTTTCAGTATATGTTATAGGATTACAGTTTGTTAATCGGAAGTCGGTTTTGGTTTTGTTTGTATTGGGTAGGTGACATTCCGGTAATTTTTTTGAATTGCGAACTCAAATGAGCCACACTCGAATACTGCATTCTGTCGGCAATTTCTTTGAGCAACAGTTCGTCATAACTGATAAGTTCTTTGATTCGCTCGATTTTTTGGAGAATAAAATATTTTTCGATAGAGAGGTTTTCTTCTTCCGAGAAAACAGACGTGAGATAACTGTATTCCAACCCAATTTTATCGCTTAAATAATCCGATAAATTCTCGGTCAAACGGATTCCTTTTGGGTCAAAAACCAAAGTAATAATTTCGTTTTTTATCTTTTCTGCAATTTGAGATTTTCGGGTTTCGATGATTTCAAAACCTACCGCTTTCAGCTTTTGGTCAAGGATTTCTTTTTGGTTTTCCGTAATGGGTTCGGCAAGAGTAGCTTCACCTAAAATCACTTCAGACACCGGAATTTTGTTTCGGTCAAAAACATCTTTTACCACCATTATACAACGGTCGCAAACCATATTTTTGATTTTTAAATTTTTTATTTGGGTCACGAAAAATCAGTTTAATTCACAGCAACAAAGGTACTCATTCTGTTGCTGAAAATAACCCTTGTGAGTAAACTTCAATCTCAAAAAAATTAAAATTTTGTTAAAGAATAAAACTTTTTTGTAACTTTAGACCGTGATTTTTTAAACCTTATCTTATGAAACAAATTAAACTTGACTTAGGAAAATTGCTGCTCCGCCTCGGAGTAGGAGGCTTGATGCTCTTTCACGGAATTTTTAAGCTGACTAACGGATTTCAGGGGATTAAAGACCTGCTCAGTGCCAACAATCTGCCTGAAATTTTGTGGCTGGGAGTTCCCGTAGGAGAAATTCTGGCTCCTCTTTGTATTCTCTTTGGCATTTTCACCCGAATTTCTGCTCTTGTGGTGAGTGTGGTAATGCTTTTTTCTATCTATCTGGTACACGCTGCTGATGTCTTTAAACTCGGGCAATCGGGAGCACCTATGATAGAACTGAATTTGCTTTATTTACTGACTGCTTTGGCACTGTTCTTTTTGGGAGCGGGCAAATATGCTTTATACAAAAGAGAAGTCGGGTTTTTGGCTTAACAAATAATGAAGTTAAATTTTAGGTATTTCTTGTTTTTCCCTGTTTTGTGGCTTGTTTTTTCGTGTTCAGAAAAGCAAAGCCAAGACAGGGAACACCTTGTTTTTCGGTATAACGAAAGTTCAAACATTGCAACTTTAGACCCTGCTTTTGCACGAACTCAGGCAGAAATCTGGATAACCAACCAGCTTTTTAACGGACTCGTACAGCTTGATGACAGCCTGAATATCTTGCCCGATATTGCCAAAGAATGGACAATTTCTGAACAGGGAAAACGCTATCTTTTTGTGCTCCGTAGCGATGTTTTTTTTCATAAAAATCCAACGTTTAAAGACAGTACCCGAAAGGTTACCGCTCGTGATTTTGAGTTCAGTTTCTCAAGGCTTAAAGACAAGCAAACCGCCTCTCCGGGTGCTTGGATTATGCGGAATGTGAAAGATTTTAAAGCTCTTAACGATACGCTTTTTGAAATTGATTTGGAAAAGCCTTTTCCTGCTTTTTTGGGTTTGCTGACGATGAAATATGCTTCGGTTGTCCCGAAAGAAGGGTTTGAAAACGGCTATGATTTCCGGAAAAAACCCATCGGGACGGGAGCTTTTTGTTTTAAATTTTGGGAAGAAAACGTGAAACTGGTTTTGCGGAAAAATCCGATTTATTTTGAAAAAGACCAAAACGGAAATCCCCTGCCCTATCTTGAAGCCGTTGCCGTTACGTTTTTGCCCGACAAACAAAGCGGTTTTATGCAGTTTGTTCAGGGAAAATCTGATTTTATTTCGGGACTTGATGCCTCCTATAAAGACGAAATTCTCAGTCCGAAAGGCGAATTGCAACCTGCCTATCACGACAAAATCAAAATGCTTTCGGGCTCTTATCTCAATACGGAATATCTGGGCTTTAAGCTTGACAATCAGTCGGTTTTGACAGACAAGCGGATTCGTCTGGCTCTGAATTACGGCTTCGACCGAGAAAAATTGGTGGCTTATTTGAGAAACAATATCGGGACTCCTGCCACCAACGGATTTGTTCCTTTGGGGCTAAACGGAAGATATGAAAACGGTTTTGAATACAATTACGAAAAAGCCAAAAACCTAATTGAAGATTATAAAAGCGAAACCAATAATCCGATAAAAATCACCCTGAGCACAATGCTTCCTATCTTGATATTGCAGAATACCTGCAACGGGAATGGCAGAAAATAGGGGTTGAAGTGGCTATTGAGGTGATGCCCAACTCTGCTTTACGTCAAGGCATGGCAACCGGAAAAGTCGATTTTTTCAGAGGCAGCTGGATAGCTGATTACCCGGATGCGGAGAATTATTTCTCTTTGTTTTACAGCAAAAATTTCGCTCCCAACGGCCCTAACTACACCCATTTCAAAAGCGAAGTTTATGACGATTTATACGAAAAATCTTTTCTGGAAACCGATGATGAAGAGCGTTTTGAGCTTTACCAAAAAATGGATAGCATTATCATAGCTGAAGCTCCCGTGATTCCGCTGTTTTATGATAAGGCGGTTCGGTTTGCGGGCAAAAATGTAGCCAATTTAGGTGTGAATCCGCTCAATTTACTGCAATTGAAAAGAGTGCGAAAAACTCCTGAATAACAGCTTTTTACTCTTCGAGCTCCATCTGAACAGTTTCCCATTCGTTAAGGAAATTCTCTAAATCTTTTTTCTTCTTTTCATAAGCCTTGAAAAACGAAGGATCATTCATCATTTTCTGGTAATTTTCAGCCAGTAACTGATCGTCTTTGGCGATTTGTTTTTCGAGATTCTGAATTTCACCTTCAATTTTACTCAAGCGATTTTGCAATGCTTTTTTCTGTTTCTGTTCTTCAAAAGAAAGTGATTTTTCCTGCTTTACAGGCTGTTTTACAACCACATCTCTCTTTTCGATTTCCCGCATATTATCAACTTTTCTTTGCTCGAGATAGAAGTTGATGTCTCCCAGATATTCTTTGATTTTTTGATCTTTGAATTCATAGACCACATTGGAGAGACCTTGCAGAAAATCCCTGTCGTGAGACACCAAAAGAAGTGTTCCCTCAAACTTTTGTAAAGCGGCTTTCAATACGTTTTTCGACTTGATATCCAAGTGATTGGTGGGTTCGTCCATCACCAGAACGTTGATGGGCTGCAAAAGCATCTTGCACAAAGCCAAGCGGTTACGCTCTCCTCCGGAAAGTACTTTTACTTTTTTGTGCACATCATCTCCTCTAAAAAGGAAAGCTCCGAGCATATCCCTCACTTTGGAGCGGTTGTTGTCGTTGGCTGCACCTTCCATTGTTTCCAAAAGCGTGATTTCGCCATCGAGATAATCGGCCTGATTTTGGGCAAAATAACCCAGCTGAACGTTGTGCCCCAACTTGATATTTCCTTCAAATTCAAATTCGTTTACAATCGCTTTTATGAACGTAGATTTTCCTTGTCCGTTTTGCCCGACAAAGGCAATTTTGCTGCCTCTTTCGACCAAAAGGGAAATATCTTTAAGTATGGTTTTATCACCATATTTTTTGGTAACATTTTCTGCTTCAACCACTACCCTTCCCGGAGTTATCGAAACCGGAAACGACACAGCCATCACCGAATTATCATCTTCATCGACTTCAATTCGCTCGATTTTGTCCAATTTTTTGATAAGCGACTGAGCCATCGAAGCCTTAGAAGCTTTGGCTCTGAACTTCTCGATAAGTTTTTCGGTTTGCTCGATTTTTTTCTCCTGATTTTTTTGAGTAGCCAGCTGTTTTTCTCTGATTTCGTTTCTCAGTTCCAGATATTGGGTGTAGGGTTTGTTGAAATCATAGGCTTTTCCAAGGGAAATTTCGATAGTTCGGTTGGTTACGTTATCCAAGAACATCTTATCGTGAGACACAATCACCACCACTCCGGGATAATTTTTCAGGAAGTTTTCCAACCAAATGATACTTTCGATATCGAGGTGGTTGGTAGGCTCATCCAGAAGCAGCACATCGTTGTTCTGTAAAAGCAGTTTTGCCAGCTCGATTCTCATTCGCCATCCGCCCGAAAAGGTGTCGGTGAGCTTGTCAAAATCTTCTCTTTTGAAACCCAGACCCAAAAGTATTTTTTCGGAATCGCCTACATAATTATAGCCACCAATAATTTCGTAATGGTGGGTTACATCGCTTAAATCTTCGATTAGTTTTGAATAAGCCTCACTTTCGTAATCGGTTCGGGTGGCAAGCTGATGGTTGATTTCGTCCAGACGTTTTTCTGCTTTTTTGATTTCTTCAAAAGCCTGATAGGCTTCATCGAGCACCGTTCGCCCTTTTACAAAATCAATATCCTGCTTCAAAAAACCGATTTTGATTTCCTTTTCGGCCGCAATGGTTCCGCTATCGGGTTGCATTTCTTTGGACAAAAGTTTGAGCATTGTAGATTTTCCCGCTCCGTTTTTGCCGACCAGCCCTACCCTGTCTCCTGCCCCAAGGCGAAAAGTAACTTCTTCAAAGAGATATTCGCCCCCAAAAGCAACCGATAAATTATGTATGTTAAGCATTTTTAAGTTCTAAAATTTCAAAGTGGCAAAGGTAATACTTACCTTTGTAAAAAATTCTGTTATGTGTAAAAAAGGCTCAAAATTAAACAGTATTCTCAAAGGAAGCTGCCCCCGATGCCAAAATGAAAGTATGTATATCAGTAAAAACCCGTTTAACATTCTCAAGGCTGCAAAAATGCACGAAAAATGTTCTCATTGTGGTCAGAAATATATGATAGAACCCGGATTTTTCTACGGAGCTATGTATGTGAGTTATGGTGTGGGAATCGCCTTCGGGTTTGCCGCTTTCGTCATCAGTTACTGGTTTTTGGGAGCAACTCTTTTTAATTCGCTAATGGCTATTATTGGCACACTGATAGTTTTTTATGGGGTAATTATGCGGGTTTCCCGAAATATCTGGATAAATATCTTTGTTCCTTATAAAGAAAGTTAGGTGCTGGATGTGTTTGACATCTGACACCCGACATCAATAGGTTTTGGTCATATCTTCATCAACCACCAAGATAAAATCGGCTTTTCCGAGATGTTCTTCTTCGAGTTTTGAAAGGTCTTTTTGAGAAACCGTAGCAATAGTCAGGATTTTAAGCTCTGGTCGTTCTTGTTTTACATACCAATAAATCCCTTCATAAAAATCGCTGTGATAACTACCGTGGAAATGTATAAAAACCGTGTTGGGTTTCAGATTTTCTACGATAGAATAGCCCATAGTGGCATCTTTGATTGCCTGTGCTTTCGGGAGATTGTCTCCGCCATGTCCCTGAGCCATTTCCAGCATTTTCTGATATTGCGAAAGCGAAGCATCATATTTTACAGGAAGCGGAGCTATCCATGATTTTTCTTCAACAGAAAGGGTTTCCAAAGCCTCAAAACCACCTCTATACACCTGACTTGCATAACGTCTGGGGATGTTGGAAGCCACAAACGCAATTTGGTTGTCTTTTGCGAAATCTACCAAGGGTTTGTAATCGGTTTTGTGGTTGTTCCACAAGCGGGCTAACGTATCGAGAGCTTTTTGATTGATTTCGCCTTTCAGATATTGGTTGAGTTGCGGTTGATTGTCCCGTTCGATCATTTCGGCTCCCAAAACCAAGGCTTGGGTTTGATGTAAATCTTTGGTTAATTTTAGCTGCAACCAGTGTGAAATCGGGTTGTCGTGATATTCTCCGAAAAGTATGAGTTCTGCTTTATCTGAAGCTTTGAGAAGCTTTTTATAGGTGGTTTTTTTTCCTTTTGTATCAAATAGTTGGTATGCCTGTCCGTTTTGAGCAATGGCAGACAACGAAAACAATAGTACTGCCCAGGTCAATATGTGTTTCATAACTTTAATTTTGCTGCACAAAGATAAGGTATTTCAAAATATATCGGAAGATGTTTAAAAGTTATCTAATAATTTATATCTTAGCCGAAACATTAAATATTAACCCCTATGGAACACCAAAACACACCACAAATTACCAGTGTAAAAGACTGGGCAATCCGGATTTTTCTGGCATCTCTACCCCTTGTAGGGCTTATTCTCCTACTTGTTTGGGCTTTCGGAAACGATGGCAACAAAGAACGCTCAAATTGGGCAAAAGGAAATCTGCTCATCGCTGTTATTATGATTGCTCTGTGGCTACTGATTATTCTGCCACTTTTTGGTATGGCAATTTTCAGCACTTTTGCAGGAGCGGGAGGATATTAAAACAGAAAAAACTCTGTCAGAACACCCGGTTCTGACAGAGTATATAAAGCCTTCAAAACCGCCTTCGGTATTTCACTTTTATGTGATTTACAATATTGTTTTCATCAAAATAAAAACAAAGCATTTCTTTTATTTCTCCGTCTCTGAAAACAGAAATCGGGTAAGCCCAGACATTGTCAACATATTCTCTTCTATCGTTTCCGAAAAAGCGAACCAACTGCTCTTTGGTCATTCCCAGAGCAATTTCATTTTCAACAATATCTTTGACAAAAAGCTTGCGATTCTTAGGAAACCGCTTCCAGATATCGCTATCAAATTGGTGGTTTCCTGCTCTGAGGTAAAAAAGTATTTTCTTAAAGAAACTCATGACATTATTGCTTAAAAAAACAGCTCCCCTAAGCTGATATAGTATCAGAAAACCCTAATGTATCAAAGAGGAGCTTGTATGTGTCAGCTGATTTTTATAGCTGATTTTTGTTTTTGGATAAAATAACAGGCTAACAAAATTCCTGCTATTAAAAGCCAGATGGTAATTTGATTGATTGGTGTGCCGGGATCATCCGTTCCATCCGGACTAACCGGAAAAAAAGAAGGACTTGGGGTTGGTAATGGCTCTGCCCAAACATTAAGGTTAGCAGTAATGAAGAAAAACACTGCCATCAATACTTTACTTGCAAATTTATTTTTCATAATCTTTAATTTTTAACAATTCCAACGGAGTTTAAAACTCCGTTGGAATTGAGTGTTTATCTCACTTTTTTGTTTAGTACTTTATCTTCGGTTGTTGTTATTTTTACGATATACACACCATCTGCTCCCAAAGCAGGAATCTGATGTGTTGCTCCGTCTGCTTCAGAAAGGTAAACAGCTCTTCCCAAAAGATCATAAACAGCAACTTCTTTCATCTCAAATTCGTTAGTTTGGATTTGAAAACCGTCATTTTTTCTGTAAACAATCCAGTCTGCATTACTTACATCAGGATTTTCAACACTCATTGTAGTTTGATAAATCACTTCAAAACGATTGTCGAAAATACCTTCTTCACTCAGGAAAGTGTAAGCTCCGCTGTGCAGGTTGTGATAAGCCTGTGTATAGCTGTCTTTCAGGTAAATTTGGATAGTTTCTTCTTCAAACAAACCGTCAAATTTGTCTAAGGAAATGGTAAAACTTCCAGCATTTATGGTCCGAAAGCCGAGCGGAACAACATCAGCATCCGTAAACGGAAGCTGTCTCCCCTGAATCACATAATTTTCCTGGTTGTTTTCAATAATAGAATAAATTGCATTACCCTCATAACCAAACATTTTCGCATCAATCCCCGTATCAACACCTTGTGTAGCATTCTGGATATAACCTACCAGGATTTGATTAAAAGTTACTTCTTCATTTGAAAGATTCAGCCAAAAACGATGTTTTTCGGTAATCATCTGCCTGAAAAAACTTCCGTTCTCATTTCTTCTCATAGAGTTATCAAAAGTAACGCTTGTTTCTTCTGTTCCTATTACAAAACCTTGTCCTGGCTGGATAAGCATATTATCTTCAGGCTCAAACTGCCCATCTACTCCGGTACCTCCTACATTTGCCACATAATAAGCCCAGTTGTTAATTCCGTCATAACTTCCGTCAACAGGAGCATTGACATTTGTCCAGAAATACAGGACTCCAGGGTTTTGGTCAAGGAAAAATTCTGCATCAATCGGTGACGGATACGGGTTTCCGATAGACTCAAAAGACAAAGGAACAGCAATGTTTATCGTTCCGTTATTTGGAACTCCTGTAAATTCCCCCTCGAATATCTGAGTTTCGGTCGGGTGATAATCGTTTCGAGAACGGTATAAGTATCCTTTTGCTTTATCGAAAGTAGAACTACCTGCCTCTGCCTCAGCATAAGAACTCCATATTTGCTCCCAAGCGGTTTCCTCTAAAATATATACACGATTCCAAAGAGTTCCGTATCCGCCTGACGGAGAAACTTCCGAAAAATCTTTGAGCAACATTCCCGCAACAGGCGAACTCCAAAGGGTGTAATCTAAGCGTTTCATCGGGTTGCTGTTTCTGAATATGGTAACAGCTCCTTGGTTTTCTGCTTCGTTTGTCTGGAGTAATATCCCATTGTTTTCTACAACAAAATCTGCTGCTTCTGCCTTATTGGTTATGATTTCTTTTACCGTTACCACACTTCCGCTTTCAATGATAAGGCTTCCACCTTCTTCGACCGTTAGGGTTTTAGCGGAGAAACTTTCGTAGTCCGTTCCTACGGATAAATTACCCTGAATAACAACCTCTTTTTCTATCGTTGGCTCCACGTTGTTCAGCCAATTATTGGAAGTTGTCCAGGTAACAGGTTGCTCTTCATATACTATGTTATCTACAAAAGCAGTACGACTTATAATCCCTCCGAGCTTAAACCCAAAGTAATCATCTGTACCGGCAGGCAGATAAACCGTATATTCAGTATATGTGGTCGTAAGAGGAATACTTTCCAATTCCGTAAATGTATTTCCGTCTGTACTGTCACTCAGCGTACCGACCTGTAATACGGCTGCATTGAAGGCACTGTTTGTACGTGTATAGAATCTTACTCTCATTGTTCCGTTACCCAGATTATCGGTTCTCGGAGAAATCAGAACAAAGCTACCTGAAGGAAGATTCCCTGTAGAAATAATAAAATTATTTGGGGCTGTATTTGCAGGATTTATCCCCGCAGATGCAATTGTATATCCGTATCCCGAGCCTTCTTTTATGAAGCTCCAACAATTAGGAACATTTGGATTTATAGTATTTCCTGTCGCAGTAGTATCAAAATTTTCTGAAAAGGCAGTTGTAAATACATTACATTCTGTTTTAAAAGTATAAGGTCCTGACCAACTGCTATATCCTCCTCCACAATTTTGACGAACATAATAATCATAATTTGTCTGTGCATTTAATCCTGACAAGGTAAAAGGATTGGAAATTCCTGTTACTTCCACACTGTTAGGGATACCCTGAGGAGTAAATCCTGCAGTTCCGTATTCTATATCGAATACTGCACCTTCACTTATCCACGACAAATCTGCTGAAAAAGCTGTTATGTCAGACACACTCATAGTATGAGGCGAAACCTCCTGACAAAGCGGTATTTCTTCATACTCTATAGTATCCACATAAATTGCACGGGCAACATTTCCTCCAACTTTAAACCCGAAATAATCATCTGTACCAGCCGGCAAATTTACAATACCCTGAATAAACGAAGTTGTCAGTATGATACTTTCTAATTCTGTAAATGTAGCTGCATCTGACTTGTCGCTTAATGTACCGAACTGCAATATAGTTCCGTCAGCATTTCCTTTGGCATAAAACCGTACCCTCATTGTTCCGTTGCCTAAGTTATCCGTTTCAGGAGAAACCAAGATATAATTTCCCGTAGTATCAGAGCCTTTGTTAAGATAAAAACTGTTTGTGCCCGAATGTGAATTGGCAGGAGATGTTTGTGTTTGCCCCCATCCTGCACCTCCGTCTATAAAACTCCAGCATATAGGAAGATTCGGATTTGAGCTGTTTCCTGCTGCAAGTCCTTCAAAACCTTCTGAAAAAGCTGTCATATATGGTGCACACTCTGTTGTGAAAGTATAAGGACCAGCCCAGGTGCTCGTATCTCCACCACCACAATTCTGACGAACATAATAACTATAGGTAGTTATCGGATTTAATCCCGTTAAGGTAAAAGGATTGGAAACACCTGTTATATCTTCATTGTTAGGAATACCCTCGGGAGTAAATCCTGATACTCCGTATTCTATATCAAATGCGATACCTTCACTTGTCCACGACAATTCAGCTGAATTATGGGTAAAATTGGTTGCACTCATCGTAAGAGGATTAACTTCCAGACAAGATGGTATTTCTTCATATACAATGGAATCAAGATAAATACCCCGATATGTTGCTCCCAAACCGTGTTTAAATGCAAAGTAATCACTTGTCCCTGCAGGTATATCGATAGTATAATGGGTGTATGTGGTTGTAAGAGTAAAAGGCTGTATCAGAGTAAATGTACTTCCGTCTGTATTATCACTCAATGTTCCAAATTGTAATATCGTTGTGCTTGCCGAAGAAGAACGGGCATAAAACCTCACTCTCATAGTTCCGTTACCCAGATTTTCAGTTTCAGGGGAAACCAGAATGTAGTTACCGGTAAGAGCTGTATTGTTATACATATAAAAACTCTTTCCTGTACCGTTATGAACATTACTTGTAGACACATATCCGTATCCTGCTCCTGTAGCTATAAAACTCCAACAATTCGGAACGGTCATATTTGTAGTATTTCCTGTCGGAGCAACATTAAAATTTTCCGAAAATCCGGAAGTATAAATATCACATCCGGTCATAAAAGTATAAGGTCCTGCCCATATACTTTGTTCATCACCGCAATCCTGACGAACATAATAATCATAAGCCGTATTGGGGCTTAAACCTGTTAAGGTAAAAGGATTTGAAACACCTGTTACTTCTGCACTATTCGGGCTACCTGCAGGGGTAAATCCTGACATGCCATATTCTATATCGAATGTTATTCCTGCGCTTTCCCAAAATAACTCTGCTGAATTTGGAGTGATGTTTTCTGCACCCATAGTATAAGGCAAGACATCGGGACAAGATGGTTGCTGTTCATAAGTTATTGTATCAATAAAGACATTTCTTGACGAATAATTTCCTCCGTGTCTGAATCCGAAATAGTCATCTGTTCCGAAAGGTATATCAACAATATATTCAGCATAAGTATTGCTTAATGTGAAGGTTTGCAGCATTGTGAATGAGTTTCCGTTTGAATTGCTGCTCAGTGTGCCAAATTGGATTGTAGTTCCCGAAACATTTGAACGGGCATAAAATTTTATTCTAGCAGTTCCGTTGCCCAGATTATCTGTTTCAGGAGAAACCAAGATATAATTTCCAGTTGTATCAAGGCTGTTCCAGATATTGAAATGGTTTGAACCCGTGTGAGGAGTGCTTGAAGCTGTTGTTTGCCCATAAGCATTTGAATATCCTCCGTGTATAAAGCTCCAGCAATTTGGGGTACTCGGGTTTGTAGAGCTTCCAACTGCAGTAGTATCAAAGTTTTCTGAAAACTCTGAAATATATACATCACATTCTGTTGTAAAGGTATAAGGTCCAACCCAAAGACTCGTATCACCTTCTCCACAGTTCTGACGAACATAATAATCGTAAGTGGTTGAATGATTCAGTCCTGTAAGTGTATAAGGATTAGAAACTTCTGTTTGACTTGGTGTATCGGTCGGAGTAAATCCTTTTGGTCCGTATTCTATATCGAATGTAACTCCCATACTTGTCCACGACAAATCTGCTGATGTAGGGGTAACATTGGTAGCCGTCAGAGAAAGAAATGAAGGTTCCAAGCAAGATGGAATTTGTTCATACACTATGTCATCTAAGTATATAGATGTTGAAGCTGCATTTTGCCCGTGTTGGAAACCAAAATAATCATCGGTTCCGACAGGTAAATCAACAACGTATGGAGTATATATATTTGACGTTAACGTAATGCTTTCTATCAGTGTAAAGGTGCTTCCGTCTGTATTATTGCTCAACGTACCAAATTGAAGTACTGTCTCGGTTCCCGGGTTTCCTGTTCTGGCAGAAAACCGTACTCTCATTGTTCCGTTACCTAAGTTTTCGGTTTCGGGAGAAACTAAGATATAATCACTTGAAGTGTCTGACATATTATAAATAAAGTATTCATACTGCCAGGTTACCTGCCCGATTCCTGAACCTGTTTTTATAAAATTCCAACAATCCGGAATGCTGTTAGCTCCCGGAGCAACATCATTGAAATTTTCTGAAAATCCGGAAGTAAGAACTTCACAATCTGTTTCTACAGTTTTTGCTTTGTTATTGCCGTTAGTATGAGCAAAAGACATCTGCTGTCCTGTAAAAAATAACAAGCTAAGTGTAAGCAAACACTGTTTTGTTT
>JBAYSC010000059.1:0-13004 GCA_041676345.1 Flavobacteriaceae bacterium | reverse complement strand
ATGAAAAAGTTAGGATTACTTTTAGTAGCGGTTGTTTTCGGAGCAACTGTTTATGGTCAATCAGGACCTAAAATTGAATTTAAAACAGAAACCATTGATTACGGAACTGTTAAAAAAGCGGATGACAACGGTATTCGTCTTTTTGAATTCACCAACACAGGAGATGCTCCTTTGGTAATTACCGATGTAAAAACCACCTGTGGTTGCACCGTGCCTTCTAAACCAAAAGAGCCTATTATGCCGGGAAAAACAGGAGAAATTCAGGTAAAATACAATATGAATCCTGGTAATTTCAGCAAAGGTATTACTGTAATGTCAAATGCGGTGAACGTAAAAGACGGTTCTACTCAGTTGAGAATCAAAGGAAATGTACTTGCTCCGGACGGAACAACTCAAGCTCCAAAAACAAGCACCATGGAAAAGAAAAAAGCATTACCACAATCGTAAGCTTTTTAGAACTCATTCCTACAAAAAAAGCTGCCTTAAAAAGGTAGCTTTTTTTTGTTTAATCTACGATTACCCGAAATTCCCGAAAAATTACTATTTTCGTGCTTTTATTTTCAAATTCTGATGAAAAACCAACTGCAAAAACATCTTGAAAACCGCTACCCGCAACTTAGGGAATCCCGACTGTTGGTGGCTGTAAGCGGAGGAATAGACAGTATGGTGCTTACAGATTTGCTCCACAAGCTGAAGTTCAATTTTTCAATAGCTCATTGCAATTTCAACCTCAGAGGAAAAGACAGTGAAGATGACAAGAGTTTTGTCATTTCCTATGCTCAGAAACATAATATTCCCTTTTTTGTAAAAGATTTCGACACAAAAGATTTTGCCGAAAAACACAAGCTTTCCATTCAGTTAACAGCCCGAAAACTGCGTTACGACTGGTTTTTTGAGCTAAAAGAAAAGCAGGGTTTTGATTATATAGTAACCGCTCATCACTTAGACGACAGTCTGGAAACTTTTTTTATCAACCTCAGCCGGGGAACGGGTCTGGAAGGCTTGTTGGGAATCAGGGAAAACGAAAATGTGGTTCGCCCACTACTGGAATTTTCGAGAAGCGAAATCGAAAAATATGCCTTAAAAAATCAGATTCAATGGAGAGAAGATGCCTCGAATGCTTCCGATAAATACCTCCGCAACAAAATCAGGCATCATATTGTCCCTATGTTTAAAGAAATCAATCCTGAATTTTTACAGGCTTTTCAAAAAACCAGACAACATTTGCAGACTGCCCAAAGTTTTACGGAAGAACTATCAGACAAGGTTTTAGAAGAAGTATTGGTTAAAGAAAATGACTTTACATCACTGAATATAAGCAAATTAAACAAATACAAAAACAAAGAATTTATTTTATATCAATGGCTTTCGTCTTATGGCTTTCGGGCTTGGAATGACATTTATGATTTGCCCGAAGCCCAAAGCGGAAAGTTTATAGAAAGCGAAAATCACAGGCTGACAAAAAACCGAACGGAGCTTATTTTATCTGAAAAAAACATCAGATTCCTTGAAGAATCATTTTTAATTCAGGAAGGACAGCACCAAATCAGCCAGCCTTTGTCTTTAAAAATCTCGTCAGCCGACCAAATGACAGAAGTGAACAATCCGGATGTCATTTTTGTTGATAAAAAGCTGTTAAATTTCCCGCTTTTATTTCGTAAATGGCAGAAAGGTGATTATTTTTACCCGTTTGGAATGAACGGAAAAAAGAAAAAGCTCAGCAAGTTTTTTAAAGACGAAAAATTATCGCTTTTTGACAAAGAAAACACTTGGCTTTTGTGTTCTGACAATCAAATCGTTTGGGTTGTTGGCAGGCGTTTAGACCATCGGTTTGCGGTTACCGAAAAAACCACATCAATACTAAAAATAGAATTTTTACCATGAAAAAAATCATTTTATTACTCACGCTATTCATCAGTGTTTTAGGGATTTCACAACAAAACAAAGTCCAATTTTCTGTTTCGGTTGATAAGTTGTCAGACAAAGAATATGTCATAACCTATGATGCCAAGATTGAGCATAACTGGAAGTTATATTCAACTGTTTTACCCGATATGACAGGACTTCCGACAGAGTTTCTTTACTTAAATGAAGAAGGAAACTACAAAACAGATACCGTAGAAGAATTCGGTTCAATCGTTAGTTATGACCCTATTTTTCAGGCAGAAATGGGGACTTTTAAAGACAAGGCGAAGTTTACCCAAAAAATAACACTCATAAATCCTGATTTGGAATTTATAGAGGTTGAAATTTCCTATCAAACCTGTGATGACAAAAGTTGTATTCCGGGGTTTGAAACCTTTAAATTTACCCTTGACGGGAAACTCATCAAAGAAGAAGTCGTTATAGATGAGCAAAGTATCGAAAAGAAAAATGAACTTTTATTAGATATTAAAGGCAAAGATAATTTCAAAACCGAAATCACAGAAAGCTCACAAACAAGCTATTGGAACATTTTTGTGCTTGGTTTTATAGGAGGTTTGATTGCCTTGCTCACCCCTTGTGTGTTTCCGATGATTCCGCTGACGGTTTCGTTTTTCACCAAACGTTCGACCAACAGACAAAAAGGAATTTCAAATGCGGTTTTATATGGTGGTTTTATCGTAATTATCTATTTGCTACTGAGTTTGCCTTTCCACTTGATGGACAGTTTAGACCCTGAAATTCTGAATAATATCTCGACCAACACCTGGCTGAACATTGTTTTCTTTATCATTTTTATGTTTTTTGCCTTTTCATTTTTCGGATATTACGAAATCACTTTGCCGAGTTCGTGGGGAAATAAAATGGATAATGCCTCAAATATCGGAGGGATAATCGGGATTTTCTTTATGGCGCTTACTTTGGCTATTGTTTCGTTTTCGTGTACGGGTCCGATTTTAGGTTCGCTTTTGGCAGGTTCGCTCACAGCAGACGGAGGAGCGATGCAACTCACAGCCGGAATGGCAGGTTTCGGAGTGGCTCTGGCACTTCCTTTTGCCCTTTTTGCCTTGTTCCCGAGTTGGCTCAATTCACTCCCGAAATCAGGCGGATGGCTCAATACCGTAAAAGTAGTTTTAGGATTTTTAGAACTGGCTTTGGCTCTGAAATTCTTGTCAAATGCCGATTTGGTAGAGGGCTGGGGACTTATCAAACGTGAGTTATTCATCGGATTATGGATAGTGATTTTTACCGGATTAGCCTTGTATTTATTCGGGATAATCAAGTTTCCGCATGATTCACCCAACCAAAAAATTGGTTTCGGAAGAAAAACGTTAGCGGTTATCACTTCACTTTTTGTGTTGTATATGATTCCGGGGCTTACCAACCATCAGGAATACAAAAACTTAAAACTGTTAAGCGGATTTCCACCTCCTATGTTTTACAGTTATTATACACAGCAGAGCGACTGTCCGTTGGGGTTGAACTGTTTTAAAGATTGGGATGAAGGACTGGCTTATGCCAAAGAACACAACAAGCCTATTTTATTAGATTTCACAGGTTGGGCTTGTGTGAATTGTCGGAAAATGGAAGAAAATGTTTGGTCTGAACCTGATGTTTATAACGTAATTAACGACAATTACGTATTGATTTCGCTCTATGTTGACGACCGAAAAGAACTTCCGGAAGACAAACAATTTGACTTTGAACGAACAGACGGAAACGTAAAGAAAATTAAGACTATCGGAGATAAATGGGCTACGTTCCAGATTGTAAACTTTCAAACCGCTTCGCAGCCGTATTATCTTTTGCTAAGTCCGGATTTAGAAATGCTCAATACTCCAAAAGAATATACAGACAAGGCAGATTATTTACAATGGCTGAAAACAGGATTGGAGAATTTTAAGGAATAGCTAGATGCTGGGTGTTGGGTGCTGGAAAAACACCCATCACCCAGTTTCCAACACCCAGCAACTATGAAACTATCACAACTTTCAAACTCGGAATACCCTCCATATTACGAAAAATACATTTCAAATCTGTCTTCTGATATGGATTTGTTGGAAGAATTAGAAGCTTCTCATCATTACTTTATTCAGTTTGTTCAGAATATTCCGATGGAAAAGCACAATTACCGCTATGATTCGGGAAAATGGACGATTAAAGAAATCATCCAACACCTGATAGACTGCGAACGTATTTTTGCTTACAGAGCATTGCGTTTTTCCCGAAATGATAAAACGGAACTCCCCGGATTTGACCAAGACAGCTATGTAGCCAACTCTGATGCCAATCAAAGACATCTGAAAGATTTGTTGATGGAATTTTCTTTGGTAAGACATACGACCTTGGCACTTTTTAAGTCTTTTTCGGATGAAATATTACTCCGAAGCGGAACAGCCACAGGCTTTAATGTTTCGGTTCGGGCATTGGGTTTTATCATTGTTGCCCATCAGGAACATCACAAAAAAATATTTACAGAAAGATATTTATAACAAAAATCCCTTTTGACTGCTCAAAAGGGATTTTTCTTATAATTTCAGGACAGAATTACAGTTCTGCCACAAGTTCTCTCCAGCTTTCAAGCTCCGGAATTCCCGGTTTTCTCTTTCCGAAGAATTGAACGATAAGCTCTCCCATTTCGTTGAAAACTTCCACAGAGGTTACGATATCGCCTTCAGCAGGTTTTCTAACCAGCCAGGTGCTTGCTATTTTTGTAGTATCTAAATGCAGGTTGAAATCAGGGTCTAAAACATTAAACCATTGATTGTGCCACATTGTTTTGCGAACGGTTCCGGTATGAATCTGAATGTTTCCTCTGTTGCCTACGAATACCATAATCGGCACTTTGCTTTCTGCAGCTTTTTCCAAAAGTTTTACCGAAGTCTCGTTGCTGAGTTTTTGAGCATAATATTCAGACGGAGCCAAACGAAGTGCCTGAGTTCTGGTTACTCCGAATTTTCGCAACATTCCGAAGAATTCGTGAGTGTCTTTGAGTGCTTTCCAGGCGGTATGAAAACCTTCTAAATCAATTTCGCTATCGGGTTTTTCGTCTAAATTCAGGATTACCGGAATAGCGGTTTCTCCCGCTGTTTGGTTGTCTGATTTGTATTTTTCGACCAAAGCCTCAAAAGCAGCTTCGTTGCTGTCTTTGGTCAAATAAATTTTGTGAATGGCAAGTCCGTCTTTTCCGAAGAATTGCAGGCTTTTTCGGGTTCCGTGCTCAGAAACTTCGATAACGGCAAAAGCTTTTTCCCATTGGCTTAAAAACATTCTTTGGTCAATATCGGGATTTACGAACAATCCTGCATGCGGACTGCTGAAATCGGAGTTTTCGTAAATTCCTTTACGTTCATGCACACATTCTTCATTTCGGGTAAGTCCCATCAGTCTCCCCAAAGGTTGAAGCTCTGAAAGAATATTTGCAAATTCAGGACGAAGACGAATTACATTTTCACCTGTCTGAGTTGCCAAAAGTTCCATTTCGCTCACTCCTAATTGCTGGGCAGCATTGCGGATTCTCAGGTGTGGATTTTCTGTTTTTAGAGCTTCCCAACGCTCTGTTAAAGTTGCTGTGGTATTCATTTTACTGGTTTATGATTTGCTGTTTTTATACAAGTTCTGCTTCGTGTTTTCTGGCATTTCCAAAGACAATCATCGGTTTTTTATAGACCGGATTCTCACATATCATACACGGAAAATCATAGATTTCACTCACAATCTTCTGGGTAAACACTTTTTCGGGAACGTCATAGGCCTTTACTTTTCCGTTTTTCATCAAAAATACCTTATCGGCAAATTGGGCTGTGAGGTTCAAATCGTGTAAAACCACAATAGCCGTGTTGCCTTTGGCAGTAAACTCTTTAATGGTTTCGAGAATTCTGTGCTGATGTAATACATCGAGATTATTGAGGGGTTCGTCTAAAAAAATGAGTTTGTTCTGAATGTCATTTTTGAGCTGAGTCAAGACTCTGGCTAAGTGAACTCTTTGTTTTTCACCTCCCGAAAGGGTGTTGTAATCTCTGTTTTTGAGGTGGAATACATCGGTTTGGTGCATGGCTTTTTCCACAGCTTCTAGATCGGTTGAAGAGGGTTTATTTTCAAAATACGGATACCTGCCCATCAACACTACATCGTGTACGAAAAGCGGAATATCGGTATTATATTGTTGTGAGAATTTGGCTTTGTGTGTGGAAAGTTCATCAATTTTCCATTTTTTCAGGTCTTTTTCTTTGAAAAGAATATCGGCTGTGCTTTCGAGTTCGTTTGACAAAATACTCAAAAGTGTCGATTTTCCTGCTCCGTTAGGACCTACAATCACAATCAATTTTCCAAAAGCAACCGAAAAATCAATCGCTTTGAGAATCTCAAATTCTTTGTGTGAATAGGATATGTTTTGTCCTTTTAGCATATTGTTATTGGTTATTGGTTAATTGTTATTGGTTATTGGTTAAGCGACTGAACACTAAACACTGAACACTGATCACTAATAACTTATAAAGACTTCCTGTGTTTTAAAAGTATCATAATAAATATAGGAGCTCCCATAAAAGCTGTCAGAATCCCGATGGGAATTTCAGACGGAGCTACAACCGTTCGGCTGATGGTGTCTGCTCCCAACAGCAATACACTTCCTAAAACAGCTGACAACGGCAAAATAATATAATAATTTGACTTGAAAATCAGTCGTAAAATATACGGAATAATAAGCCCTACAAAACCGATAGTTCCCGAAAAAGCAACCGAAGCTCCCACCAAAAGTGCCGTGAAAAGTACGATTTGTTTTTTGGTTTTCTCTACAGGAATTCCAAGATGTGTTGCATCTTTTTCACCCAACATCATCGCATTTAAGGTTTTCCCTTTTCCGATAAGGAAAAAATAAGACAAAATTATCACACAAAATAGTATCAGGTTTTTTGTCCAGGTAGCTCCTCCGAGGCTTCCCAGATTCCAAAAAGTAAGGTCACGAAGTTGTTCGTCTTTTGAAATATAAATCAGAAGTCCCATAACGGCAAAACCAAGAGCCGTTATAGCCACACCCGAGAGCAACATCATCATCACATTGGTTTTGCCTCCCGTTGTAGAGATTTTATAAACTACTGACATCGTGATAAATGCACCCACAAAAGCGGAAATACTGAGGAACGAAAAGTGAAAAACTTCGGGAATATGAGGTTTGATAAAGCTCCCTAACACAATGGCAATGGCTGCGAAAAGCGAAGCTCCTGAGGTAATTCCGATAAGGTCTGGTGAAGCCAGCGGATTTTTGAACATTCCCTGCAAACAAGCTCCCGACACAGCCAAAGCACTCCCGATGAGTACTGCCATTACGATACGGCTTAACCGAAGGTCTGAAAACACAAATTTATCGGTTTCGGAAACGGCAGTCTCTGAGGAGAAAAAACTTTTTATGATTTCCCAAAATGAACTTTCAAACTCATAAACTCCCATATACAGAGAGAAAATTGCCAATAAAAACAGCAACAAAAAGCTGATAATGAGATATATGGATAGTTTGTTCTGCATTTTTTAGAATTACGAATCAGGATTTAGGAATTAGGAATAAAAATTCCTAATTCGCAATTCCTAAATCCTAAATTTATTTTGACAATAACTGATTTAATTCTTGAGCTGCCTCTCCTACTCTTGGCCCGAAACCGGAAAGCAGTTGCCCGTCCATAGCAATAATTTTTTTATTTTTCCCTGCTCGGGTTTTGCTGATTCCGTTGACGTCTAAAATCCCGTTAACCCCTCCGAGGCTTTGCAAACCCGAAGTGAAAAGCAGTATATAATCAGGATCTGCCTGAAGCAAAGATTCGGGGGTAAGCGGTTTGAAATCTTCAAAATCGTTTACAGCATTCACTCCGCCTGCCAGAGCAATGATTTTTTCCATAGGAGTATTTTTCCCTGCCACCATAAGTGTTCCGGCTCCCCTGGCATAAATGAAAAGTACTTTGGGTTTGTTTTTTAGGTTTCTTACCTTAGCGAAATCTGTATCAATTTTGGTGAAGAGTTTTTTGTAACCTCCTTCTGCTAAAGCTCCTGCCACCTGCTCGATGAGTTTTTTGACTCCTTCAACCGAGAAATCGTGGTTAAAAGTAACTACATCAATTTTGGCTTGTTTGAGTCGGTTGACAAGCTCAGGGCTTAAATCGGTTTGGGTTGCCAGCACCAGTTGAGGTTTCAGAGCAATTATATTTTCTACCGAAACAGAACGAACGTGACCTAAATCTTTGGCTTTTGTCTTTACATCTTTGGGATAGGTACTGGTTACATCTACTCCCACCAATTTGTCCTGATGCCCTAAAGCACAAACAATTTCGGTAATAGCTCCGTTTAAGGAAATAATTCGCTGCGGATTTGAAGCCGCCTGCACAGCAGAAAAAGAAAGGCAGATAACTGCCAGAATCAACCTGTTTCGTAGTGATTTCATAGAATTTATTTTAACTTAATCTAAATAACCGCAAAGGTATTCTTTTTAACCCTATCTTCAAAACTATTCCCCGTTAAAATAGTTTAAAACAAAAGCGGAGCAACACATCTGATGTTGCTCCGCTTGCTACTTTTGTCTGTTAAGGAATTTAATCGTTGAAATAAAACCCGTTGGGAGCGACTCCCACCGTATAAGTGTTGAGTAAATCTCCTGAAGTTGAATACACATACACTTTTCCGTCTGAAGCAAAATCTCCAGCATCTGCTATATAAACTTTTCCGTTTTCTACAGCAAAGCCATACATTGTTCCCCAGTTTGTTTCAGTTGGTTCATGAATAAACATCTGCTCATGCTCCTCATTAAAACTTATTCTGTTTATAATTGTCCCGTTTGTATAATACATATAATTGCCTTCAATAACTAAGTTTTTTACATCCGATTGAAAAGGAGATAAATTTATAGTATTCGCAATCTGATTTGTAGCCGTGTTAATTTTATAAATTCTAAAATCAGGAAAACTTGCAGCCGTTAACACATATAAAAATCCATCTTTTTCGTCAAGCGAATTCGGTGAATTTCCGTCTCCTAAATCGATAACCGTTTCAATAGAATCGTTAACCGGATTAATAACCGTAATGGAATTTCCGTCTCCGTAATACCCATTCGACACATAAACTTTATCGTTGGCTTCGATGATTCGGTCTGAAGATTTACCCAACGGAATGCTGGAAACAGCATAGGTATTCAGGTCAATCACCGCTACGTAATCGTCTGCTCCACTCTCCCAGCCTGCTTGGTTTACGACATAGGCTTTTCCGTTTTCAACTACTCCGTATCTCGGATTGCTAAAACCTGTAGAGATAGTTGTGATGTATTCAAATGTGTTGCGATTTACAACCGTAATGGCATTAGAACCACCCGAAATGACAAATGCTCTGGTATCGTCAAAAAACATCGATTGCAGGTAAATCCCCATCTCATCCGCATTGGGATTTACCATTCTGAAAATATCATGTTCTAATTGTCCGTTTTCAGAAAGAAAACTAACAGAAGCTGTCGAAAGGCTGCTTCCGCCTTCGTTAAGAATAAAAACTCCTTTTTCATAATCTCCCGATTGACCAGAAGAACCCGAGTTGTCATCGCTGCTGCAAGAAGCTAAAAACAGCGAACATAAAATACTGATTTGTAAGAATTTGTTTTTCATATTGTTATTTGTTAATGGTTATTTATTGTCGGTTATTGGTTGTCGGTTGTCAGTTATCGGTTAATAGTTGGTGTGTCAGGCTGAGCTTATCGAAGCCTCAAATTTCAAATTCAGATAATACAATTCAGATACACCATAAAATTTCGTCCCGGAAGCGGTCTGTTTTCTACATTTTCGTAATACACATCAAAAATATTTTGCACTTTGACTCCCAACGTATAATTCTTTTTATAGGTAAAATCACTTCCTAAATTAAACACCCGATAGGCATCGAGGTTATACCTCGAATTGTTGTCTGAACGGGTGAAAACTTCTCCCACATACAACATTTCTGAATATATATTCAAATTTTTATAGCTGTAAGAAAGATGAGCATTGGCTTTGTGAGCAGGTACATACATCAAATATTTATCGGTTCTTTTGTCTTTAGACGAAGTATAACCGTAATTAGCCTTTAGGTGAAACTCGTGTTTTCCGATAGCTTTTTGATAGGAAATTCCGCCTTCGACACCAAAGATTTCAACTTCATCTACATTTTCGGGAGTCCAAAGAGTGCTTGTCGGAACCCAGCGAAGCATATCTTTTATTTGATTGTAATATCCTGTAAAAGTGAAAGTTAATCCATTCAATCTAAATTCATTATTTATTTCTGTCTGATAGGAAGTTTCGGGTTTCAGCTCAGGATTTCCGCCTGTAACCCAATATAAATCGTTGAAAGTCGGGATACGGAAATTCTTAGACATATTGAGTTTTAAAGTATAGAAATCCGTTAGTTTATAACCCGTTCCGAAGGAAAACAAAAACGGACTTTTATAAGTATCGGTAACTTCTTTTCGGGCTGAAATTTCATATAAAAAAGAGTCTGAAATTTGATGTTTCATCATCACAGCAGCCGAACCGATTTGTCGTTTCCCATAACGTAAATCTGAACCGTGACCTTTGTTTTGGGTGTAATCAATAATCGTATTGAGTTTGATTTCGTTTGAAAGCGAATAAGCCAAATCATATTTCGCTATCCAGCTCTCTACTTTTCCGAAGGTGTGATAATCGTTAGCAATATTGGGGTAGTATTCGTATTCTTCCAACAGATGAGCCAACTTCACTCTCGAAGTAAATTTATCTATCAAACTCATCCATTCCAAAAGATTACGAAAATCAAAATTATCATATTTTGTAGGGGTTTCAGACGGAAGTACAAGCGAAAAATGACGTTCTCCATTAAATAAATTGCTGTAGAGCTTCAACGTATTTTTGTCGTTTATTTTATACCCGAAATTGGCAGAGAATGATGAGTTTTCATACTGTCCGTTGAGGTTTTTGCGATTTTTCCTAACCCACTGATAATCGTTATCAGAAGCAGAATGCACAATACTTAACTGCAAACTATACTTCTCAGAAGCCAATTGTGACTGAAAGTTAACATCATAGGTAGCAAAACTTCCGTATCTTGTAAACAGCTGATTTTCAAATTTATCGGTAAAAACCAGTTCGTTATTCAGGTGAATGCTTCCTCCAATAGCACTACTGCCATAAATGGAACTTCCACCACCCGATTTCACCAAAATACTATTAAAAACTAAGGTATTAAAAGCATTGAAATCCGCCTGACCCAAAAACTGGGAATTGATGTTGATTCCGTTCCAGACCACAGCTGTTTGGGAGGCGGTTGTCCCTCTGAAAGCCACCGACGAAGCTCCGCCTGCTCCGTTTTCTTTAAAATAAAGCAGGGTGTTGTAATTTAGCAGTGAAGTCAGAAAACCCGGATTCCGTTTGATAATGCTGTCTGAGAGTTTTTCGGTTTTTTGGGTTTGTGAATAATCCTTGAGCAGATGGTCTGAAATTTCGACCTGGGCCAAAAGAATAGAAAGGCTGTCCTGAGCCAAAATCTGCTGACCCGACAAGCATAAAAAAAGAAAGAAAACTACCTTATATTTCATAGCAAACCGAACTTTTCTTCCCGAAAGCTCAAAAGTTTAAAAGTTATGCTTTAGGTAGGTCTCCTGACTTGCATCCTATTGCTCACCTTCCCAACTCCGAGGAGTCAGTGGTTTTGAAGAATAGCAATAAGTGATTTAGCTTACAGTTGCGGGTACAGTTCAGGACTTAGAATTTCAGATTTTAGATTTAGGATTTAGGATTTCAGAACACCTCTGAAATCTAAAATCTTCAACCATCAATCATCAATCTTCACCTGATTCCCTTTTAATGAAGAATGTAAAATACAGTCTTCAACCTAAAAACGTGAGGCAAAGGTAGGCTTTTTTTTAGAAAAAAGAGAATAGAAAATGGAAAATAGAAAAATATGTTTTACTATTCCTCTTCTAAACCAAACTAAGAATCCGGAGGATTCTGATATTTATAGATAAAAATTGAAATCAATTGTTCGACCCCGGCTGGGGTCGTACGTTTTCTAATGCTATCATCTCTATAAACATTTGACCTCTCTGAGGTCACAAAATCATCAAATAGAGAAATAAATACTATTCCTCTTCCAAAACATTATTGTTGGAATAGGTTCGCCATTTTTCGATACAGAGTTTCATATCTTCGGGCAGTTCCGTATCAAATCGCATAAACTCTTTGGTTACGGGGTGTTCAAAACCTAAAGTTTTTGCATGCAGAGCCTGACGAGGAAGAACTTTAAAGCAATTCTCCACAAATTGTTTGTATTTGGTGAAAGTTGTTCCTTTGAGAATTAAATTTCCTCCGTAGCGTTCATCATTGAATAAAGTATGTCCGATAGACTTCATGCTGGCACGAATCTGATGGGTTCTTCCGGTTTCTAACTTACAGGAAATCAAAGTCGTATAGCGGAATCTTTCCAAAACTTTATAATGCGTTACAGCCCATTTTCCTTGGCTTGGGTCTTCATAGAGAGCCATTTGCATACGATCTTTGGGGTGCCTATCCATATATCCGGAAATAGTGCCTTCATCTTGGGTTACATTTCCCCAAACAAGTGCTATATATTCTCTTTCGGAAGTTTTTTCGGCAAATTGAGCAGCCAGATAATTCATCGCAAATTCGGTTTTGGCTACGACCAAAAGTCCGGTTGTGTCTTTATCGATACGATGAACGAGACCGGGACGTTCGCTGGAATTCATCGGGAGGTTATCAAAGTGATAGGCCAAAGCATTCACCAATGTTCCCGAATAATTTCCGTGACCGGGATGTACTACAAAATTAGCCGGTTTGTTGAGCACCAACAAGGCATCGTCTTCATACACAATATCAAGCGTAATATCTTGCGGAATGATTTCGTATTCGTATTTCGGTTTTGAGAACAGCACCCTGATAACATCTCCGGGTTTTACCTTATAGTTGGATTTTACCGGAACATCATTAACCAAGATACTTCCCTCTTCGGCTGCTTTCTGGATTTTACTGCGACTGGCATTTTGCACTAAGGTGAGCAAATATTTGTCAATTCTGAGCAAAGCCTGACCT
>JBAYSC010000058.1:0-13284 GCA_041676345.1 Flavobacteriaceae bacterium | reverse complement strand
TTTTGTGATGCCACGTCCCCACGATTCAATATAACCGCTACGATAAAATGCCATTGCAATATCGGGATTGTAAGGCTTTGAAGAATGTTTGGCTACCAATGTTTCAATCGTCCAATCTTCGGGAAGTTGTCCTTCGTTCCAAATCATAATTTTGTCTTTGTAAACACTGATTTGAATAGGCACACCACCCGAATAATCTTTGTGAGCAATCGCATTTAGCAAGGCTTCCCGAATGGCATCTTTCGGATATTCATACGTTTCTATGCGATGAATTTTGTTTTCGTAACTGATAAACGCTTTAATGTATTTCGTGAAAAGTAAATCAATCGCTTTTTCAATTTGTTCAAATAAATTTCCGTGAACTTCGTCTTGAAAAATCAAATCTGCATCGTTTTCAAAGAAACCGATTTTGATAAAAGCACCCGTAATAAATTTTTCAGGCTTCGGGTGAAATAACAAAACGGCTGCTCGTTTCAAAAACTCCTTTTCAATCAGTTCTAAGTTTTCTAAGAGCTGTTCATTTGTATCGTTCAAACTTTCTTCCGAAAGTCGTTTGCTTCTGACACCACGCTTTTTGAAAAAGTCAAACGTTTCTTGTTTTAAATCGTTTGCCGAAACACTGGGAACAAGAACTCCGTCCCAACGTTTACCCTTTTTCTGTAAAATAAACTTGTCTAACGCTACACCTTTTAATTCTTGTTTGGTGCTTCCGCTTCGGTAGTGATATTGTCCTTTATAGCTTACTCCGTTCGGATAAGGTTCTGTAATAATTTCAATGAACTGTTTTTTGCTTTCAGTATGCAAATTCACATCAACCAAAATCCCCAAAATATCACGTACTTTGTTTGGAATTTCTTCCAATAACTTTTTTGCATCGTCTAAACCGACAACTTTTCCGTTATCGTCTTTGCCAATGAAAATGATTCCTCCGTTGGCATTTGCAAAACCGCAAATCCATTTCAGATATTCATCCCGCCAAGTGCTTTTGTATTCTATGTTTTGACTTTCAGACACGATGTAAAGATATTTGTTTTCTATGTAAAAATTTAGAACGCCTGATTTTTTACGAAAGTGTAAAGGTAAAAAAGTTTAAGTCTATTCTCAATTATATATGTATTTTTGCATTTTTTAAAATGTATATACGATGAAATTAGAAGAACAACTCAGACAAAGAAGCGGAAATGTATGTGAATTAAGCGGAGCAACCGATAATTTAACCGTTTATCAGGTGCCTTTTGCTAAGGGAAGCGAACTGGAAAGTTCGATTTTAATCAGCGAAAAATGCCTGAATCAGATTGAGAAAAGAGAGGAATTAGATAGTGCTTTCTGGGAAGGTTTTCTACCGACTTCGATGTGGAGTGAAGTGCTTGCCGTTCAGGTGGTTGCTTGGAGAATATTGAGTCGCCTGAGAAACGAAGGTTGGGCAGCCGATGCTTTGGATATGCTTTATCTGGACGACGACACACTGGAATGGGCAAAAGCTACCAACGACCATTTGGGAACACCTACCGAACTACACAAAGACTGCAACGGAAATATTCTGGCAAACGGAGACACGGTGAATCTTATCAAAGATTTAGATGTAAAAGGCTCTACCCTGAATGCCAAAATCGGGACAGCGGTGAGAAACATCAGACTCGTACACGACAATCATGAGCAAATCGAAGGGAAAATCGAAGGACAATCTATCGTGATTCTGACAAAATTTGTGAAAAAGCAGTTGTAATTCTTTTTATTTTACCTCATAAAAACCGACAACCTCCTCCAAAACACTCGAGATTGTCGGTTTTTTTGACAGTATAATTTTATCGGTATAAGGTTCTAAAGCCTCTGCTGTGGTGGTTCCGATACAGAAGCAAACTTGATTTCCGAGTTGGTTTTCCTCCAAAAAACTCATCACTCCCGAAGGGCTGAAAAACAAAACAGCATCAAAGGGTTCTGTGATTTTGTGTGGAGTCAGTTTGTTTTGATAAACCTGAATTTCCTCAAATTTGATTTTGTTTTCTTTAAAAAAATCGGGCAATACATCACGTCTTAAATTTCCGCAAAAAAATGTGAAAGAAAATGCTCTGTATTTCTCTGAAATAATAGGAGTCAAATCATCTGCATAATGAGCAAAATCAAGCACACGGAAATCGTTTTTTTCTAATAATTCCTTGGTTTTTTCTCCTACACAAATACAACTTTTTTGTTTTAAAAGAGCTGCTTTTTTGTTTTGTAAAACGCTCAAAACCGCATTTTTACTGGTGAAAAGCAATAAGTCTGTCTCAACATTCCAATCAAAATCCAGCAATTCGATAGCAATAAAATCTCTTTCTATAAGCTCAAAAGCAGAGGCAGGAAAAAGTGCTTTTTCTGACGGGGTGAGTTTTTTGGTTGCTATCAGGTTTATTTTTGTCATTTTTGGCGAAAAGGAGGTTTTAGACCCTACAAAAATATCACTTTTCCCTCACAAAAACCTGTAGTCTTACAGATATAGGCTTTCTTTATAAGTCGATTTGCTTTGAAAGTCAATCAAAAAACCAAAAAAACTGAAAGTTATTTGTTTAACATACAGTATTTTTGCTACTTTTGAGGCTGTTTTGCCCATAGGGCGATTCAAAAAGAAAATAATTTAAAATGATTACACACATTCAGGGAAGATTGGTCGAAAAATCGCCTACCAACGTAGTGATAGACTGTGGGGGAGTAGGTTATGACATCAATATTTCGCTACACACTTATTCGCTTTTGCCCGAAGGTGAAAACATTCGGTTGTTCACCTACCTGCAAATCAAAGAAGATGCCCATTCGCTTTTCGGTTTTGTCGAAAAATCAGAAAGAGAGATTTTCAAATTGCTGATTTCAGTATCGGGTATCGGTACTTCCATTGCCCGAACCATGCTTTCTTCGCTTTCTCCGAAACAGATTATCGAAGCCATAGCATCAAGTGATGTGGCTACCATACAGTCTGCTAAAGGCATCGGAGCCAAAACAGCTCAAAGGGTTATCTTGGATCTGAAGGAAAAAGTGTTAAAAGTGTATGATTTAGACGAAATTTCTACCCTTACTGACAATACAAACAAATCTGAAGCGTTATCTGCTTTGGAGGTTTTGGGCTTTAACCGAAAATTAGCAGAAAAAGCCATCGAAAAGGTGTTAAAAAGCGACCCTTCTGCTTCGGTTGAAAGCATAATTAAACAAGCATTAAAAAATTTGTAATTCTTTGGAAACAGCTTATAATAATTGGCAAACTACGCTTGGCAAACTTCTCTCGGGCAGTTTGTTTTTTTGGTTTATTTTTTTGTGTACGACAACAAATGCTCAGGAAGAAACCCCACAAGACAGTGTGGGTTATGATGTGGGAAATATTGAGTTGAACAACCCTCCGAGTATTGTCGATTATTATACCTATGACCCTGTCTTGGACCGCTATGTATTCGACAGCAAAATAGGCGAATACAGCATCAATTATCCGCTTTTTCTGACTCCCAAAGAGTATGAAGATTTGGTGATAAAAGAAACCATCAAAAATTATTTTCAGGAAAAATCCAGAGCGATGGATTCTGATAATCCCGATGAACAAAGAGACCTTTTGCCTCGTTATTACGTAAATTCCGGGCTTTTTGAGACCATCTTCGGAAGTAATACCATAGACATAAAACCCACAGGTTCGGTTGAAGTTGACCTGGGAGGTCGCTTTACCAAACAAGACAATCCGGCTCTTTCTCCGAGAAACCGCTCCAACTTTTCATTTGATTTTGACCAGCGAATCAGTGTCGGACTTATGGGGATGGTCGGGACAAGGCTAAAAGTAACCGCCAACTATGACACTCAGTCGAGTTTTGACTTTCAGAATATGATCAAACTCGAATACATTGCAGACGAAGATGATATTATTCAGAAAATCGAAGTCGGTAATGTGAGTATGCCACTCAATACTTCACTCATCAGAGGAGCTCAAAGCCTTTTTGGGGTCAAGACCGAGTTGCAGTTCGGGCGAACAACCGTAACCGGAATTTTCTCCGAACAGCGTTCGCAAACCCGTGGTGTTGTAGCTGAAGGAGGTGGAACTTTGGAGAATTTCGAGATTTTCGCCTTAGACTATGATGCAGACAGACACTATTTCTTGTCGCAATACTTCCGAAATAAATATGACGATGCTTTAAAAAGGTACCCACTTATTGACAGTAGGGTTCAGATTACCCGAATTGAAGTTTGGGTAACCAACCGTCAGAACCGAATCAACGCTTCTCCGAATGACGGTTTCAACAACAGAAATATCATAGCTTTACAGGATTTGGGAGAAGCCCAACTACCTAACCTGCCTACCGAACAAGTAGTGGTTATTAACCCGAGTACAGGGTTTTTCAACGTTCCTGCCAATACGCCTTCCAATAACTCGAATAACAAATATGACCCGAAAGAAATTGGTTCGGGTTCAAGCTATCTGAACAATAGTATTCGTGAAGTAGCCACGGCAGGCTCAGGATTCAATATTCCCGGAGGTACAGCCAATGAAGGAACCGATTATATCAAATTAGAAAATGCCCGAAAATTAAATTCCAACGAATATACCTATCACCCGCAACTTGGTTATATTTCCCTGAACCAACGTCTGAATAACGATGAGGTTTTGGCTGTTGCCTATCAATATACTGTAGGCGGACAAGTGTATCAGGTGGGTGAATTCGGGACAGACGGAGTAGATGCAACAGTTGTAGGTCAAAATGACCAAGGTCAGGATTTACCGACTACTCAGGCTTTGATTCTGAAAATGTTGAAGAGTAATCTTACGAATGTTAACCAACCGATTTGGAATTTGATGATGAAAAACATCTATGCCATTCCAGGTGGTGCTCAGTTGGAGCAAGACGGTTTCCGTTTCAACATTCTCTATACTGACCCTTCTCCGCTCAACTATATTACTCCTGCTGCGGGAGCAGAACTACCCGAAGATGTGGCAGAAACTCCGCTTTTGAAAGTTTTTCACTTAGACCGATTAAACTTTACCAATGACCCGCAACCCGGAGGAGACGGATTTTTCGATTACGTTGCCAATGCCAGCGGAAACAATCCGCTTTCAGAACAGCAACAATATGGATCTGCAGGGGAACAAAATCAACAATCGGGCAGCCAACCCGGAGGTGGACAAGGCGGATATGGTAATCAAAATCAGCAACAAAGTTACAATACTTTCAACGGAATTACGGTTGACCCGCAACGAGGGCGAATCATATTTACGACCGTTGAGCCTTTCGGGAAACACCTTTTCGAGAAATTGCAAGACCCTAATGCTCCGTTGGAAAACTATGATGACGAACTCACCTATAATGCCAACCAACGCAAATACGTTTTCCGAAAAATGTATCGTAGCACTCAGGCAGCTTCGTTGCAGGATAGCGATAAAAACAAATTCCAACTAAAAGGTCGTTTTCGTTCGGCTGCGGGAGACGGAATCTCTATCGGGGCTTTCAACATTCCGCAAGGTTCGGTTGTAGTGAGTGCAGGAGGACGTATTCTTGTTGAAGGAATCGACTATACGGTAAACTACCAAATCGGGAAAGTTTATATTACTGACCCTTCGATTCAGGCTTCGGGTATTCCGGTAGAAATCTCGGTTGAAAACAATGCCGTTTTCGGACAACAAACCAAGCGTTTCTTCGGATTTAATGTCGAACACAAATTCTCTGATAAATTTATCGTAGGAGCTACTTTCCTCCGAATGGCAGAAAAACCATTTACTCAGAAATCAAATTACGGACAGGAATCGGTAAACAACACGATTTATGGAGTGAACCTGACCTATTCGACCGAAGTTCCGTTTTTTACCCGATTGGTCAACAAACTCCCGAATCTGGATACCGATGTGCCCTCGAATGTTTCCGTAAGAGGGGAGGTTGCCTTTTTGAAATCAGACACTCCAAAAGCCGACCAGTTTGACGGAGAAGCAACGGTTTATATAGAAGATTTTGAAGGTTCGCAAACCAATCTGGATATGAAATCGCCTAATGCATGGAGTTTGTCGAGTCCTCCTATAGGTTTTGGTGGAGAGCTTCCTGCTCCTTCACCAGAGGAACCACCAACTCCAGGTTACAGAAGAGCAAAACTTTCGTGGTACACCATTGACCCGGTTTTCTATACGACACAAAGACCTTCGGGAGTTACTGAAAACGATTTGGCTTCCAACAAAACCCGGAGAATCTACATCAGAGAACTCTATCCGGTAAACGATATTGCACAAGGGCAAACAACGGTAAATCCAACTTTGGATTTAACCTATTATCCTACCGAAAGAGGACCATATAACTTTAATCCAGCAGCTAACGGAACCAACACTCTCCCGAATCCGCAAGATAATTGGGGTGGGATTATGAGGGGAATTACCTCAACCAATTTTGAGCAAGCAAACGTAGAATACATTCAATTCTGGTTGTTAGACCCGTTTGTCGGGAATCCGGGAGATACGGCAAATCCGTTTAATAGCGGAACTATAAAAATCAATTTGGGAGAAATCTCGGAAGACATCCTGAAAGACGGACGAAAAATGTATGAAAACGGTATGCCTGAAGCAGGTTCCAATCAGGCAACTGTATCTACAGCTTGGGGTAAAGTTCCTGCTTCGCAATCGCTTATTTATGCTTTTGACACCAACGAAGCCAACCGTGCTGTTCAGGATTTGGGTTTCAACGGACTTACAGATGATGAGGAAGCTCAAAAATTTCCTGCTTTTGCAGGAATTGATGACCCGGCTCAGGATAATTACGAAAACTTCCTGTCGGCTCAGGGAAATGTGCTGGAACGATATAAAAAATATAACGGAACTCAAGGAAACTCTCCGGTTCAGCTTACAGACAACAACCGAGGTTCGACTACCTATCCGGATGTGGAAGACGTCAACCGTGATAATACGATGAATACCATCGATGCTTATTACGAATTTACCGTAAACATTGAGCCAAACATGCAGGAAGGGCAAAATTATGTTACCAACGTAATGGAAACCACAGCTTCTCTGACAGGCTATGGCCCTAATGGCGAAACCACCACTCCTGCCCGATGGATTCAGTTTAAAATTCCGGTTACGGAAGGCGACCCGATTGGAGGAATCTCAGATTTACGTTCCGTAAGGTTTATGAGAATGTTCCTTACGGGATTCTCTGAAGAAGTTACCCTTCGTTTTGGTTCCTTAGATTTGGTGAGAAGCGAATGGAGACGTTATACCTATTCTCTTGATCCTGCAGAAGACAACGAAACCGATTTGCTCGACAACACCGGTTTTGACGTACAGACCGTAAATGTTCAGGAAAACGGAAATCGCTACCCGATTCCGTATGTAACACCTCCGGGAGTGGAGCGGGAACAGCTTTACCAAAACAATACGCTTATCAATCAGAACGAACAATCGCTTTCGTTGAGAGTTTACAGTGCAGACGGAAGTTTCTCAGGAGGGCTTGAGCCAAACGATTCCAGAGCGGTTTTCAAAAGTGTAAATGTAGATATGCGTCAGTATAAAAAGATGAAAATGTTCTTGCATGCTGAAGCACTTCCTCTTCTTTCTGCTAATAACCCGAATGGAGAAACAAACCCTTTACAGGATGACCAGATGGTTGCTTTTATCCGTTTCGGAAATGACTTTACACAGAATTTCTATCAGGTCGAAATTCCGCTAAAAGTTACTCAGGAAGGAGCTGTTATGGACACGGATATTTGGCCGGAAGCCAACAATATGGAAGTGGAATTAGCCTTGCTTACCAAACTCAAAATTCTGGCTATGAGTGCCAATCTGGACGAAATTCCTGATGCAGACAACGGAGTTTTCTACAAAGACGCTACTGAACTGGGAGGTTCTGCAAGCAATTTGAGAATCGGTATCAAAGGAAATCCAAACTTTGGTTATGTTCGTACGTTGATGTTGGGAGTGAAAAATAGTACAGGCGATGAAATCAGAGGTGAAGTGTGGTTTAACGAACTTCGACTTTCTGAAATGGACAACCGGGGCGGTATGGCAGCTACGATGAGTGTCGATGCCAACTTTGCTGATTTCGCTACATTCTCAGCTACCGGAAATATGAATACTATTGGTTTTGGAGGACTTGAAGACACTCCCAACCAAAGAAGCCGTGAAGATCGTTATCAATATAACATTGTGAGCACCCTGCAACTCGGAAAATTACTTCCGAAGAAATGGGGTATGCAAATTCCGTTTAACTATTCGATAGGGGAAGAATTTATCACACCCGAATATGACCCGTATTATCAGGATATCCGAATGGAGCAATATCTCGATGTGGTTACTGACCCGCAAGAACGGGACAATATCAAAGAAAGAGCGATTGACTACACCAAAATAAAGAGCATTAACTTTATTGGAGTCAGAAAAGACCGTGCTCCCGAACAAAAACAACGTATTTACGACCCTGAAAACCTTACACTTTCTTATTCTTATACCCAAACCGACCACCACGACTATGAGGTAGAAGAAATGTTTGACCAACAGGTGCAAACGGCTGTAAACTATAACTATAACTTCCAGAACAAACCTGTTGAGCCGTTTAAGAACACGGAGTTTATAAAGAAAAGCGGTTACTGGAAGCTGTTTCAGGATTTTAATTTCAATTATTTGCCTTCGAGCATTACGTTTAATACGGCTATTTTGCGACAATACAACAGGCAGCAATTCCGTCAGGTGGAGGTGCAGGGAATCGGGCTTGACCCGCTTTACAGACGTAATTATATGTTTAATTACAACTACGGTTTCAACTATAACCTTACCAAAAACCTGAAAATCAACTATAACGTAACTTCGAGCAATATTGTAAGAAGTTATCTGGATAGCGAAGGAGTGCCTATTGATTCTTATACGATTTGGGACGATTACTGGAACACGGGAGAAGCCAATCAACACACCCAACAGCTTACGGCAAACTATGAATTGCCTCTGAACAAAATTCCGTTTTTGAGCTTTTTGAAATCGACCTATAGCTATCAATCGACCTACAACTGGCAACGTTCGTCAGACGGACTTTCGAGCATTGAAAGCGAAGGAATAACCTATGATTTGGGAAATACGATTCAGAACTCCAACACCCACCAGCTCAACAATACGCTGAACATGGATTTGTTCTACAAATACATCGGGTTGACCAAAAAATCACAGCAAAAAACCATCGCCAGACCCACTGCCCCGGTTCCGGGACAACGGGTTACCGGAAACCAACAAGCTCCTACGGCTAAGCGAAGTGTGTTTGTTGACGGACTTATCGGAGTGGTAACCAGCCTTAAAACCGTTCAGGTAAACTATACTGAAAACAACGGAACCGTTTTACCGGGTTATTTGCCTTCGGTAGGGTTTCTGGGAACGTCAAAACCTACACTTGGCTTTGTGATGGGAAGTCAGGACGACATCAGATATGAAGCGGCTGTAAACGGATGGCTCACAACCTATCCGCATTACAATCAAAACTATACACAAATTACTTCAAAAATGCTCAATATGGTAGCTTCGTTGGAGCCGTTCCCCGATTTGAAAATAGATTTGTTGGCAGATCGCAATTATTCCGATAACTATTCGGAGCAGTATGACGTTACAGACGGAATTTACAACCCTCGTTCGCCTTACACATCCGGGAATTTCTCGATTTCTACCATTATGATAAAAACGGCTTTTTCACAAAGTGACGAAGATTTTTCACAGGCTTTCCAGGATTTCAGAGACAACCGACTCACTATTGCCAACCGTTTGGCTGAGCAGAGAGGAATCGACCTTTCTGCACCGGGAGCAGTTGGAGAAGACGGTTTCCCTATCGGATACGGAAAAACAAGTCAGGAGGTTCTTTTGCCTGCATTTTTGGCTGCCTATACCGGAAAAAGTGCTTCGGGTGTTTCGCTAAATGCCTTGCGGGATATTCCGCTTCCGGGTTGGAATATTCGCTATACAGGATTGATGCGGTATAAGTTTTTCAAGGATAAATTCAGACGTTTTTCGTTGCAACACAACTATAAAGCGACCTATTCTATCAATGCTTTCCGTTCTAATTTCGATTATGACCAAGACCCGAACGGTTTTGATTCGGGGGGAAATTATTATCCGAAAACTATCATTTCAAATGTGAATCTGGTGGAAATGTTTAATCCGCTTATTCAGATAGATACGGAGCTGAAAAATTCGATTCAGGTGAAAGCCGCTGTGAAAAAAGACCGTACGATGTCGCTCAGTTTCGACAATAATTTGCTTACGGAAGTGCAGGGTTATGAATACCAGCTTGGTTTGGGTTATCGTATCAAAGATGTGGTCATCAATACGACTCTGGCAGACAATGCCACCAACACTATCAGAAGTGATATTAACCTGAAAGCCGATTTTACCTACAGAAACAACAAAACCATTGTTCGTTATCTGGATTATGACAATAACGAACTCGGAGGCGGGCAGGATATGTGGTCTGTAAAATTTACGGCAGACTATGCATTTAGTCGAAATTTTACGGTACTTTTGTACTACGATCACTCGTTCTCCAAAGCGGTTATTTCGACAGCTTTCCCGATTACGAACATCAGAGCAGGATTTACCCTGAGATATACTTTTGGAAACTAAATAAATAACAAATACTAAATTACAAATTATGAACATTCCAGCTAATTTAAAGTACACCAAAGACCACGAATGGATTAGTGTTGACGGAGATGCCGCAACCATTGGTATTACTGATTTTGCTCAGAAAGAGCTTGGAGACATTGTGTATGTGGAGGTAGAAACCCTTGACCAGACTTTGGAGCAGGACGAAATCTTCGGAACAGTAGAGGCGGTAAAAACCGTATCGGACTTGTTTTTGCCTGTGTCGGGTGAAATCGTGGAATTTAACGAAGACCTTGAAACCAACCCGGAATTAGTAAACTCAGACCCTTACGGAGACGGGTGGATGATTAAAGTAAAAATGTCTGATGCTTCTCAGTGGGATAGTTTGCTTACGGCTGAACAATACAAAGAGTTAATCGGTGCTTAAAAACAGGTACTTTTGGTTGGCTTTGCTCTGGACAACACTTGTGATTGTCCTGAGTCTGGTGTCTTTTTCTAAATTCCCTAAAGTCAGCCTGATGCCCGGTTTTACAGACAAAATCACACATTTTGTATTTTATTTCGGTTTTGTGTTTTTATGGGGAAATGCCTTTCTGCTGAAAACACAAAACCGAAAAAATGTTTTGCTGAAAGTGTTTCTCACAGCCGTCCTCACGGGAGGACTGATAGAAGTGCTACAGGAAACCCTTACCCAAAACCGAACTTTTGACTGGCTGGATATACTGGCAAATTCGCTCGGAGCCTTAATAGGAATAATTGCCTTACGGATTAGACGTTAGTGTTTAGTGTTCAGTTGGCAGTGTTCAGTTGGCAGTGTTCGGTTGGCAGTGTTCGGTTGGCAGTGTTCAGTCACAGTTTACAATATACAGCAATACAATATACAACCTCTGAAATATGAACCTCAAAAACTACCTTGACTCTACCTATTTGAAAACCGCTTCACAGGCAGGACTTTCAGAAGAAGAAAATCTGAAAGTAGCCGAGCAGTGTATTGCGGAAGCTATTTCGGAAGATTTTAAGTTGGTTATGATTCGTCCGGAAGTGGTGGCTTTAGCCCGAAAAAAGGTCGATGAAGCCAATTCGGAAGTATTGGTCGGGACAGTTATTGATTTTCCTGACGGAAATTCCGAAATTTTTGAAAAGCTCAAAGAAGCACAACAGGCTATTGAAAACGGAGCAGACGAACTCGATTTCGTAATCGACTACAACGCTTTCAAAAACGGAGACATCCAAAAGGCTAAGCAAGAGGTGTATGAATGCACAAAACTTGGTTTAGACCACAACAAAGTCGTGAAGTGGATTATCGAAGTGGCAGCTTTGACTTCTATGGAAATTGTACAGCTTTCGGCTCTTATAAAAAACGTAATAATTTCTCGTTTTGACGAAAGCGACTACGAAAATGTATTCGTAAAATCTTCTACCGGTTTCTATAAAACTCCCAACGGAGAACCCAACGGAGCTACGGTTGAAACGATAAAACTAATGCTTGAAAACGCTTTTCCGCTACCGGTAAAGGCTGCAGGTGGTGTTCGCTCTTTTGAAGAAGCCGGGCAAATGATTCGCTTAGGTGTAAAACGAATCGGAACTTCATCTGCTAAGGCAATTGTGGATGGTGGAATTGCTAAGGGAGGGTATTAAAGATTATACATTTAGTTAATATTCTACATCAAATCTCCCCTCTCTTACCTCTACTATCTCTCCCTCACTATTAACCGCATCAAACCAGAATGTGCCTGATAATATAGCATTGTCAAAATCGTGGTGGGTAATGGTAAACTCTCCTGTTACAATAGAAGTTGTATTATAAAAATTAGGATTAGGAGGAGGAGGAGTATTAATTGTAAAAACTCCATAAGCAATATCTTGAGAATAATCGACTAATTCATATGTTTCTCCCTCTACAAGTTGATTGTTAATAAATACAAACACAGAGGTTATATTTTCTCCTAACTTTTCACTAATTCTAATATTAAAATTAGACCCATTAGTATAATTACAAGATAAATTTCCATTAGGAAAATACCCCTTAGGCAAAAAAGCTTTTCCGTTTACAAGGCAGCCTGCTGTGTTAGCCCCGGTCTGTGTGGCAGGAGGCAGTTTGTCTGTTTCTGAGGCAGGTTTGTTGTCGTCATCTGAGCAGCAGCCTAATACAAGGGTCAGGGCAATAAATAATAAAATTTTAGTTTTCATATTGTTTGTCGTTTTAGGTTATATTATTTACATTTTTTTTTGTGGTTGTTATTTTCTTTTATGCTTCATAGGCAGGTGGTTTTTATAAGATTAAACTTCGGTTATACTAATATTCTACATCAAAACGCCCTTCTCTTACTTCTACTATCTCTCCTTCACTGTTGACAGCATCAAACCAGAATGTACCGCTTAATACCGCATTATCAAAATTGTGGTAAGTTATGGTAAGTTCTCCTGCTATTATTTCATTAGTAGAATAATAGGATGGACTGGGGGGAGGGGTAGAGTTAATTATATATTCCGCATATTTAGAATTTGAGTTATTGTTATTTTGTAAAAGAGTATATGTTTGTCCTATTTCTATCGTAGTATTATAACAAAAAATATTGATTGATTTTATTGTATTCTGGGTATTATTAACTATTGATAATGTGAAATTTAGCCCGTTTATATAGTTACATCTGAGATTTCCTGCTGGGACATACCCCTTAGGCAAAAAAGCTTTTCCGTTTACAAGGCAGCCTGCTGTGTTAGCC
>JBAYSC010000057.1:0-13300 GCA_041676345.1 Flavobacteriaceae bacterium | reverse complement strand
CTACAAAAGTTGCGATGCTTTTGAGAGGTAAATACAAACCAAGTTATACACCTCACGTGGACTGTGGAGATAATGTCATCATTATCAATGCAGAAAAAATCAACCTTACCGGAAACAAACTTGATGACAAGACGTACATCCGTCACACAGGTTATCCGGGAGGACAAAGAAGTTTAACAGCTAAAGAAATTCAGGCAAAAAACCCTGCAATTTTGGTAGAAAAAGCTGTAAAAGGAATGTTGCCTAAAAACAAATTGGGAGCTCAACTATTCCGTAATTTGAGTGTAAATGTAGGTTCTGAGCACAAACACACCGCTCAACAACCTAAAACCGTTAACCTAAACGATTTGAAGTAATGGCAGTTATCCACAAAATTGGTAGAAGAAAAACCGCAGTTGCCCGTATTTATCTTTCTGAAGGTTCAGGAAACATTACGGTAAACAAAAGAGAATTAAAAGACTACTTCACTACGGCTACCTTGCAGTACAAAGTTAAACAAGCTCTTTCCCTAACAGGAAATGAAGAAAACTTTGACGTAAAAGTAAACGTATATGGAGGAGGAGTTACAGGTCAGGCAGAGGCTGTTCGTATGGCTATTGCTCGTGCAATTTGCGAAGTAGATGCAGAAAACAGAGCTATTGTTAAACCTGAAGGACTATTGACAAGAGATCCAAGAATGGTAGAGCGTAAAAAATTCGGTCAGAAGAAAGCTCGTAAAAGATTCCAGTTCTCTAAACGTTAATATTTCAGCGGTTATCCGCAAAGTTCATTTATTATTGAAATTAAAATCAAGTTTTTGTTGCTCCCCGACGAGTTGGGGACTTGGTTTAGCATCTAAATGGTTAAGACCGTTTTCATTAAGTTGAAAAGCTACTTAATCATTGCTACTACAACAGAACGTAAACTATTTAAAAAAAATGGCAAACAAAATTGAAGTAAAAGAATTACTGGAAGCAGGTGTTCACTTCGGACACATGACCAGAAAATGGAATCCGAATATGGCTCCTTATATATATATGGAGAAAAACGGAATTCACATTATCAACTTATACAAAACTGCAGCTAAGATTGAAGAAGCCAATGAGGCTCTGAAAAAAATCGCTGCATCAGGTAGAAAAGTACTTTTCGTAGCTACCAAAAAACAAGCAAAAGACATCGTTGCCGAAAAAGCAAAAGCAGCCAATATGCCTTACATCACTGAAAGATGGCCGGGTGGTATGCTTACTAACTTTGTTACTATCAGAAAAGCTGTTAAAAAAATGGCTTCTATCGACAGAATGAAAAAAGACGGTACTTTTGACACGCTATCTAAAAAAGAGAAACTTCAGGTGGAACGTCTTCGTGCAAAATTGGAGAAGAACTTAGGTTCTATCGCTGATATGACAAGACTTCCTGCGGCTCTTTTTGTAGTTGATATTATGGCAGAACATATCGCAGTAAAAGAAGCTCAAAAATTAAACATTCCGATTTTTGCAATGGTTGACACCAACTCTGACCCACGTGAGGTAGATTATGTTATCCCTGCAAATGATGATGCTTCTAAATCTATCGAGAAAATTTTAGCATTGGTTACTTCTGCCATTACCGAAGGACTTTCTGAAAAAGGAAGTGAAAAGGAAATGGAGCCTGAAACTGAAACTGAAGAAGTTGCAGTAGAAGCAGTACAGGAAGAAACTTCATCAGAAGAATAAAAATAACTTTATCATAAAATCGTTGTGTAGGTTTATGGTTATTTTTATCACCTGAATCACACAACGATTTTTTAATTATTAAATCATTAAAATCTAAAGAAAAATGGCAAATATCACTGCTGCAGACGTAAATAAATTAAGACAAATCACAGGTGCCGGAATGATGGATTGCAAAAAAGCACTTGTTGAAGCCGAAGGAGATTTCGACAAAGCTATCGAAATCCTACGTAAAAAAGGACAAAAAGTAGCTGCTAACCGTTCGGACAGAGAATCTACAGAAGGTGCTGCTATTGCTTATGTAAATGCAGACAACACTCAAGGTGTGGTAATTACGCTTAACTGCGAAACTGACTTTGTGGGTAAAAACGAAGGTTTCGTAACCTTGGCTAACCAATTTGCTGAAAAAGCAATCAATTTTGCAACAAAAGAAGAATTTTTAGCTTCTGATTTCGGAGGAATTACCGTTGCTGACAAACTTATTGAGCAAACCGGAGTTATCGGAGAGAAAATCGAGATTGGTTCTTTCGAGAAATTAGAAGGAGCTTTCGTTGGAAGCTACATCCACGCTGGAAACAAAATCGCTGTCATCACTGCACTTTCCGCTAAAGTAGAAGGAGCTGACGAAGCTGCCAAAAACGTAGCTATGCAAGCCGCTGCAATGAACCCGATTTCTCTTAACAAAGCAGGTGTTGACCAATCGATTATCGACAAAGAAATCGAAATTGCAAAAGACCAACTAAGAGCAGAAGGAAAACCAGAAGCTATGCTTGATAACATCGCCAAAGGAAAAATCCAACGTTTCTACAAAGACAATACTTTGGTAAACCAGGATTATATTAAAGACGGCTCTATGAGCGTTTCAAAATATGTAGATTCTGTTTCAAAAGGATTGACTGTTACAGGATTCAAAAGAGTTGCTTTAGGGTAATTCTTTCAAAGTTTTCACAAAAAAATAGCGGTTGAAATTCAACCGCTATTTTTTTATACTTATTTTTCCTTACTGATAATATTGATAAGGAGGCTCTGATTCATATTCGATTTCAAAAACTACTTCTTTATCTGTTTTTGGCATTTTGACTAAATGGTGATGAAACCTCTCCTCAACCAAAATAGAAGTATCCGGGTTATCGAAATAATCTACTTTTACCACAACGCTGTCTTCATATTCTGTAATCGATGCAACATTAGTGGTATAAGCCTTATCAAAATAAACACAATACACAACTTGTTCGGCTTCAAAATCTATACTTTCATCTTCTACAAAGTTAGACAACTCTTCTATTTGAGTCAATAAAGCTTCCCAAGATTCTGAAGTCTGAATTACTCTGTTGGGGATAAATACCGGCTCTTCTGCATAACCTTCCGTATCAGTGTGTGACAAGGTTATAAATTCTATATCCTGTGGAAAACTCTCCGTAGTGCCATCATCGTTGACAGAAAGAGGATAAGGCTCGATACTATTACCTTTAGTATTCTCATTTTCCGGAGCGAAATTATCGCTCCCACAACCTATAAAGGCCGTTGACAAGATTGAAATCAAAAATATCTTTCTCATATTTAATGTAAATTAGGTTTTGGTTGGCACAAATATACAAATATTTAGGAATAAAAAAACATACAAAAAAAGAACTTTTATCTATAAATTTTATCTTCAAATATATAAAAGTCTTTTTTTTGTATAATTTAAAAGTAAAAATATTTTTTTTATGTTTTTATTAGTAAAATATGCATATCTGCATTTTATGGATTGGCTGAAACCCCACGACTAATAAGCCCTAACAGAGAAAGCCTTTATAAGATTTTTGTTGTTTTTTAACAAACAACCCTCACATTGCCTTTTCGGGAAAAAAGTTTGTCAGAATGTTTTGTTTTTAGTACTTTCGGCAAAAAATTCAAGATGGTGAATTTGTTAAAATCAATTTCTTTCTGCCTGTTTATTTTCGGTTTCAACCTTCTCACTGCCCAAAAAAACAGTTATACAACAACCGATATTCCTAAAGAGTTAACAGAAAATTCTAATGTAGTATTTCGGGAACTCAACAAAGAGATTATCATTTCTTCTCAAAAGCTAATGATTAAAAAAGAGAAGATTATACTGACTGTTTTAAACGAACAAGGTTGGGATGCCGTTCATCTGGGAGAATATTATGACAACAGCACAAAAATAAAGTCGGTTGAAGCCATACTCTATGATGCTCAGGGAAAAGAGATTAAAAAATTCAAACAGAAAGACTTTAAAGATGTTAGTCTGGCAGATGGCTTTTCGGTTTATACGGACAACCGGTTGGTCTATTTGAGCCATACTCCTTTACGATACCCGTTTACGGTCGTTTATCAAAGTCGAACAGAAAGCACCAATACGGCTTTTATTCCACAATGGTATCTTTTTTCGGGCTATCAATCAAGCATCGAAAAGGCTTCGATATCGGTTACTTTTCCGACCGATTTAGGCTTTCGGTATAAAGAATACCATTTTGGGCATTATGACATTCAAAAACAAGAAACACCCAATTCTATTCGGTTTACCGCTTCCCATATTCCTGCTCTTAAATATGAAGAATTTGCTCCAAGTATAAGAAAATTTACTCCTCATATAAAATTTGCCTTAGATAAATTTCATCTGGAAGGAGTGAGAGGAGAAGCTACCACCTGGGAAGAATTAGGGAGTTGGATAAACACTTCTTTATTGGCAAAAACAGACGAACTTCCTGAAAATACCAAACAAATAATTCGGGATTTAGTTAAACACGAGACCGACCCAATGGAAAAGGCCCGACTGGTTTATCAATATGTGCAGGACAAAACCCGATATGTGAGTATTCAGCTCGGGATTGGAGGATGGAAGCCCATGCTTGCCAAAGATGTGGACAGGCTCGGTTATGGAGACTGCAAAGCACTCACAAATTACACAAAAGCTCTTTTGGAGAGTGTTGATGTTCCTTCTTACTACACCGTGATTTACAGTAATCGGGACAAGCAAAGTATGACAGAAGATTTTGTTTCTATGCAGGGAAATCACATTATTTTGGCTCTTCCAAACGGAGAAAACATGAACTGGTTGGAATGCACGAGCCAAATTACTCCTTTTAATTTTTTAGGCAACAGTACCGATGACCGATTGGCTTTAGTCATAAAACCCGAAGGAGGAGAATTGCTGCGAACAGCTGTTTATGAGCCCAACAATAATACCCAAACTTCAAAAGCCGAATATGAGGTTGATGAATCAGGAAAACTGGTCGCAACTATAGAAATAAAAACAAAAGGCATTCAGTATGACAACCGCTTTTATTTAGACAGACAGTCAAATGATGATTTAAAAAAGCATTACAAAAGCTATTTTCATACCATAAACAATCTCGTTTTAAAAGACATCAAGCTCAACAACAATAAAATACAGATTGAATTTAGCGAAAAAATAAATCTAGAGGCTGAAAATTATGCTCAAAAAAGTGGAGAAAGATTGATCTTTGCGGTGAACCCATTTAATCAATATTCCCGTATTCCACAACGTTACAGAAACAGGCTGAATCCTTTTGAAATCAATAGAGGGTTTAGTGATACCGATAAATTTACGATTGCTATACCTGAGGAGTTTGAAGTAGAAACCCTGCCTGAAAATGTCGAAATCAGCACCAAATTCGGAACATACAAAACCGAATATACGCTCAAAGATGCTACTTTAATCTACAAAAGGAGCCTCATTACTTATGAAGGAAGCTACCCGAGAGAAGAATATGAAGATTTTCGCAATTTCCGGGAGCAGATTGCACGAAATGACAATGCTAAAGTGGTTTTAATCAAAAAATAAATGTTTAAAATAAGGCTGCTATTTTTTTTATTTATTTTCTCAGGCTTTGAGGCAAATCCTCAGGAGCTCAGGTTGAATAATGTAACTACCGAAGAGATACAAGAACGTTTTTATCCTTCAGATAGTGCTGCTGTAGCTGCTTATTTATTCAAAAAGGGAACAACCTATTTTGAGGTAAACGTATATGGAGGACATACAGCCGTATATTCCGTAGAGTTAAAACTAAAAATTTATAAGAAAGAAGGACTTGATTATGCCAATGTTGAAATTCCGTATAATGAATACAACCAATCCTTAGAAATTGAACAAGCAAACACCTTTAGCCTTAAAGAAAATCAAATTGTCAAAACCAAAGTAAAAAAAGAAGGAATTTTTGATCAGACAGGAGAAAGAATAAATATAAAAAAAAATATTTTCCCCGATGTAAAAGAAGGATCAATTATAGAACTTAAATATCTCATTAAATCCTATGGTTCTGTTTATGTAAAAGATTGGCGATTTCAAGACGAAATACCCGTAAAGGTTTCTTATTATGAGTTTCTGAATCCCACTTATCTGGTTTATTCTCACATCACCACTCCAAACGGAATTGATATTAAATCCTCACAGAGAGTTAACAAAAACAATAAAAGTGCAACAATAAGCAATTCCATTCTTTTCGAAGAAAATTACCTCTATATGAGGGCTACAGATATTCCTGCATTTAAACCCGAACCTTATATGGGAAATAAAAGTACATATATTGCTTCGGTAAGGCACGAACTCCTTGAGCAGAAAATGAACAAAAAATTCCCCTCAGAAATAGCTGCTTCATGGGAAGGAATCGCCAAAATACTCTATCAGGATAATGATTTCGGAAAGCAAATCATCAACAAAAAATATTTACCGGCTACATTAAAGAACAGCATTAAGGAGGGTAATCTTACGGATATCCAAAAAATAGACTCTGTTTTTTTGTATGTCAGAAACAACATAAAATGGAATAAATACACTCGAGGAATATATTGCTCTAAAGACGGATTAGAAGACGTAATGAAATCCAAATCAGGCAACTTTGCTGAGATGAATCTATTATTGGTCGCTATGTTGAAAGAAGCAGGATTAAGGGCAAATCCGGTGCTGCTGAGCACAAGGAACTATGGGCTGGTTTTGCACCCTAATTTAAGCAATCTGAATTGTGTCATTGCAGGTGTCGAACTTGACGATAAGATTGTTTTGCTTGATGCTACAGACAAAAACAGTACGACTCTTATTCGCCCTATCCGAACAATCAACCATACAGGTTGGCTTATTAGGGAAGATTATTCTTTTCGGAAAGTAAACTTAATTCCTGACTACAAATCAAAAGAAATGGTTTATGGAGCGACTACTATTGACGAACAAGGATTTTTAAAAGGAAAAATAAAACAGATTACACAAGGCTATTATTCTTTAGCATTGGCTTCTTCCTCAATTCATGAAAATGAAAATGTCCAAACAAAAAGAATAGAAAGCATCGAAAATCAACTGAAAATTGAAATCGACAATTATCAAAAAACAGATACCGATAACGAATTTAAAACCATTATAGAAGAATTCAGCTTTAATGCTTCGGGGTGTTGTGATGTTACAGAAAATAAAATTTATTTTTCTCCGTTTTTATTTTTAAAAGAAACCATCAATCCTTTTACCGAAGAAAACAGAAAATATCCTATCGATTTTATTTTTCCGTTCCAGAAAAGATATGTCGTTATTATAGAGTTTCCCGAAAATTATAACCTCGAATATGTTCCTGAAAATTTAAGTGTAAATATTGAAGACGGAATCGCATCCTATAAATTTGAAAGCTCATACAGCCAAGGCAAACTAACGGTTACCGGAGATTTTAATATGAATGCAGCTGTTTTTTCAACCGATTATTATAATTCGTTGAAAAACTTTTACCGAAAAATGATTGACAAACAGAATGAAAAAATTATACTTACCAAAATCTAATCCTTTAAAAATTATGACTTTCAAATACCAAATCTCGTTTATTCTATGTTTTATAACTTTTCTTTCCAATGCTCAGGATTTCCGGTTAGGAAAAGTTTCTAAAGCAGAACTTGAAGAGAGTTTTCATCCTGCAGATACTTCGGCTGTAGCTGCTATTTTATACAAAAAAGGCAATACCCGTTTTGAGTTGGATAGCGAAACGGAATTTATTCTGGTTACCGAAGTAGAAGTACGTCTAAAAATTTATAAAAAAGAAGGCTTGGATTATGCCAATTTCTCCATGCCCTATTATACAGGCGGAAAAAAAGAGACTTTACTCTTTGATGATGCTGCTACTTTTAATCTGGTAAACGGTAAAGTGGAAAGAACCAAAATAAAAAAAGAGGGAGAATTTGAAGAAAAAATGAGTGACAACTGGAGCCGTAAAAAAATAGTGCTGCCCAACGTCAAAGAAGGTTCGGTTGTTGAGTTTAAATATGTTTATAAAACACCTTATCTGAACTCTATTCCCGACTGGTATTTTCAGTATGAAATTCCGGTCAATAGCATAGAATATAGTGTGTATATTCCGCAATATTACATTTACAGAACTTCATTAAACTCTACCGAAATTGGCATACAACAGGAAACAAAAGCAATTCAAAAAGGTGTTACAACTGCTACTACGACAAGCTACGGAACAAAAAATCTGGGGGCAACACAGACGGGAAGTATCAGTTATAACGAAGTGCGAACCTTTTATACCGCAAAAAACCTTCCCGCTCTCAAACAGGAAGAATATGTAAACAACATACAAAACTATGTCGCTTCAGTAAAACACGATTTAGTGCGGATTCAATATCCGAACAATCAAAAAGATTATTCCATCTCTTGGGAAGACCTTGCTAAAACCATTTACGACAACCCCGATTTTGGGAAAGAACTCAATCAAAAATCCTATTTTGAAGATGATTTAAGTCCGATTCTCACCACGGGAATGTCCCGAGACGAGAAAATAAACACGGTTCTCAATTTCGTAAAAAACAAAGTGGTTTGGAATGAAAATTACGGCTATTACTGTAAAGACGGAGTAAAAAAAGCATATAAAAACAAATCGGGAAATGTGGCTGAAATCAATCTGATGCTTACGGCTATGCTCCGTTATGCAGGGCTGAATGCAAACCCTGTGCTTGTCAGTACCCGAAGCAACGGAATAGCGGTTTTTCCCAATCTTAATGCCTTTAATTATGTCATCGCTGCCGTTGAAACCGAAAACGACCTTATTCTTCTTGATGCTACGTCTGCTTTCTCTGCCCCTGATATTATTCCCGTGAGAACATTAAACTGGATGGGAAGGCTCATTCGGGAAAACAAAACCACTGTCGATGTCGATTTAATGCCTAAAACGCTTTCCAGAGACGTAATTTCCCTGATTGGAAAAATGGAAGAAACAGGAGAAATTTCAGCAAAAATGAGGCGAAATCACTTCGATTACAATGCTTTTTTGTTTAGAGAAAATTACAACGGGATTTCGGAAGATTCCTATTTAGAGAACTTAGAAAAAAGATATTCCGGAATTGAAATAGAAGATGATTACAGCCGTTCTAATTTTGACGACCTTTCAAAAGCTGTGGTGGAGAATTTCTCTTTCAAAAGCAATAATGCTGTTGACATTATTGCCGATAAAATATATTTCTCTCCGATGTGGTTTTTTAAACGTACGAAAAATCCGTTTGTACAGGAAGAAAGAACCTATCCGATAGATTTTGTGTTTCCTCATCACGATAAATACAACCTGACCTATACCATTCCCGAAGGCTACGAAATAGAGTCTATCCCGGAATCTATTCATCTGATGTTTGGAGATAATATGGGAAGCTTTAAGTTTCTTCTCAGCAACACGGAAACTCAAATTCAGTTGGTTGTAGATTTTACGATAAATACAGCGATTGTTTCGGAGTTACATTATCAGGAACTGAAAGATTTTTTCAAGAAAATTGTAGAAAAACAAAACGAAAAAGTTGTTTTGAAGAAAAAATGAACCTGAAACTTTCACATAACCCAGAACTGAAAAACGTTCACCTTATTCTTTCGGGTTCAAAATCTGAAACCAACCGGTTATTGCTTTTACAGGCACTTTTCCCTGAGATTTCTATTGAAAACAGTTCAGAGGCTGAGGATTCGGTTTTGATGAAAAAAGCTTTAGAAAGTACTCAAAACACCATCGACATTCACCATTCAGGAACAGCAATGCGGTTTTTGACAGCTTATTTTTCCATTCAAAAAAACAGAGAGGTCATACTCACAGGCTCCAATCGTATGAAAGAACGACCTATCGGAATTTTGGTTGAGGCATTAAGAGAATTGGGAGCTCATATCGATTATTTGGAAAAAGAAGGCTTCCCACCTTTGAAAATTAAGGGAAGTGAACTCACCAAAAACAAGATTTCGATTCCTGCTGATGTGAGCAGCCAATATATTTCGGCTTTGATGCTCATTGCTCCAAAACTCCCCAACGGACTCGAAATTACCCTTGAAGGCAACATCACTTCACAGCCCTATATCGAAATGACGTTGGCTTTGCTAAACATCCTCCCCCAACCCCTCCAAAAGAGGGGAGTATTGTTGGAAAAAGACAGTCAAAAAGTCATAAAAATTTATCCGTTAGAAGTTCCCCCTTTGGGGGTTAGGGGGCTTGTAGAAAGCGACTGGAGCAGTGCTTCCTATTTTTATTCTATTATTGCTTTGTCTGAAGTCGGGACAGAGATTACTTTGTCTTCTTTCAAAGAAAACAGCCTGCAGGGAGATAAAATTCTGGTTGAGATTTACAAAGACTTCGGAGTTGAAACGACCTTTAACAAGAATTCGTCTATAACCCTGAGCAAATCTAAAATCCTAAATCCTAAATCTAAAATCCTAAATCTAAAATCCTCACCCGACCTTGCCCAAACCATAGCGGTTACTTGTTTCGGATTGGGAATCGGTTGTCAGTTAACCGGACTTCATACGTTAAAAATCAAAGAAACCGACAGACTTGTCGCTTTGAAAAACGAAATCGAAAAGTTAGGCGGAAAAGTTGAAATTACAGCGGATTCTCTGATTTTAGAACCAAACCCAACTCCTGTTTGGGAAGACAGAGAAGGGCTTTCGACCTATCAGGATCACAGAATGGCAATGGCTTTTGCTCCGTTGGCACTAAAAACCGATTTGATTATTAAAGAAGCAGAAGTCGTCTCGAAATCCTATCCGAAATTTTGGGAAGATTTAAAAAAACTTGGTTTTCGTATAAGCGAAATATAACTATATTTGCACCATTCAAGACAAATTCAGCTATGAAATACAAAAGAATCCTCCTAAAATTAAGCGGAGAAGCACTTATGGGAGACCGACAATATGGAATCGACCCAAAAAAACTTTCAGATTATGCAGACCAAATCAAGAAAGTTCACGACAAAGGAGTTGAAATTGCTATCGTAATAGGAGGAGGAAATATCTTTAGAGGCGTATCGGGAGCCAGCAACGGAATGGACAGAGTGCAGGGCGATTATATGGGAATGCTCGCTACTATCATCAACGGAATGGCACTTCAGGGAGCTTTGGAAGAAAAAGGAATGTTCTCAAGATTGCAAACTGCCCTCAAAGTGGAAGCTATCGCAGAACCATACATCAAACGTAGGGCTGTTCGCCACCTGGAAAAAGGAAGAATCGTAATTTTCGGGGCAGGAACCGGAAACCCATATTTTACAACCGATACGGCTGCTGTTTTGAGAGGAATCGAAATCGGAGCCGATGTGATTTTAAAAGGGACAAGAGTAGATGGCGTTTATACAGCCGACCCTGAAAAAGACCCAACAGCTACAAAATTTGACCAAATTTCTTTTGATGAAGTTTTGAATAAAGGGCTGAACGTGATGGACACAACCGCTTTTACCCTGAGTCAGGAAAACAAACTCCCGATTGTGGTGTTTGATATGAACAAAGACGACAATTTATTGGATGTTTGTGAAGGGAAAAATGTAGGAACGGTGGTAACAATATAATTCTGTAGAGACGGATAATTATCCGTCTCTACGAAACAAAAACATTGAAACAAAACAAAAAATGGAAGAATTAGAATTTATACTCGACAGTGCCAAAGAATCAATGGAAAACGCTTTGGTTCATTTGGATAAAAGTTTCTTAAACATCAGAGCCGGGAAAGCCTCTCCTGCAATGCTCGGAAGTGTAAAAGTAGAATATTACGGTTCGCTGACTCCGCTTTCTCAGGTGGCAAACATCAATGTGCCCGATGCCCGAACACTAACGGTTTCGCCTTGGGAAAAAAATATGTTACACCCCATCGAAAAGGCAATTATGCTTGCCAATCTTGGGTTTAACCCGATGAATAACGGAGACAACATCATCATCAACATTCCGGTTTTGACAGAAGACCGAAGACGAGAGCTTGTAAAGCAAGCAAAATCAGAAGCTGAAGATGCCAAAATCGGAATCAGAAATGCCCGAAAAGATGCCAATACGGAAATTAAAAAATTAGAAAAAGACGGTCTGGCAGAAGATATTTGCAAAAAAGGCGAAACAGACGTTCAGAATCTCACCGATACTTACATTAAAAAAGTGGACGAACTCCTGAGCCAGAAAGAAGCAGAAATTATGAAAGTGTAGTCCTCAGGACTACATTTTTTGTTTATAGCCATGAAAAAATATTTCATCACATATCGCCCTTTCCTGAGGTTTTTATTGGTGTTTTTCGTTTCATACGGAGTGCTTTCGTTTGTGTATAATCAGTATTTATCGCTTTACGAAAACCAAACCTATCCGGTTGATCCTGTTACCGAACACATTTCACATCAGGTGAAATATATCTCTAACCTGTTGGGAGGGCAAACCGAAATCTACAAGTTTGAAGGCGAAAAATGGACACGACTTTTTTTCATCGACCGCTATGTCGCCCGAATCGTAGAAGGCTGTAATGCTGTGAGTGTGATGATTTTGTTTGCTTCGTTTGTGATTGCCTTTGCCGGAAATTTTAAAAAAACACTGCTTTTTATCCTGAGCGGAGTGGTCTTTATTCACATTCTCAACGTTTTCAGAATAGCAGCTCTGTCTTACTTTTTATATTATCATCCACAATATAATCACCTGATTCACGGAGTGCTTTTTCCGCTTGTGATCTACGGATTTGTCTTTGTACTTTGGATTGTTTGGGTCAAGAAATATTCCGGTTTTATTCCTAAGAAAATCAATGAAACTCCCTAAAACTCTGCTCTATATTGTCCCTTTTATCATCGGGTTTGCCCTTATCCGATTGTTTGAAAGCCGGTGGTTTTATGACCCTTTTCTGAGTTATTTTAAAGGAGCTTATCAGAGTCAGCCCTTTCCGGAATTTGAGAGTTTCAAACTCTTTTTCAACCTGTTTTTACGTTATTTTCTAAACACGGTGTTGTCGTTAGGAATCATATTTGTCTTATTCCGAAATAAGGAATTTCTGAAAGTAGCTTCGTTTCTTTATTCAGTGTTTTTTGTGCTACTGCTTGCTGCTTTTTTCTATATCGTAAATTACTCAGACAACAGTTTTGTACTGTTTTATGTAAGAAGGTTTTTGATTCAGCCTTTGTTTTTGCTGCTTTTTGTTCCTGCTTTTTATTTTCAGAAAAGTGTGGAGAAAAATCGGTAGTGCTATCCTGAAGACAACACTACCGAAAAACATTTTTTGAAGTGATTTAACCTTTTTTCAATTGGCTAAAAAAATGTTCTTTTTGCCCTGTTTTTTGTCTTTTTCTTACTCCGTAGCGCTGCTATGCAGTGCAAAAAAGCCTTCAAACAGAACAAAAATATTCATTTTTCGCTT
>JBAYSC010000056.1:0-13848 GCA_041676345.1 Flavobacteriaceae bacterium | reverse complement strand
TCTGTGAGGGTCAGCCGAAAGGGTTGTTTTTCCGGTTCCTGAAAGTCCGAAGAAAATAGCGGTATTTCCGTCTTCACCCACGTTTGCACTACAGTGCATCGGAAGGGTGTTTTTGAAAACAGGCAAAATAAAATTCAGAGCAGAGAAGATTCCTTTTTTCATCTCTCCGGTATATCCGGTTCCGCCTATCAGGACGATTTTACGGGTAAAATCTAATATAGCAAAGTTCGGATTTGAAGTTCCGTCTGTCTGTGGGTCTGCCATAAATTCAGGAGCACAGATCACATGCCACTCGGGAGTGAAATTGGTTAGTTCTTCCTGAGTAGGGCGAAGGAACATATTGTAGCAGAAAAGGTTTGACCAAGCTGTCTCGGCAACCACCCTTACGTTCATTTTATAGTTTTTATCTGAACAAACATAGCTGTCTCTCACATAGATTTCTTTGTCTGAGAGATAGGCAGCAACCTTGTTGAATAGTTTTTCAAATTTATCGGAATCAAAAGGGAGGTTTACGTTACCCCACCAAACTTTGTCCTGGGTGATAGCATCTTTTACGATAAAGCGGTCTTTTGGTGCTCTTCCGGTAAATTTTCCTGTATTTATCGCCAAAGCTCCTGTTGAGTTTTCAACACCCTGACCTTTTTCTAAGGTAATGCTGTGTAGTGCATCGGGCGAAAGCTGATAATTGATTGTGGCATTGGTAATACCTAAACTTTCCAGCGAAATCGTTTTCGCTAAATTAATATGTGTATCCATTATTTAATAATATTGTGTGTTGCGAAATTTTCGACAAAAGTAAACATTAAAAATATATAAGGTTGTTTTTTTGACAAAAAATATCATTTATTTGCGGATAAAACTAATTAACAGCACTACCCACCCTGAGATGAGCAGTAATCCGCCTATGGGAGTGATGAATGCTATGGGAGAAATATCGACTGAGGTAATCTCTTTGGTAGTAAGCAGATAAATAGAACCCGAGAAGAGAATCACCCCTGTTAAAATCAGCACAAAGATAGCGTTTTTATGCCTTTCGGAAATCTTGTGTGTACCCCCCAGAAAGAGCAAAAACAAAGCGTGATACATCTGGTATCTCACCCCTGTTTCAAAACTGACCAACTGGTCTGCCGTCAGGAACTTCTTTAAGGCATGAGCCCCGAAAGCCCCGAAAATAATTGCTAAGATTCCCAATATGAGAGCGGTGGTAATGATTTTTTTGTTCATTATTTTAGTTTTTTAGGGTCTTGATGTGTGTCGAATATTTTTAGAATTCTTATTTGAAGATTATTTTGGGGTTTGTAAATTATTTTATAGTGATGTACTATCATTCTGCGAAAAGGCTCGCCTAAATATTCATCTGTCTGATATTGCTCAACAAAATGTATTTCCTTACTTCTTTGAATTATACTGTTTCTTATATTTATAGCCACCTCAAGTGACCCGGAAGCTTCTTTGACCCAATTAAAAATATGGAGCAAATCTGCTTTTGTCCCATCAGACCAAAGTATTTCAATTTTTGGCTTTGGCATATCACCAATTCTTAACCTCTTTTTCCAAATCTTCTACAGTAGTATATTGTCCTGAATCTATCGAAGCATCTGCCTGTCGTATTTCTTTACTATACTGTTCTTTTGTCAGGGGTTGTCCCTGTACCGTATAGGCTACTATTTCCTCGGTTTTTGCTTTTTCAGACAAGAACTCTTCAAAAAGTTTAATATTATCGTTGTTGACAAATTTCATAAACTTTTCAATAAACCTGTATTTTCTAATAGTCAAGTCCATGCTTAATAATTTTAGTAAGTTCTACAAATATAAGGCATTTTTACAAAACAAAACCCCGCTATCAAAACGGGGTTTTATACTATATTATTTCATCTGAAAAGATTCCATAAACTTGGTGGTGTAGTTTCCTGCCACATAATCAGGCTCGTCCATGAGTTGTCTGTGGAAAGGAATCGTGGTTTTGATACCTTCGATAACAAATTCATCCAGAGCTCTTTTCATTTTCGCAATTGCCTCTTCACGGGTTTGTGCTGTGGTGATGAGCTTGGCAATCATCGAATCGTAGTTAGGCGGAATCACATAGCCGTCATACACGTGGGTATCAAGGCGTACACCGTGACCTCCCGGAGCGTGAAAAGTTGTGATTTTTCCGGGTGAAGGGCGAAAATCGTTGAACGGGTCTTCTGCATTGATTCGGCACTCGATGGAATGCAGTTTCGGGAAGTAATTTTTTCCTGAAATCTTCACGCCTGCGGCAACTAAGATTTGCTCCCGAATCAGGTCATAATCAATTACCTGTTCGGTAATCGGGTGTTCTACCTGAATACGGGTGTTCATTTCCATGAAATAGAAATTTCGGTGTTTGTCAACCAAAAACTCTACGGTTCCTGCACCTTCATATTTGATGAATTCGGCTGCTTTCACGGCTGCTTCACCCATTTTTTTACGAAGTTCGTCGGTCATAAAAGGCGAAGGAGTTTCTTCGGTAAGCTTCTGATGACGTCTTTGAACCGAACAGTCTCTTTCGGACAAATGACAGGCTTTTCCGTAGGCATCTCCCACAATCTGAATTTCGATATGACGAGGCTCTTCGATGAGTTTTTCCATATACATTCCGTCATTCCCGAAAGCAGCTCCTGCTTCCTGGCGGGCACTTTCCCAAGCTTTTTCGAGTTCTTCGGCTTTCCAAACCGCTCTCATTCCTTTTCCTCCACCACCTGCAGTAGCCTTCAGCATAACCGGATAACCGATTTCTTTGGCTATTTTTTTGGCTTGCTCAAACGATTCCAGAATTCCGTCTGAACCGGGAACCGTAGGTACTCCTGCTTCTTTCATCGTAGCTTTGGCAGAAGCCTTATCACCCATTTTGTTAATCATTTCGGGCGAAGCCCCAATGAATTTTATTCCGCTTTCCTGACAGATTTTAGAAAACTTGGCATTTTCTGACAAGAATCCGTAGCCCGGATGTATGGCATCTGCATTGGTGATTTCTGCAGCTGCAATAATGTTTGACATTTTCAAATAAGAGAGATTGCTCGGAGGAGGCCCGATGCAAACGGCTTCGTCAGCAAACCGAACATGCAGACTCTCTGCATCTGCTGTGGAATAAACCGCTACGGTTTTTATCCCCATTTCCCGACAGGTTCTGATAACCCGAAGGGCTATCTCTCCCCTGTTTGCGATTAGTATTTTCTTAAACATAGTGTTTGTTTTTAGTTAAGAGTTATTGGTTAATCGTTATTAGTTAATTGCCAATCGTCTGACACTTAACTATCAACCATTTTCTATTAACTATCTTATTAAGACGGGTCAATTAAAAACAAAGGTTGGTCAAATTCTACAGGAGAACTGTCGTCAACCAATACTTTTACGATTTTTCCTGATACTTCCGATTCGATTTCGTTAAAGAGTTTCATTGCTTCAATCACACACAATACATCGCCTTGAGCAACGGTTGCCCCCACTTCAACAAACACCGGTTTGTCGGGAGAAGGTTTTCTGTAGAAGGTCCCGATAATCGGAGATTTCACGGTGATGTATTTTGCATTTTCGGCTGCTTCGGTTTTTTCTGCTGCCGGCTGGTTTTCTGTAGCCGGAGCTGCTACTTGTGGAGCCATCATCTGAGGCATTGCTCCCTGCATCGGTATATGCTGAACATAGGTCGTAGGTTCGGCATCGTGTTCTAATGTGGTTTTGATGGTGATTTTCACATCGTCCATTTCGAGTTTTACTTCCGTAGCTCCCGATTTGGCCACAAACTTAATTAGGTTCTGAATATCTTTTAAATCCATAGTATTGTGAATTATAGTTTTATAGTTTGTTTATTTTGTGTCATAGGCCCATTTCAGGTAGATAGCACCCCAGGTGAATCCGCCTCCGAAAGAAGCAAAAATCAGGTTATCTCCTTTTTTGAGTTGTTTTTCGAAATCACTTAATAATAAAGGCAGGGTTGCCGAAGTGGTGTTTCCGTAGCGGTGAATGTTTATCAGCACTTTTGATTCGTCTAAGCCCATTCGCTGAGCTGTAGCATCAATAATTCGTTTGTTTGCCTGATGAGCCACCAGCCAGTTTACGTCATTTTTTGTAAGCCCGTTGCGTTGCATTATTTTTTCGCTCACGTCTGCCATACCGGAAACGGCATATTTGAAAACGGTTTTCCCGTCCTGATGTACAAAGTGCTGTTTGTTTTTGACCGTCTCTTCAGATGGCGGAAGTATAGAACCTCCTGCTTCGATTTTGAGAAACTCTCTCCCGACTCCGTCACTTCTGAGGTATTCGTCCTGAAATCCGAGACCTTCGGTATTGGGTTCAAAAAGCACTGCTCCTGCTCCGTCTCCGAAGATAATGCAGGTAGCCCTGTCTGTGTAGTCAATAATAGAAGACATTTTATCTGAACCGATGAGCAATACTTTTTTGTATCTGCCCGATTCTATATAGGCAGCAGCGGTTGACATTCCGTAAAGGAAACTCGAGCAGGCAGCCTGCAAATCATAGGCAAAGGCATTAACGGCTCCAATCTGAGTAGCCGTATAAACAGCCGTAGCAGCTACAGGCATATCGGCCGTAGCTGTTGCTACCAGAACCAAATCAATCTCTTTGGGGTCAACACCCGATTTTTCAAAGAGATTTCGGGCTGCTCTGATAGCCATATAGGAAGCTCCCGCTCCTTCTTCTTTCAAGATTCTCCGCTCTTTGATACCGGTACGGGTGGTTATCCATTCGTCATTGGTATCAACCATGGTCTCTAATATTTGGTTAGACAACACATAGTCAGGTACATAGGCACCCACAGCAGTTATGGCAGCTGAAATTTTATCCATAAAAAACAGTTTTTTTCTTTTCCGAAAAACCTATCGGAAAAGAAATTGCAAGTTAATAAAAAAATTTAAACTCCAACAAAAATGTTATAAACAAAAAAAACTCTCAGCCGATGAGAGTTTAAATTGTCGTTTACCACACAGGTTATGCTACAGCTTCTTGTTTGTCGATCACTACCTGACCTCTGTAATACATTTTTCCTTCGTGCCAGTATGCTCTGTGATACAGGTGTGCTTCACCGGTTACAGGACAAGTAGCAATCTGAGGAGCCGTAGCCTTGTAGTGAGTACGTCTTTTATCTCTTCTGGTTTTCGAGGTTTTTCTCTTAGGATGTGCCATCTTTATATACTTTTTTTATTGTTATTGTCGTTTAATAATTCTTTTAATTTATTCCACCTTGGGTCTGTTTCACTTTCTTCTTTATCTTCGGGTTGCTCATAAGTGATGTATTTTTCATAATTTGAAACATCTATACTTCCGTCTTTTATGCCCGGATGAACCCTTTTTACCGGAACAGACAAAACAATCATCTCATAGATATACTGAGCGATGTTCAGCTGGTATTCTCCGTGAGGCAAAATAAGCAACTCTTCGTGATCATCATTATATTCTTCGCCAAAGCGAACAATCAGATTTAGTTTTCCTTTGACGGGCTGGTCAAAATATTCGCCTGTCAAATCACAGGGAACATTCACAAAACCCGAATGCCTGAACGAAAGCTCCAGCATTGTTTCTTTTTTAGTGAGGGTTAACTCTACCTTAACGGAAACCGCTTCAAACTGATGATAATCAAATTCCTGAAAGAACGTGTTTGTTATCTGATACTCAAATTGATGTTTTCCTAACTTCAACCCAATAAAAGGAATCTCATATTCTTTGATCAATTCCATAGTCGATAACTTTTGAGCGTGCAAATATACAAAATATTATAGAACTAAAAATAAAAATTTTATCTTTTTGATTTGAATTGTTTTTATGCTACTTTCTATCCATAAGTCAAAGGATTTTTACGGAGAATTATTTCAGCTTTAATTCGGAAAGTAATAATTCGTAAATTTCTGTCCAGTCTTTCAAGAAGAACTCTGTTGAAGTATCAGATACTTTAGTAAAAGTTTGAGAAGTAAAAAACTTGTCAGAAGCTGTTTGTTCGTCAAAATCATAATCGGTTACTAATTTCTCAACTATTGGCTCTCCGATATGGGATAAAATTGATATTCTTTTTTGGTCTGTCCGTTGTAAAGTCAGTAGTGATTTTGTTGTACAAAAACAGATTTGATGTGTTTGTTCGTGCCATTTCAGTATTTCCAAAAAATCAGTTTTGCTAATCATTTTATTCAAATAATCGGTAATCTTATTTTGAATTTTATCATCTGCAACAGGTCCTTCAATAATATCGTAATCGTGTGAATTACCGAGCGGATTGCGATTTTCTACTACAAAATCAAGCCATTCCTCGGAATAACCATCAAAGTGTTTTACTTTACAAAGTCTTTCGGTAAATTCTGAATCGTAAAAAATAAATTCTGTTACAAAACCCTTTGTGTTGTACTTATTCCCAATGACAACCGACCAATCTTCTGCGTGTTTTTTGAATTTTGTAACATAAAATCCTTTTCCAAAATCTTTGTTAGGGATTGATTTCGAAAGGTCGATTTCTTCTATTTTTGTGTAGCTACCGTGATAAACAATCATCGTTTCCCTCCGTTTTTGTAACAAACTTCATAAATGTCGTTTAACGTATAAAGCACATTATCTGTATGCAAAGCCCACCAATTCTTGTTTAAAAACTCCCAGCCTCCGTACTTTTTCAAATAAAAAAAAGCCTCCTGTACGTTCATTTTATAGGCATCTGCAAATGCAGGAACGATATATGTAATAAAACTGATTTTATCACTCGTAGCTTTGTCTATTGTTTTTTTTGCCGTAATACTCATAACTATTTGCTTTACGCAAAGTTAATGATTTTTCACAAAAGAAAAACCGAGCAATGCCCGGTTTATAAAGTTCGAAATTTCCGAACAATTTTACTTTAAACTTTTACTCGAATTTTGGGAAGTGTTAAAAACACACATACAAGACATTAAACTTCTGATTTGTCTGGTCTATGTTCAACTACCTCCTCTCCGATTGCTTTTCGGTAATTTTCAACGGATTCGTGCTAATTTGCTCATAATCAAGCCTTGATTTGTATATATCCAGAGCCATATAAATTGCCTCTCTGAACGAAGATTCATCGGCTATGCCTTTTCCGGCAATATCAAAAGCGGTTCCGTGGTCTGGGGAAGTTCTGATTTTGTCAAGACCTGCCGTATAGTTTACTCCCTGCCCGAAAGCAATCGTCTTAAACGGAATCAACCCCTGGTCGTGATAGGTTGCCAAAACGGCATCGTATTTTTTGTAGGCTTCACTACCAAAAAAACCATCTGCTGAGAAAGGCCCAAAAATATAATGCCCCTGATCGAACAATTTTTGAATGGCAGGAGTGATGATTTCGATTTCTTCTCTGCCGATTACGCCTTCATCTCCCGAATGTGGATTGAGCCCCAACACGGCAATTTTAGGTTTATGGATTCCGAAATCCTGAATGAGGGCTTTTTCTAAGGTGAGGGCTTTTTTACGAATTAAATCTTCGTTTAATTTTGAAGCTACTTCCTGTAAAGGGATATGCCCTGTGAGCAGACCTACCCGTAAATCATCTGTAGTGAGCAACATCAGAGCTTCACCTTGGAGTTCTTGTGCCAAATATTCGGTGTGACCGGCAAATTGAAACTCTTTGGATTCGGCTGTATATTTATTGATAGGAGCTGTTATGAGCACATCTATTTCGTCATTCTTCAAAGCTTTGACAGCTTCTTTAAACGACAGCACTGCATATTTCCCGATTTCGGGGTCTGATTTGCCAAATTCTACTGCTACGGGCTCTTTCCAGACGTTCAGCACATTTATTTTTCCGTGAACAAGCTGATTGATATGGTCTATTCCGAAAAAATTGATATTGGTTTGCAGGGTTTTATTCAAAAACGAAAAAACTTTGGTTCCTGCAAAAATCACAGGGGTACAAAGTTCCAGCATCCGGGTGTCTTCAAAAGTCTTCAAAATGATTTCGCTGCCCACTCCGTTTAAATCGCCTATCGAAATTCCAACGATGATATTTCCTGTGTTCTTTACCATTATCTGTGTTTTTTCATTATCTTTGAAGCTACAAATTTAGAAAAATAAATCAGATATGTTTACAGGGATTGTAGAAACTCTCGGAGTTATTACGAAAATCGAAAAAGAACAGGAAAATTTACACCTTAGCCTTAGTTCTGCAATCACCAACGAACTGAAAATCGACCAAAGTGTGTCTCATAACGGCATTTGCCTCACCGTTACTGCCATTGAAGGGAATCAATATAGTGTTACTGCCATTAAAGAAACCATCGAAAAGACCACTATCGGGTCGTGGAAAGTCTCAGATGTTGTCAATCTTGAAAGAGCGATGAAGCTTGGCGACCGCCTTGACGGACATTTGGTGCAGGGTCACGTTGACCAAACCGCTGTTTGCACTGAGATAGAATCGGCTCAGGGAAGCACTTATTTCAGGTTTGAATACGATAAATCTCCCGGAAATATTACGATAGAAAAAGGTTCTATAACCGTCAACGGAGTGAGCCTTACGGTTGTGAATTCAGAGGATAACAGCTTTAGTGTAGCGATTATTCCCTACACTTTTGAGCATACGAACTTCAAAAATATCAAAGTTGGAGATTTAGTCAACTTAGAGTTTGATGTCGTCGGGAAGTATATTGCCCGATTGGCTTTGTTGAAATAGCAACTTATTTGTTTATTCGCTGATTTGCTTATTCGCTGATTTGCTTTTAGGTAGTGATTGAAGATTGGGTGGTGATTCTCAGTTTTTTGGTTTAAAATTCAAAGTTTAAGGTTTAAGGTTTAAAGTTGGTTAGTCGGTTATGATGGTTAGTCGGTTATGATGGTTATCATCGATGGGTGAAGATTTAGGTAGTGATTGAAGATTGGGGGGTGATTCTCAGTTTTTTGGTTTAAAATTCAAAGTTTAAGGTTTAAGGTTTAAGGTTTAAAGTTTAAAGTTGGTTAACCGGACATTTGGTTAATCGGTTATGATGGTTAGTCGATTATTCGTCGATGGGATGAAAATTTGAGATTGGGTGGTGGATTGGAGATGGGATTTGACATAGGACTTTAGGACGTAAGACTTAGGATTTGAGATTACTTTTATGCAGTGATTTGTGTGTCGATTTTTTCGAGGTTGTGCATTCACTTACAGCTTAATATATTAAGAGCCTGTTTAAAATTTATCTAATAATTTGTATATGCTTCTTTTTGGCTGCAACTTCGTTATATTTTCTTGAGATAGAACACCGCTATCTCAAGAAAATATGCCTTGTCTCGCTCAAAAATAAGCTATAAACATTCTCACAATATAAATTTAAACAGGCTCTAAGCAATCTCAGCACTCAGACCTGCTTCGAGCAAGGCGGTACATTTTGGGATAAGCTCAAAAAGGTCACCTGATTTCACTTCACATTTTCCTTTGTAATGCACCAGAATAGCACATTGTTCGGCTTGTAGCGGTTCGTGTTCGCAAACTCTGATCAGGGTTTCGATAACGTGGTCGAAGGTGTTGACATCATCATTAAACAAAATAATATGATGTATATCTGAAGTCGATTCTTCGATGGATATTTCTTCTAAAACTTTTTCTTTGGCACTCATAACTTTTCGTATTTCAGGGCAACCCAATTGTCTTTTTGGTGTTTACTTTGAAATTTCAGTCCGTTTTGCTGGCAACTTTTATCAATAAACGGAATATCTTCTTCATAAAATCCGCTCAAAAATAACAAACCTCCTTCGCTTAAACAAGAGGTATAGGTCTGCATATCATTGAGCAATATATTGCGGTTGATGTTGGCTATGATGACATCATATTTTTTTCCGGGCAATAAAGAAGCATCGCCTTCATAAACCGTAATTTCCTTACAGTTATTTCGCTCTGCATTCTCAACCGAATTCAAATAACACCAATTGTCGATATCAATAGCATCAATGGGTTTGGCTCCTTTCATTTCTGCCAGAATAGCCAAAATTGCAGTTCCGCAACCCATATCCAGAGTTTTTTTACCTTCTAAATCCGTTTCCAACAAATGCTGAATCATCATCGAAGTAGTCTGATGATGACCTGTCCCGAAACTCATTTTCGGCTCAATCACGATTTCGTATTTCAGGTTTTTACTTTCGTGAAAAGGAGCCCGGATGTAACACTCCTCTCCCACCTGAATCGGGTTGAAGTTTTTCTCCCATTCCTCATTCCAGTTTACCGTTGCAATCTCTTCGATTTCGTAGGAAATCTGAAATTCAGGATTTTCCAGAATCATCACCTCAGCCAAAATATCGTCTGTATGCAAATTGCCCTGCACATAGGCAGATAATCCGGTTTCGGTTTCTTCAAAACTCTCAAAAGCGGTGTCCTGAAGTTCTGCTAAGAGGATTTCACTTCCTAATTCTCGAGATTCCTGAGGTGTTATGGTAAAATGGTAGGCGATGTACATGGTGTTGGGTGTTTGTTGGGTATTTGTTGGGTGCAAAGATAGGGAATTTAGGGTTTAAAGTTGATTGGTTATTGGTTATTGGTTATTGGTTAATTGGTTATTGGTTAATCGGTTATGATGGTTAATCGGTTATGATGGTTAGTCGGTTATGATGGTTAGTCGGTTATGATGGTTAGTCGGTTAGTTGGTTATTGTCGATGGGTGAAGATTTGAGATTTGAAATTTGAAATTTGAAATTTGAGATTTCAGTTTTGGTTTTGGTTTAAGGTTCTTCAATGTTGAGTATTCAGTTTACAGTTGCAGGCAACAGCAGGGAAAGGGACTCTATTCATACACTTTAAGTTCATATCCCAAACCAATATTTGCCGAACCTTTTCTTTTTTCTATTTCGGAATTTAATTTCAGAAACTTTTCTTCAGTAAAAGGCAACCATTGCAATTTCTCACCACCTTTATCCCAATCGGAATACCTGATAAAAGTCTGTTGGCTTTTGTTTTTCTTAACATCAATCGGGATACAAGTTCCTAATGGATATGGCGATTTAATCTTTTTTCCGTGTCGTTCTATTAAACGATAGTTCGGAAAATAAACATATTTCTGATTTTTATCTGCAAAACCAATAAATTCAATTCCTACAAATAGTCCGTTTTCCGGAATATCGATATTGTAGGATTCTAAATCTATCTCAGAAAATTTGTTGTTGAAGTTATGAATATTCGCAATAATTTCATCCGAATACAAAACATCATAAGGCTTATTATTTTCATTCGAATAAAAACGAATTCTAACGATTGCATAAGGCAATTCTTCATGAGAATTTAAGTTTTTTCGACTCTCTTTGTCAAAAATCCTGAATGGATTGGTTGCAATCGGGATACTGATTTTAGAAAGAGTCATTTCTTGCTTCTTCTCATTCGGAATCAAAACAGCAATTTCGTTTCCTATCTGTGGCGTAAAAGCATCGAGCCAAGTGGCATTTTTCCAATACGGCTTTTGCTTACTAACTTTCCGTTTTCCACTCTTTTTAGTAATCGTTACTTCATCCAACAACAAGGATTCTGCTTCGAGGAAAATCACTTCTTTAAAATCTCCCTGAGTAACATTTAGGGTTTTATATCCTAACATGCTTACCGTAAAAGTTTGCTTTTCCTGAAAAGTAAAATAACCTTCGAAATCTGTATAACCTCCAAAACCTTCCCCAAGAGCTATAGCAGCATAAGCCACAGGTTGCCTATTTTCTGCATCAAGGAACTGCACTTTTTCTTGAGAGAACACAGAAAAAGAAATAAAAACGAAAAGAAGTTTTCTCATAAAATAGCAATTAGCCTTACTTAAAATCATCCCAGAACAGTTTGTTGAAATCAACTACCTTGTTGTCTTTGACTCTGATTCCTTCGCTTTCGAGTAGTTGCTGCATCAGATTGGTACCTTCAAAATGATGCTTTCCGGAGAGTAAACCCACCCGATTTACAACCCTATGAGCGGGAATATCATCGAGATTATGAGAAGCATTCATCGCCCAGCCTACCATTCGGGCAGAACGAGCCATCCCGAGGTGTTTGGCAATAGCCCCGTAGGTAGAAACTCTGCCAAAGGGAATCTGCCTTGCCAAATGGTGTGCTTTATCGAAAAAAGAATCGGTCATCAATGTGGGGTAAGAAAATTAGTTGAGTGCAAAAATAAGATATTATGTTTAAAGAAGGGGAGGATTTGGGATTTCTTGGTTTTTTGTTTAACCTTTAAGGTTGGTTAATTGGTTATGATGGTTATTGGTTAATTGGTTATGATGGTTAGTCGGTTAGTTGGTTATCGTCGATGGGTGAAGATTTGAAATTTGAAATTTGAGATTGGGTGGTGGATTGGAGATGGAATAAGACTTTAGGACGTAAGACTTAGGGTTTGGGATTTCAGTTTTGGTTTAAGGTTTAACGTTTAAGGTTGGTTAATCGGTTATGATGGTTATTGGTTAATTGGTTATTCGTCGATGGGGTGAAGATTGATGATTTGGGATTTATCGAAATTCGGGTTGTGAATCAATAAAAAGTTAAATCATACATCTTTGGAATATTTTTTGTTAGTTTTACCCGAAAATTACACTTGCACACCATGAAAATCTTTTTGTTTTTTGTCATACTCCTGAGTAGCCTGAGCAGTTTTGCCCAACCCGAAACCTCACGGACTACCGTATTGGACATCAAGCCTACCGCAGACGAAAACCAAATTGATATAGCTCCCCTAACTCCCGAAGAAGCCCCTAAACTCTCTGATTTTGGAACAGAAAGAGAACTCGAACTTCCGAAGTTTGCTACCACTCAAGGTAAAAGCATTTTTGACAAACCCGAATTTAAAAATCCGGCTCAACACGTGGCAAAAAACCTGAACAAAGAGCTAAGACAGGAAGAACGGGAAAATTTGGAACAGTTTAAACGCAACCAGTATTTCGGGGATTTTAAAACGGATTCGAAATATATACGGGTGGTGTATAGAGACCATATTTATTTTGACGGTGACCGGGTGCAGATTATTATGAACGGGAGAATACTCTATAACGACGTACTGCTCGAATCATCCTACAAACAAGTGGAAATCGACCTGCAACACGGCTTCAACAAAATAGAAATCTTAGCCCTCAACCAAGGCACTTCGGGACCCAATACCGCAGAATTCCAAATCTATGACGACCAAGGCACTCTTATTTGCAGCAACCAATGGGAACTTGCCACAGGCTATAAAGGGACGGTGATCCTGGTGAAGGAGCGGTGATTAGTGTTCAGTTTACAGTGATCAGTGGGCAGTGTTCAGTCCCGATAGATATCAGGAGTGTTTGGGCTTTGATACTTCGACAAGCTCAGTACAGGGCTTGCTCAGCCTGACGGGGAATTGATGATTTGAAATTTGAGATTTTTTATGACGTAAGACTGTAAGACGTAAGACTGTAAGACGTAGGACTGTAAGACGTAGGACTGTAGGACGTAAGACTATGATAGAACTTTGCGTAGGCTTTGCGGAACTTTGCGGTATAACCTTAGGATTGATGATTGAAGATTAACGTCCCGATAACTATCGGGATTAGATTGCAGTCCCGATAGCTATCGGGATTAGGACGTAAGACTGTAAGACGTAGGAGTGTGAAAAAAACTTTGCGGGACTTTTGCGTAGGCTCTGCGGAACTTTGCGGTATAACCTTGGGTTGCAGATTTAAAATTTGAAATTTGAGATTTGGGCTTCGATACTTCGACAAGCTTAGTACAGGCTTGCTCAGCCTGACAGGGGGGATTGATGATTGATATTAAAAAAGCAGCAAGTCGATGTGATTTGCTGCTTTTTTAATAATATTTCTTCGGAGTTATTTTTTCTTTACAAACCCGAAGATTCGCTTGTACCACGGTTGTTTTTCTTCTTCCACCCCGTAGCCATAACCGTAGCCATAACCATAACCATAACCATAACCATAACC
>JBAYSC010000055.1:0-14341 GCA_041676345.1 Flavobacteriaceae bacterium | reverse complement strand
TCTGCTCCAATATTACACCATTCTCCCAAAACCGAATTTCCTAAGAATCCGTCATGACCTTTGTTGGAATAGCCCATCATAACCGAATTGTTCACTTCGCCACCCACTCTGCAATGAGGCCCGACAGTGGTAGCTCCGTAAATTTTAGTGGCTAATTTCACCTGAGCTTCTTCGCCCAAAGCAAAAGGTCCTCTGATTACCGAACCTTCCATGATTTCAGCATTTTTACCGATATAAATCACTCCGGTAGAAGCATTCAGGGTGACAAATTCCAGTTTTGCACCTTCTTCGATGAAGATATTTTCAGGAGCAATTACGTTTACCGATTGGGGTATAGGTTGTGATTTTCTGTCTTTTGTTAGCAATTCGAAATCAGCCTGAATGGCTTTGTCGTTTTTAGCAAAAATATCCCAGGTGTTTTCTACGGTTAAGCAGTCACCTTCAAATTCAATAATTTCATATTGGTCAAAATCTACTTCTTCCTGAGTGTTTTTCGTATGAAAAGCAATAATTTCATCTCCTTTTATAATAGCCTGATTTTCTTGTAGTCCTTTTATAAGGTCAACTAATTTTTTGGTTGGTAAAAAACTCGAATTGATTAACACATTTTCGTTGGCTTCCACCATCGGGAATTTATCAGAAAGATAGTCTTCTGTAATGGTTGTAGTCGTGCTTCCTAAATAATGTTCCCACTTTTCTCTGATAGTGAGTATTCCGATACGTAAATCAGCTACGGGTTTGGTATAGGTAAACGGAAGGAGTGCATTTCGTCTGTTTCCGTCAAAGAGAATATAATTCATCGTAAAGGTTTTTCTAAAAAAACAAATATACTTCTAAAATTCAAAACACAGCAAAAGTTAGATAAATAAAATGTAAAGAATTGAGTGTTAGAAAACAATAGAAAGGTCTGTGATAAAAAAATGTGGTTTTTTTTACAAAAAATAATTTCAAAATATAAGTAAATAGATTCTTTTTTGTATATCTTTGTGATATTAACTCACCAAAATTACAATATTATGAACAAAATTTACCTTACTGTTGTAGCATTTGTCCTTGCTATTACAATGAATGCTCAGGATTCAAACAGTAGTTATTATTACTACTACAAAAATCAAAAAGTCTATTTAACCTTAGACAAAAGCAAAGTAAATATTTTTACTTCGGCAAATTTTCAAAAGAATTCTATTTCAAACTTAGGGTTTGAAGATTTCGTTTTAGAAGACATCAATGGTGTTCAGTCAAAGAAAGTCGGAAAATTGGAAAGTGCAGTCGCTCTTTCTGATGCTCAGTTTCTACAAAAACTTACCTCTTTACGGCAAAAGCCACAGATTAAAAACGTAGGGTTGTATTTTAAAACCAGTGACTACACCTCAGTAGGGACATCTAATCTTTTTTATGTAAAGTTGAATAATGCTTCTGATTATACCGTTTTACAACAATTGGCAAATCAAAAAGGAGTTCAGATAGAAAGACAGATTCCCAATATGCCTTTGTGGTATGTGATTTCTGTGAACAATGCTTCTTTAGGAACTGCTCTGGATATGTCAAACGAGTTTTATGAAACCGAATTGTTTGCCGATATAGACCCTGCTTTTATGTTTGAGTTTGCGTCCAACCCGGAAACATCGGAAGAAGAACCAAACATTACTCCTCCGCCATCACCTTCTTCTTACTGTGCAACAGATCCTGATTTTCATAAACTTTGGCCGCTTTACCATCAGAATAATCCCGATATAGATTTAAATGCTTGTGACGCATGGGAAATAACCGAAGGATCGGGAATAAAAATAGCTATAATTGATTCGGGTATTCAAACAGATCATCCTGACTTGCAAGATAATATTTATGCTGAAAGTTATGATTGTTTAACCCAGACTTCTCCGGCTGTTGTTTATTTATCTCATGGAACTCGGGTTGCAGGTTTGGCTGCGGCTATAAAGAATAATGATTATCCTATGGTGGGAGTAGCTCCTCAATCGACACTAATGGCAGTGAGCCATAATTTTCTAAGAAGTTGGGATATTGCTGCCCAATTGGCCGATGGAATAGCCTGGGCATGGCAAAACGGAGCAGATATTATTAATAATTCATGGGGAGTAAAAGAAGGAACTACTGACCATTTTCTTCTTCACAGTTCTATTATAGAAGAAGCACTTGTAGAAGCGATGACCTTCGGAAGAGACGGTAAAGGAAGTGTTGTTGTTTTTGCTGCAGGGAACGAACGTGAAATATTATATCCGGGGAACTTCCACCCTGGATTTATAGTTGCAGGAGCAATTAACAAAAGCGGAGAAAGAGCTTATACACCTTATATTACCGTAACTTATCCAGGTGATCCAACTATATATTGGTGGATGGAGTCGGCTTTTGGTCCGGAATTGGATATTGTAGCTCCCGGACAGAATATGTTAACCACTCAATATGGTGGTGGAATGGCACACTTACAAAATGTTGCGACCTCTTATGCCGCTCCTCAGGTAGCAGGAGTAGCAGCTTTGATGCTTGCTGTTAACCCTTGTTTAACCAGACAGGAAGTAAGTGATATTATCGAACAAACAGCTCAAAAAAACAGACCGGATTTATACACCTATGAAAATAATCCCGATAGACCTAACGGAACATGGCATGAACGAATGGGTTACGGGCTTTTGGATGCTGATGCAGCCGTACAAGCAGCACAACAAATGATAGGGGTAGTTGATTTGATGATTAAAGATTCTGTGGAAGATGCAGGTTCTGAGCCTAATACAGATTCATCATACCCTTGGGCAAGTCCGAATATTTGGGTTAGAAACCAACCAGACGGTATAGAAGCTCATCTAAATCCGATTTATCACCCTACAAGCCCAAATTATGTATATGTTCGTGTTACTAATAAGAGCTGTACAGCTAGCCAGGGAGGTGAAAAAGTGAAGGTTTACTGGTCTAAAATAATGACATATTCCGTATGGGAAGATGATTGGAACGGAGAAAATACCTTTGGAGCAAACGGTCCTATAAAAGGTCAGCCAATAGGAGAAGTAACACTTCCGGTTATACAAGCTGATGGGGAAGTTATTGTGCAAGTGCCTTGGATGGTTCCTCATCCGAGTTTGTACTTAGGTATGTCGGGAGAGGCTTGGCAATATAGTTTGTTGGCAAGAATTGAATCTGATTATGACATAATGACTTTTTCTGAAACCCAAAATACAGGGCAAAATGTTGCTTACAATAATAATATTGCTCAAAAAAGCGTAACAGTAATAAATTCAAAATATCCTACCAGAAATTTAGGTGGAGTGATTGCTGTAGGGCCAACCGGTGAATTGAATGTTTTTAATTTAAATTTTATTTCAGACGACAAAGAAGAAGGAACTAAAATTTTTGAAGAAGCCGAAGTGTGGGTAGTTTTAGATGATGTTTTATTAGATGCTTGGCTGGCAGGAGGCAAACAAGGAAATAATATTGTTCAAAGAGGCGAAAATCTTTTGATGATTACAGGTGACGATGCTTCATTGAACAACCTGAACTTTCAAAGCAACGAAATAGGAACGCTTTATCTGCACTTTAACTTCCTTACAAAAGAAGTAACCGAAAAAACACTCTATACCTATCATGTGGTTCAGAAAAATAGTTCAACAGGCGAAATAATCGGAGGGACAGCTTTTGAAATCAATAAAGACCCGAGAGCTTTGTTTTATGCAGACGGAGGTGGAGATAAACAGGTAGATAAATATGAAACCATCGTTTTGAGTGCCGAAACCATTGGTGAACCTGCCGTTTATAATTGGTATGATAATGAAGGAAACCTGATTTTTGAAGGAGCCGAATTTGAAGTTTCGGTAGCAGTAGCCGAAAAATATAAATTAGAAATTATAGCTTTGGCAGACGGGTTTAAAGACTATGTAGAAATAGATGTAGAGCTCAACCCGAATACTATCAAACAAGTTTCCCCTAACCCTGCTGCTGTTTCGACCTCAGTGGTTTATAAAATAAATAAAGGAGAATCGGCTTATCTCTCTGTAACCGGATTTTATGGTGCCGGAAGCGGAATTTCTAATAACTATATCCTGAATATCGATCAAGAGGAATTAACCTTAGATTTGAGCACCTATCCGCAAGGGATGTATGCGGTCGCTTTGATTGTAGATGGGCAAATTTCTGATACATCAACCTTGATTAAACAATAAAAACAAAATACTTTCATTAAAAAAACCCTGATTTTGTCAGGGTTTTTTTTGTGTTTAAAACAGTCTATTTGATTTGTGTGGTAATGTTGAAAACTTTCCGGTTTAAAATTTTATTTCCTGATATGAATGTTTATTTTTGCATTGATGAAGTTAGAAAAATATATAGCACAGCTTTTATATCGGTACGAATGTGTTACCATACCTGAATTCGGGTCGTTTTTGACAGAGGTTCGCCCTGCCAGATTACAGCCGAATACCTATACGTTTTATCCTCCTAAGAAAGTCGTTTCGTTTAATTCGCTACTCCGAAAAAATGACGGGCTTTTGATTCATCACATCTCTCAAAGTGCTAAAATTCCATATAATGAAGCGGTTAACTTGTTGCAGCAGGAAGTTTCACGTTGGAAAAAAACATTAGAGAGCAACCAGCTTCTCGAACTCAAAAACATAGGCGAAATTCATCTGAATGCAGAAAACAATTTGGTTTTTACCGCTTCAGAAAATGCCAATTATCTGCCTGATTCCTTCGGGCTTTCAGCAGTGGTTTCGCCTGTAATCAGAAGAAATTATATACAAGAAGTGGCTTCTGAAGAGATAAACAAACCCGAAATTACTGTTGACCAAACTCCGAAAGTTATCCCGATTACCAAAGCCAAATCCAAAACTCCGTTTATTAAATATGGAGTGGCTGCTGCTGTAATAATTGGGGCGGGGCTTTTCTTTGCGAATAATTACCACCAAAACCAAGTAGCTCAGCAAACGCTTCTGGTAGAACAGGCAGTGCAGCAGGAAATCGAAAACAAAATTCAGGAAGCGACTTTCGTACTTGAAAACCCCAATACTACTCCTGTTACCCTTACGGTAAAAGAAGAAAAACTGCATTATCACATTGTGGCAGGGGCTTTCAGAGAAGAAGCCAATGCAGAGAAAGCTTTTAAAGAACTTAGCGAACAAGGGTTTAAATCCCGAAAGTTGGAGAAAAACAAATACGGACTTTATCCTGTGCTTTTCGGAAGTTATACGACCTATGAAGAAGCTCAGCAGAATCTGAGAGAAATCAGAAAAATCAATGCAGATGCCTGGCTCTTAGTGCAGGAAATATAGTTTTAGACCTAATTTGAACTTCACCAATGAAATAATCGAAATGGATTCACTCCCGAAATATCAGGAAGTGCCTTTCCAATTCATACACCCGAAATATTGGAATGTAATGGCAATTAACATCTCAATTTTCATTGTGTTTTTGTTGCTTGGCTTTGGGGTGTTGTCTTTTATCATTCCCGAAGTAATGCCCATCTGGTTTTATGTACTGATTCCCTTGTTCATCTTGCTTTTCGGAGGTTTCCTGCTTTGGATAAACCGAATCGCCTTCAAAAAACGAGGCTATGCCCTGAGAGAAAAAGATTTGCTGTATCGCAGCGGAATTCTGGCGACCACAACAACCATTGTTCCCTTTAACAGAATCCAGCACATTGCGGTAAACGAAGGTGTTTTTTCAAGAATGTATGGTCTGGCAGCCCTCGAAATTTATACGGCAGGAGGCAACAGCAGCGATTTGACGGTTTCGGGAATCGAAAGGGAAAAAGCCATCAGTATTAAAGAGTTTTTGATGAATAACATCAATTTCACTTCGGATTCTATGCCAAAAGATGAAGAAAATACTCCAACTCCTGAGCTTTAGAATACTTTAATCCATCCAAATAACTGTTACCACCTTGAAATTCGATCAACCACAACGACAGTCAAAAGTAGGAATCGTAATTATGTTTACCGATACCCTGCAAAAGTTTGTCCGTGCTATGTGGGTTCCGCTTTTTATTGCACTCTATAGAATGCCTGCCAAAGCCATTCCGTTTGTGCTTTTGGGAGCTTTAGGGATTTTTGCCATTATTGGTTTGGTTGCCTATCTCCGCTATCGGAATTTTACTTTTTTCTTAGATGAAGAAAAGCAGGAATTTGTGGTTCAGAGTGGCGTTTTCAGCAAAAACAAACTCTCTATCCGGTTGGATAAAATCCAGCAGGTAAACATTAATCAGTCGGTTATTCAAAAACTTATCGGAGTATATAGCCTGAATGTTGACACGGCCGGAAGCGGAGACAAAGAAGTGAGCATTAAGGCGATAGACCACCATTCGGCTCAGATTCTAAAAGCCCGACTTTTGGAAAGAGAAACTCCGGTTGCAGAAGATGAGGTTACAGACCAAGAGCCTGAAGTTGCCCAAAAACCCCTTCTCAAAATAAGTCTCGCTTCACTGCTGAAAGTAGGGCTAACCTCCAACTACAGGCGAAGTCTGGCTGTGCTGGTTGCTTTTTTCTTTACGTTGTATGACAATATCAGGGATTTTGTAGAGAGCGAATTCCTCGGAGAAGAAGAGCTGGAACGCTATATAAATCAGGGAAGTTCGTTTGGGTTTTCCGTTTTTTTAGCTGTCTTTTTCGGGTTGTTTATACTCACTTTCTTAGTTACCCTTATCCGAACCATTATCAAGTATTACGACTTTCAGATTCTCAAACAAAAGCAATCGCTTCATATTTCTTACGGACTTTTCGCTAAGAAAAACACCCTGCTCAACCCCAAAAAAGCTCAGATTGTTTCTTATAGCCGCAACTTTTTCCAACAGAAAATGAATGTGTTGAAAATGAGAATCAAGCAGGCATCTTCACAAGAAGTCAAACAAGACGGAAAGAAAAACGAGAGTTCGGTGATTGAAATTCCCGGAGCAGATACCTTTGAAAAAGAGCAGATTCTGCGGGTGATTTATGACAAAGCAGTAGAAAAAGGAACGGTTTTCAACCCGAATTATCGCTATGTTTTCAAGGGAGTTTACTTTGGTCTGCTCGTTCCTGTAGTCGCTTTTCTCTTGGCAGGTTTTTTCATAAATAAAGAATTACAGTCGTTCTTTTTGTTGATTCCGCTTTATGTGGTTGTTGCTTTGTTGTTTATATATTTAGGCTTTAAAAACTATCGGCTTTTTGTCAATGATGATTTTATTATCAAAAAAAGTGGAGCCTGGGAGGTACAACACGAAATCATCGAGCCACACAAAATTCAGGCAATCACCACCCAACAATTTCTATGGCACAAACGCTCTGATGTCGGGCATGTGATTTTGCATACGGCAGCAGGGAATATTCGTTTTCGGTTTGCCAACTTTACTCAAATCAACCAAAAAATAAATTATTGGCTTTACCAGATAGAAAGTTCCGATAAATCGTGGATGTGATACGACAAAAACATAGTGTTCCTTTATACTTTTAACAATGAAAAACTGGATACAAGCCGCTCGTCTTAGAACCCTGCCACTCTCGGTTTCGGGGATTATCGTAGGAAGTTTTTATGCCATGCATCAGGGGCTTTTTGATTGGAGCATTTTCTCTTTAGCAATGCTCACCACTTTAGGTCTGCAAATTCTGTCGAATTTCGCCAACGATTACGGAGACGGGGTAAAAGGAACCGATAACCAAACCCGAATTGGTCCCGAAAGAGCCATTCAGAGCGGAGCCATTTCGGTAAAACAAATGAAAAACGGAATTATCTTGACCAGTATTCTGACTTTTCTGATAGCTGTTTTGTTGATTTACATTTCGTTTGGGAAAGATAATTTCTTTTATACTTTATTGTTTTTGGTATTAGGAATTGGTTCGATTGTAGCAGCACTTAAATATACTATCGGAAATTCGGCCTACGGATACAGGGGTCTCGGAGATGTTTTCGTATTTTTGTTTTTCGGATTGCTCAGTGTTTTGGGAAGCTATTTTTTGTATGCCAAAGAAATGGACTGGCTGTTGGTGTTGCCCGCCTGTGCTGTTGGGTTTCTCAGTACCGGAGTTTTGAACTTGAACAACATGAGAGACGAAATCTCTGATAGAACGTCTAATAAAAACACCTTAGTCGTAAAAATAGGAGGGAAGAAGGCAAAGGCATATCACTTTACGATAGTGATTCTGGCAATGCTTTCGCTTTTGATTTTCGCTTTTGCGAAAGACTTCCGGCCTGTTCAATATGTGTTTTTGATAGGATTTCTACCGTTGTTGCTTCACCTGAAACGAATTTACGCCTACCAAAACCCAAAGCAATATGACCCGGAACTCAAGGTTTTGGCACTCTCTACTTTTCTGCTTTCTGTGCTGCTTTCGGTAGTGTTGAATAGCTTCTAATTTTCCTCCAACGGTTTCCGTAATTTACCCTGAAAACTTGTGGTTTTACAACAACAAGCCTGAAAGCTCTTTGTCTAAAGGGAGCTTTTCTCTTATAGCAAGCGTGTTGTAACAAAAATAATATATATTAAATTGGAAAATAATATATATAAAAATGAAAAATAATATATATTATTTTCTGATTTAATATATATAAAAATAGAGAAAGTAAAGCACCAACGGTCAGACCGCTGCTGACGGGAGTTTCAGTGAGAGTCGTTATGCTAAGGTTGTGTAGAGGTGATAGTTGTAATTTTGCCGTATATGGAGACAGAAGTTCTAAAAAAATGTTAACAGGGTGGTTGACTGAATCGGGAAAAGAATTATCTTTGAGGTAACTTCAACAAAATAAGGTGCATTGGACGATTTCCCGGTTGGTTTTTTTGCTGTATTTCACCACAGCCTTGGGTTTTTCACAGAGTGAAAAACCCGTAACCGCATTGGATTCTGCCCGGTATTTCTCAAAAAAAGGAAAAACGGCTTATGCTCAGGGCGACTTCCAGAAGGCGGTTTCGTTTTTCAAAAAGAGTACGACCATTTTCTCACAAAAAGGCAGTCCCGAAGAAATCTATACGGAATACAACCAGCTCGGTAATGCTCTTTCGATGACGGGCGAAATCAGTGAAGCACTCGACAGTTACCTGCTCTCGGTTACCCATTCCGAAAAGGCAAACGACAGTCTGAACCTTGCCAAAGTGATGAAAAACATCGGGACGCTTTACAGCGAACAAAAGAATTTTCCGCAGGCAATGCAGTATTATGAAACCGCTCTGAAATATGCTCAAAACCTCGATGACAAAATGCTCAAAGCCGATTGCCTAAACAATATCGGGGTGGTTTATGAACAGCAAGAGCAATACGAAAAAGCAATAGCAGCATATAGTCAAGCAGAAATTTTTTATTTCGAAGAAAAGAATGAAAGCCGTTTAGGGATGGTTTATAACAATCTGGCAATCGTATATAAGTATCTGGAAAAGTATCAGGAGTCAATGAAATACTACCAAAAAGCTTTGGTTTTTGCAGAAAAAATAGAAGACAAATACATTGCTGCTGTTACTAAAAACAATATGGGTAATTTATATGCTCTAATAGGAAATTACCAAAAATCTTTGGATTTATGTACGGAAGCTCTTCAAGAATCAAAAACTATTGATGCCAAAGAATTAATGATTGAAACCTATGGCGGTATTTCTACAGCTTATGAAAAAATGGGAAATTATCCTCAGGCATTGGCTTATTTTAAGTTATACGAACAAGAAAAACACGATTTCATCAACTTGCAACGTTCAGAGCAATTGGCAGAAATGGAAGTAAAATATGAAGTTGAAAAAAAAGAAAATCACATTCAATTATTACAGCAACAAGAAGAAATAAATGGGTTGGAAATTGCTAAACAGAATATGACTTCACGAATTAAAAGTTATGTCCTCTTTGGCGGATTGCTGTTGGTTGTGGTAACAGCTGTGTATGTTTATTTTTTGTTCCGAAAAGAGAAAAAATTAGCAGAAGAACGGAGGATTTTGGCTGTAAAAGAAGCCGAAGAACAGGAAAGAGCCCGAATGGCAAGAGATATTCACGATGATTTGGGTTCGGGATTATCCAAGATTCGCTTTTTGACAGACAGTCTGGAAAATGCTCCGGCAGAGGGGAAATTTCGCTCAAAGATAGAAGCCATCAACCATACCGCCTATCACTTGGTCGATAATATGCGGGATTTAATCTGGACATTGACCCCTGACAACAACACTCTGGAAAACCTGTTGATTCGCATACGGGAGTTTGCCAACGATTATTTCAACGAATTTTCCATCGAAACCGATATTGTCATTCCGGAGGATATTCCTCAGAAAAAAATCAGGTCTGAGGCAGGCAGGCACTTGTTTTCGGTGGTGAAAGAAACGATGCAAAACGTGGTAAAACACTCCGAAGCTACACTGTTTCAGCTTAACGTTTCCCTGAGCGAAAACAAACTTTATATCACGATGAAAGACAACGGAAAAGGCTTTGACACCCACAGCGTTTTTTCCGGAAACGGACTTAAAAATATGCAAAGCCGGATGACCACCATAGGCGGTACCCTCAACACAGAAAGCCACAACGGAGTAACCACTGCCCTTGCAATAGATTTGGAGCAGCTGATACAGCAAAACTGAAAAATCATACTTTCGTCGTAACAACGGAATCACAATAGCGTTTATTTTTGTACTATGGAAATTCAGGTAGGCATCATAGAAGACGATTTGGAGCTGGCAACGGCTATGAAAAACCTGCTTAACGAAAGTGAGGGTTTTTGTTGTGAAGCGGTTTTTCATCAGGCAGATGAGGCTATCAAAGCCATTCCCGACCTTGAGCTGGATGTGGTTTTGACCGATATTCACCTTGACGGAAAATCGGGTATCGACTGTGTGCAGGCACTCCAACCGCTTTGCCCGAATACCCGTTTTTTGATTTGCACTTCGTTTGAAGACAGCGAAACCGTTTTTAAGGCGTTAAAAGCAGGAGCAACGGGTTATCTGGTAAAATCGGTCAAGCCGTCTGTACTTTTAGATGCCATATATGATGCCTGTCAGGGTGGGTCGCCTATGAGCAGCCAAATCGCCCGAATGGTGGTGCAGTCTTTTCACGAGCAGCAACAACACAAAGAACTCGAAAAATTATCAAATCGGGAACAGGAAATCCTCGATTTGCTCTCCAAAGGTTTCCGCTACAAACAAATTGCGGACAAACTCTTTATCAGCACGACCACCGTTCGTACACACATCTATAATATTTACCAAAAACTACAGGTAAACACCCGAACCGAAGCACTGAATAAGGTTTATAGAAAGTGAAACTTATCAATAACTTGCATATTAGGAATTGAGTTCCTAACCTGTAAGTTATTTGTCATTGCGTAGATTCAACAAGCAAATACGACACTTTTAAAAATATCACCTCACCCGATCACATCTTTTCATGAAAAAATCATACAAAAGTCGTATTGTATGATTTTTATTTTGTGAATTACTTTGCAAAGAATTAACCAATAAAAACAAATAATATGAAAAATAGTATTACTATGGCAATGGCTGTTATGTTGTTCGGTTTTGCAGGACAAGCCCAACAGCTTAAAGAAACTTCTCGGGAGCTTTCAAAAAATGCTTCGAAAGGTTTATTAGACAACAGTTTTATCAATAAAGACGGAAATCTGGTTTTTACTTACAAAATGAAAGCAGATAAAAAATCAGATGTTGTGAATTATGAGGACTACATTTTTGACAGCGATTTGAATTTCAAGACTGTTGAACAAGACAATAAGCAAAAGGAAATGCACGAAAACAAAATAATGACTTCTCTGTCTGCTTTTGTGGGAGGAGGCAATTCTTTTAACGTAATGAGTATGAGCCTCACCTTGCAAAGGGAAGAATGGGAAAGAAACTGGAATTACGGGCAGCAAAGATATGTCTGGGGCAGACGTTTGTCTAAAGAAGTTGTAAAACCCCGAAATTCAGAAGGGAAATACAAAGGTTATGCGGCTTATCCTGATGATGAAAACGGTACTATTTTTATTATCGCTTCAGCCGATACAGACGAAAAAGATAATAAAACCCAATACTTAGGATTATACATAAACAGCTCGCTCGATTTGAAAGAAGTTCCCTTTTCGTTAAAAGGAAATTACTCATTGGCACATTGCGGAGAATTAGAATCGGGGAATGTATTTGCGGTTTTTGCTCCCAATAAAGGCTCTTCAAACACTTCGGCTTATGTTTATTTGGAAGTTTCCAAGCAAGGAAATATAGTTCATAACACGGTTTTTACGGCTCCGGCTCCGGCTATTGCGATTATGGATTATCATCAATCGGGAGATAATCTGTTTCTGGTAGCAGGTTCGGTGAAAAAAGCAGAAGCCTATGACTCGGAATTTGCAAGTTATGCTCCTATTTATAATCCGGGATATTCTACTTCTGCCAATTCTCTTATGGATAAATATGAAAAGAAGATTTATAAACAGGAGTTTGAAAACATTCATTTACTGCGATTTGAAAAAGGAAATCTTGTTTCGGCAGGAACAACTCCCGTAAATCAATTCAAATCGAAAACAAAAACGCCTCCTTCTCAGAAAAAAGCAACGCCTTATGAAGGGAAAAAAATAATCATTCAGAATTTTTTTGTAGCTCCAAACGGTGATTGTCTGGTTACCGGACAGTTGGAAGACAAAAAGATTGTAAACAGCGGACAAGACATTCAGTATTTCTATTATGACATTGTTTGTCTGCATTTTGATAAAAACGGAGACCTGAAAGCTCAATATGCAGTAGAAAAAGTAAATAATGACAGTAAAAGTGAAATGTTTCAAAGCATTCAGAACTTTTTTCTGAGTGATGATTCCAATGCGGTTTATTGGGAAATTTTGGAAGTAAAAGGAGCAAAAGGATATGATTCTTTTGTCGATGCCTATAACGGAGATGCTTCGTTTGTAGCCAATTATTTTCCGAGAATAGCAAAAATAGACTTGCAAAACACTACTGTTTCTGACTTTAATATATTAGGCGAGAACGGAAAATTCCTACTTTACAAATATCATTCTTTCTTATTTGACAAAGAGTCAAAAACGAGATTTTACATAGGTCACGACAAAGATTATAAACAATTATGGGTAGGTAAAGCCATATTGAAATAATCACAAAAAAGAGTTTAACATAAAAAAATAACGATGAAAAAGAATTTATTATTGGGCATTATTGCCTGTGGTATGTTGTTTACCTCTTGTTCACAAGATGAAGACGAAGGAACAACCGGTTTAAATGTACCTGATGGAGGAGTAGGTTTTACAAAAGACGGTCAGAACATCGTTTTGTCCAATTGCTATTACTCCAGATGGATGAATGGGGAGAGTTCGATAGAAACAGAAGACCCTCAAATTGTTGATTTGAATTGGAGAGTACGTAATGACACAGAAGACACTTATCAATTCACTACAGGGTCTATGAATGGTATAGTAGCAAGATTCAACTATTATTACTTAGAAGGAGAAGAAGTTGATCCAAGTGTGAGTTGGAAAATGACAAGCGGAGCAATGACAATTAAGGAAAAAACTTCCGAACCTGTAACCATATCGGGGACGTTTGAAGGGACATTAACTAAATTTGAGGGAGGTACTGCTACATCTACAACTTTTGAAGTTACAGGTAAGTTTGTAAAACTACCACGTACGAATTAACAGAATTAATAGTAACTAATTTATACATTCAAAACATGAAAAAAATTATCTTAGGTTTGATTATCGGTTCGATGGGGCTGATATCTTGCAGTTCAGACGAAGGAAATGAAGACCAACAACCACAAGGCAACGACCCTGTAAACGGTAGTGAATGGGTTTTCAAGGTTTCTAAATTTAACGAATCGGGTTCCGTAATAGATTCGTTCAACGTAACACTTGTGGCATCAGAAACAACGATTGGTGGTTCTGCTTGGCTTAATTTGGTCGAGCAATCAGGAAATACAACGGCTATTTCTATCCAAAAAAGATCAGATGGATGGTGGTTTATTCCGTCTTCTGAAACACAAGCTTCGTTGTGGTATAAAACTCCTGCAACAGCAGGAGATACCTATCAGAATATCTACGGAACTTGCGTTGTGGTTGAGACAGACACCTCTATTGTTCTTCCGGCAGGTGTGTTCGAGAATGTTTCTTTTATAGAAGGATATGACACGAATAGTTTAGAAAACGAATATTGGTTTACTGATGAAGGTCCTGTTTTAGTAAAACAGAACACGTATGACCAAGTGAGCGGACAACCCGACCAAAGTGTTGTCTATAAAAAAGAAAGTTGGGAGTTGATAAGTTTCACTCAATGAAGTGATTTAACCTTTTTTGATTGAAGCGAAAAATGAATATTTTTGTTCTGTTTGAAGGCTTTTTTGCACTGCATAGCAGCGCTACGGAGTAAGAAAAAGACAAAAAACAGGGCAAAAAGAACATTTTTTTAGCC
>JBAYSC010000054.1:0-14392 GCA_041676345.1 Flavobacteriaceae bacterium | reverse complement strand
TGAAGAAATAAAAAATGCGATGAAAGCTAAAGATACTTTGGCTTTGGAGGCATTGAGAGCTGTAAAATCGGCTTTGCTTCTGGCTCAAACCGAAAGTGGGGCTCAAGGAGAACTTTCAAAAGAGGACGAAATTAAACTTTTGCAAAGGCTGGTAAAACAACGCAAAGAAAGTGCGAGAATTTTTACCGAACAAGCCAGAGAAGACCTTGCTCAACCTGAAATCGAGCAGGCTAAAATCATTGAGAAATTTCTTCCTGCACAGCTTTCGGAAGAAGAAATCAAAGAAATTATCAAACAAATCATTGCAGAAACAGGAGCAACCGGAATTGCTCAGATGGGTCAGGTAATGGGTGAAGCCAACAAGAAAATGGCAGGTCAGGCAGATGGCAAAACCATTTCGACTGTAGTTAAGAGTCTGTTGACTTAATTAGAAAAAAGAAAATAGAGAACAGAAAATAGATTTCTGTTTTCAAAATGGCTCCGTAGTTCAACTGGATAGAATATCAGATTTCGGCTCTGAGGGTTGGGGGTTCGAATCCCTCCGGGGTCACAAAGAATTACACTTGGAAGAAGCAGCACCTTTTGCGATTAAGTTCTTTTTTCAACTCATTGCCGTTGGGTTGCTCTTAGCGGTTTTTTATAATTTTTTCGTCTATTTCTACAAAAAACCACTCTATACTCATTTGTATTTTCCTTTGAGGAAACTATCAGACAGAGAGAAGTTTATCCTGCAAAACGAGGTAGATTACTACAAAAAACTCTCCGATAAAAAGAAGAAATATTTTGAACATCGGGTAGCTGTTTTTCTGCAACAACACCCGATAATCCCGAGAGAAAATATAGTGGTTACTCCACAGATGAAAGTACTCATTGCTTCGGCTTCGGTAGCTCTTACTTTTGGTTTGCAACGCTTTACTTATACTTCGTTTCGGGCTATTTTGGTCTATCCCGATATTTATTTTTCTACCATAACCGAGCAATATCACAAAGGAGAGTTTAACCCGAAAAACGGAGTTTTGGTTTTTTCGTGGAAACATTTTCTGGAAGGAAACACCATAGCCGATGACAACATCAATCTGGGTTTCCACGAATTTGCCCATGCTTTGCATTTTGAGATGAAAGCCCAGGAACACCCCAATGCTCATCACTTTAAAAAGAACTTTTTGCTGCTGTTGCTGGAAATCAGAAAAACCGAGAAAAGAGAAAAACTGCTGCAATCGAGTTATTTCAGGGAATATGCCTTTGAGAACAAATATGAGTTTTTGGCAGTGCTGGTGGAGAGTTATTTTGAAACTCCCGAAGCTTTCCGTGAAGAATTTCCGGTTTTCTATGAAAAAGTGAGAAAAATGCTGAATCAGTAAAACAAAAATCCCGCCTTTAGAGAAGCGGGATTTGTTATGATTACAAATAAAACAGCTGAATTACTTAGCGTATTTAGCGTATTTAGTTTTGAATTTGTCGATACGACCTGCCGTGTCAACCAATTTTGATTTTCCTGTATAATATGGATGAGAAGTTCTCGAAATCTCCATTTTAAACACAGGATATTCAACACCATCAACTTCAATAGTTTCTTTGGTTTCTACAGTAGATTTGGCAAGAAATACGTCTTCATTAGACATATCTTTAAAAGCTACCAATCTGTAATTTTCCGGATGAATACCTTTTTTCATTGTTATATACTTTTATATTTTGAGTCCTAAATTTGAGTTTGCAAATATACGAACATTTTTTTTTAATGCAAGTATCACCCTAACTTTTATTTTATTTTTATAAATTCGGCTTTTTTCTCTGAAATAAAACTCCTATATTTACCCTATAAAATCACACTATTATGAAAGTAGGAGTTCAGGTGGATTCCATTATGTCCACCAATTTAATTAAGCTTAATGTAACCGATACCTTGGCTAAGGCAGAACAACTTTTCAGAGAAAATAAAATCCGTCATATTCCGGTTATGGACGGAAGCCAAATCATCGGGATGCTCAGTTATACAGATTTGCTGCGAATCAGTTTTGCCGAAACCATTGATGACGAAGATCAAATTATTGACGTAACCGTTTATGAGGTTTTCACTATTGAGCAGGTGATGGCAAAAAAATTAGTGTATATCAGACCCGACACCTTAATAAAAGAAGCAGCCGAAATCCTGGCTACCCGGGAATTTCATGCTTTGCCGGTTGTTGAAAACGGACTGTTGGTCGGGATTGTTACCACTACAGACCTCATCAAATACCTTCTGAACTGCATCGAAGAAGCGTGTTGATAAAAATTTAAACTTTTTTAACGATAACAGGCGGGGTTTGTAATTACCTTTGTGGGCTTTTTTAATCAGGTTGATTTTGAATTTATCACAATACACAAAGGAGTTTTCTAAAAACATTCGCTTGGCCTATCCGGTTGTTCTCGGGATGTTGGGGCATACACTCATTGCCATTATTGACAACATTATGGTCGGGAAACTCGGAGCTACAGAACTGGCAGCTGTTTCCTTGGGGAACAGCTTTATTTTTGTGGCAATGTCTTTCGGAATCGGGTTTTCTACAGCCATTACCCCGATTGTAGCTCAAAACGATGCCAAAAAAGATACTGAAGGTGTTCGCAGTGCTTTTCATCACGGGCTGGTGCTTTGCTCGATTTTGGGAATTTCGATGTTTGCCGTGGTTTATTTCTGCAAGCCGCTAATGCGGTATATGGGGCAATCTGAAGAAGTAGTAAACCTGGCTGCTCCCTTTGTAGATGTAGTGGCTTTTTCGCTTATCGGAGTGTTGGTTTTTCAGGGATATAAGCAGTTTGCAGACGGAATGTCGAAAACCAAATATTCGATGTATGCCATTATTGTAGCAAATATTGTCCATTTTTTCATCAATTTCTTCCTGATTTACGGAATCTGGATTTTCCCGAAAATGGGAATTTTAGGAGCCGCCATCGGAACACTTTTTTCCCGTGCCATTATGGTGATTATGATGCATCTGATGCTTCGGAAAGACAAAGAATTAGGGCAATATTTTTCAGGATTCAGCCTGCGGAATATGCAGAAAACTCTGATCAAAAAAATTGTTGCCATAGGGCTTCCGTCTTCGCTTATTATGCTTTTTGAAGTAGTGCTTTTTACTTCTGCCGTATGGCTGACGGGTTCCTTAGGAAAAACCTCTCAGGCTGCCAACCAAATCGCTTTGAGCCTGGCTTCGATGACCTTTATGGTAGCTTCGGGACTTTCGGTAACGGCTATGATTCGGGTCGGGAATCAAAAAGGATTGGAGGCTTATGAATACCTGAAAACCGTAGCCCGCTCGATATTTTTGCTCACACTGCTTTTGGAAATTGGTTTTGCATTGATTTTCATAGCTTTGCATACGGTTTTGCCACATTTGTTTTTGGAAATGAAAAATCCGGAGAAGCTCATCGAAAATACAGAAGTGATTTCCATTGCTTCAAAACTGCTCATCGTAGCTGCTTTATTTCAGATTTCAGACGGAATTCAGGCAGTCGTGTTAGGTGCTTTGAGAGGGTTGCAGGACGTGAAAATTCCGGCTGTGCTCACTTTTATTTCCTATTGGATGGTAGGTTTCCCGATTTGTATTTATCTGGGTTTATATACCGATTGGGGAGCTGTCGGAGTCTGGACAGGACTCCTGATTGGACTCACCGTAGCTGCCATATTGCTACTGTTTCGCTTCGAAAAGCTTACAGATAAATTAAAGAATAGAAAGCCCGAAAGTGTTGAAATAAAAAACGTTGAACCTAAAACTTTAAACTAAAAAACATGGAACTACCAAAATTTGTACTGGCAGACAATACGGATTTTCCGGATGATATTTTCGTAATTCATCTGGATTTCCCGAGATTTATCATCAATCTGAAAGATGACGAAGTTGAATTTCTCGAAGAATTAGCCCCCGAAGACGAAGAGGAAACTACCAACGAAATGGAAAAACTCATCGAAGAAGCAGCAGCTTTTTACGACAGAGAAATGCAACGGTATGAAGAGGAATAACCTTTTTTATTCCTCCAAAATCGTAAAATTATAAGCTCCCATATCAGACGGGTTGGTTCTCGGGTTGCCCAAAATATCCTGTGTTCCGCTTGAAATATTCCAATTGGCAGTGGCTTTGGCTGCTGAGGTTTCCAAAATTCGGAAATCGTTGGTAGCGGTGTTGGCAAACTCCGCTTTGTGAGCATTAAAACTTTCTGAAATCAGGCAATTCTGGAATAATTCCGCATTATCAAAATCATACAACGGATTGTCTGCAAATCGGTTTGTTGTGTCAATGAATTTCAATAGCGAATGGTTGAAATTGTAGTTGAAAACCGAATTTTCGGCTTTGTTGATATTTAGTTCCAAATTGTTTGCTCCAAAAACAATACAGTTATCAAACTGAGCTGAAAGAGGTAGAAATCCATCTATAGTTTCATACGTATTATCCAGAATCAAAGCGGAATAAGTTCTGGAACTTCTGTTCCAAAAATTCCCGATAGTGGAATGGGTGAAGTGATAATCTCCTCCAATAGTCAGTGCTACAGAGCTTTGCCCTGCACTTCCGATAACGGTATTAAAAGCAGTAATCACTCCGGTTTGAGCCATGATTCCGAAATTGGAACTGTTGTAAATCTGAGTGTTTTCGAGCTCAAGCGGAGCATCCTGCACCCAAAATCCTATGATCGAATTTTTGATAATGGCATTGGAAACCTTGTTGTTTACACTTCCGCTTGTCAGCCAAACGGTGTCCCATTGTCCGGGAACTTCCGCAAAAAAAGGTTCGAGCCTGTCGCCTTCAAAAATCACGGGTTCTTCGAGAGTTCCGTTGACCTGAAGGGAAGCATTCTGAGCTACAATCAGCCCTGAGCTGTCGTGAAAATGCACTTTGGCTCCGGGTTGCACTTCCAATGTTTTTCCGCTTCCCACGGCTGCATAACCGTAAATGACATAGGGTTTTTCGTTAGTCCAGACCAACTCATTTCCGTTAACAGGGTCATTTTCGTCTAAGAAAAATCCGTAAACGGGTTCGTCTCCGATTGTCAGAGTTTCATACACTCCATTTTCGTCCCGATGCGGATACAGAAAAACAGCATCCTGAACCAGCGTTACCAATTCTACTTTCTGATAATTGGAGCCGGAATCAAATTCGATTTTGTCCGTATATAAAAATGAGGTTTCCGAATTGGTATATTCGTTATAGTCAATGGTAGTTTCAATAAAAACAAAAAGACTGTCTTTTGCCAGAAGCTCCACATTCTGAAAAACTTTTCCTGACATTCCGTCAACCATCAGGCGATATTTTGAATTTTCGCCTTCGCCTAAGCGAACACTCGGAATCAGGATATCTGAACTGCTTCGATTATAGACTTTTAAGGTATAAGTGCTCGAACCAATATTGGTAAAAACCGTGTCTAAATAGACTGTATCTCTTGAAAATTCAAGCTTTCCTTTGCTGGGAGTAAACTCAAAATCTTCACGACACGACACAGTAGAAAGCACCAAAAAAGCCACAAAAATAAGAGACAGAAACCGCATGGTAATTTGTTTTGGGTAAAAGTATGAAATATACTGTAAACGCTGAAATCTTTGGTATAGTATTTGAAAAATGGCATTCGGCTGCATTTTTTTGCAGACCGTTAATTTTTTAAAATAACCCTTTGCTTTTTTCTAAATAAAAATCGTATCTTTACGACCATAATCATTTTTTGTAAATGCTGAAAAACTATTCTATCTATATTGCCATTTTCCTGATGTTTTTCTGTGTGTCGAGTGTTTCGGCTCAGGAGAAAAACAAAGAGTCGGTTCAAAAAACCGAACAGCTTAATTTTTACCCAAACCCTGTGAGCAGCGGGAAAATTTACCTTACCTCAAACACTACTTCTACCAAAGAAATCGAAATTTTTGACGTGTTAGGAAAGTCGGTTTTTAAGGTTTCTACAGCTTCTAAAGAGGTTAATATTTCATCTTTACCTACCGGAGTTTATATCATCAAAATCAAAGAAGGAGAGGTTTCTGCCACCCGAAAACTGATTATAAAGTAATCACTTTGAGTCTTCCTGCAGGCTTTTGAACTTTTCAAACAATTCAATGGTTTTTTGGTGAATTTCTTCAAAAGAAAGAACGTCTTTCGATTGATATAAAAGCATAAAAACATACGATTTTGTTACATTCTCTTTCAAAAGGTGTTGGTTTAGCCTATAGGTTTCCCGCAACATTCGTTTGAAACGGTTTCGGTCAACCGCTTTTTTGAAGTATTTTTTTGAAACGGAAACGCTTAACTGAAAAGGTTCTTCTGCATTTTCAACCTCCATATAAACCAACCGCAACGGATATTTCGCTACCGATTTTCCTTGGGTAAAGAGTTTCTCGATGAGCTTTCGCTTTTTGAGTTTTTCGTTTTTCGGATAGGTGAATTTCATCAGAACTTCTTTAAGGTTTTTTAGTTGAGGCAAAAATATCATTTTTATAGCCAACCGTAAAAATTTTAAAGGAGTTCTTTAGGGCAAACTCATACTTTTTGTTTCTGTAAGACTATATGTATTACGACTTTCCACTTTGTGTGGCTTCGTGACTTTGTGCCTTTGTGGTAAAAAAGTAATGCCACAAAGGCACAAGGACACAAAGAAAAATAATAAATAATGACCGTAAGTGCTGCTTAGAATTAAACTTTGAGGTTAATTATAAAAGTGTGAGTTTGCCCTGAGGAGTTCTTAGGTCAAAAATACAAAAAAGCATCTTCTAAATGTTCGATTTCATATTCTAAACCTTTCGGAACCACCCCAATGATGTCAAAACGAAATTCCATATCCAGCTCCAGGGAAGTGATATAGGCATCCATCGCTTTGACCAACAACTTGATTTTCTTTGGGTTAACAAAATCCTGAGGCATCCCGAAATCAGTCGAAGTACGGGTTTTCACCTCAACGGCTATGAGCAAATTTTCTTTTTGTGCAATAATATCAACTTCGGCTTTTTGAAATCTCCAATTCCTATCTCGAATCACAAATCCTTTGGCAATCAGATAGTTGATAGCTACCTCTTCACCTTTTTTTCCCAATTCGTTATGTTGTGCCATAGTTAGTGTTTAGTAGTTAATGGTTATTGGTTATTGGTGGACGGTACGTCGGGCTGAGCTTGTCGAAGCCCTAACTCCTAAAATTTCAAATTTCAAATCTGAATTCCCAAATCATCAATCTTAAATCTCAAATTTCACTTTCGTGAATTTGTCCGAAACCTCAAAATCGATTGTTTTCCCGAAAAAAAGAGCCCGGTTATCAGATAAATGTCCGGCAGGAAAATCAAAACAAATCGGAATATCAAATTCTTGAGTAATATCCAAAATAATTTCGGATGCATTTCTGCCAAACGGAATCGAATTGTCGTGCATATCGGTCATTCCGCCTACGATAATTCCTCTTATTTGGTCGAAATATCCGTTTCGTTTCAGGTTCATCATCATTCGGTCAACGTGATAGAGATATTCGTCTAAATCTTCGATAAACAGGATTTTATCTTTAGTGTTTATGGAAGATTTCGAACCCAGCAAACTATACAAAATAGAGAGATTTCCTCCGACCAGAATTCCTGTTGTGTTGCCTTTTTTGTTGTAGGGAGAATTTGGAATTTCATACGATATATTTTCTCCGAAAAGAGCTTTTTTCAAGGTTTCTTTGGCTTTTTCATCTGCTTTGGGGACACTAAAAGGCATAATCGAATGCAGTGTAGCCACTCCCAGATTGTGAATGTGGCTGTGCAAAACCGTAACATCACTAAAACCCATAACCCATTTCGGATTTTTCAGAAAGTTCGCAAAATTGATTCGGTCGATAATCCTCACAGTTCCGTAACCTCCTCTTGCACACCAAATTGCCTTTATGTTTTCGTCATCGAGCATTTGCTGGAAATCAGCAGTTCTTTGCTCATCAGAACCTCCTAATTGAAAATTATCCAGCCCGATGGTCGTTCCCAATTTTACTTTCAAACCCCAGCTTTCGAGTAGCTCAACAGCAGGTTGAGCCTCTTCGGGAGTGAATTTTCGGGCGGTGCAAACCAAGGCAACCGTATCGCCTTTTTTGAGGTAAGGAGGAATTATCATCGGTTTTGAATACTTTTTTTCAAAGATAAAAACATTTTCCGAAAACAGGGTTTTGGGTTAACTTTGTAAAAAAAAATAAAAGCATGTTTAGAAAAGTATATTTTGCTCTGTTTTTTCTGCTTGTGGGTTGTTCTGCTTCTGAAATTCTAACGGAAAACGACCTGAAAAACGGAGATTTTATTTTCGTAGAAGCTCGAGAAGAAAACCTTTCGGGAGCTATCAACAGAGTTACCCAAAAATCTGAGATTGCTAATTTTGATCATCTGGGTGTGATAGAAATTTCAAACGAGGGAATTTTTGTGCTTCACGCTTCGCCTAAGTTGGGTTCGGCTAAGGAACCCCTAAAAGATTTTTACGAAAAAAACACAGAAACTCAGCAGGAAATGGTGATTTACAGGCTCAAAGATGACTATCAGCCTGCGATTCCCAAAGCGATAGAAAAAGCTGAACAAATGTTGGGTAAGCCTTATAATTTCACCTATATTTTGGATGACCAAAGCTATTATTGCTCTGATTTTGTCGAAAGAGCTTTCAGAGAATCGGCTGTTTTTGAACATATTCCGATGAATTTCAAAAACAAAGAAGGTGAAATTGACTCTTTCTGGATATCGTTTTACGAAAAACTTCAGCTTGAAGTGCCTCAGGATGAGCCCGGAACCAACCCGAATCAATTGGCAGGTTCTGATAAACTCATCCGAAAAGGAAAATTCAGTAGAAACTAAATGATAAACCAAAAGGGTTGGTAATTTTAGGGAAAGTCCGTATAAAATTGCGTACTTTTGCCTGCTATAAATCTCAAGGTTATGAAAAGCAACAAGTCTGTTATTTATTGGCTTCTTACGGGTTGTTTACTTCTTTTTATAATGGTTATGGTTGGCGGAATTACCCGTTTGACCAATTCGGGACTCTCCATGACCGACTGGCATCTGGTTACTGACACTTTCCCTCCGCTTTCTCAGGAAAAATGGGAACAGGCTTTTGAGCAATACAAGCAATTTCCCGAATATCAGAAAATAAATGTTCATAAAGATTTTACCCTTGATGACTATAAATTTATTTATTTCTGGGAATGGTTTCACCGTTTTATCGGAAGAATCATCGGGTTGGTGTTTTTTATTCCGTTTGTTTATTTTCTGATTAAAAAACGGCTCGACAAACCCACGATTCTCAAGTGTTGTATTTTGATGGCAATGGGAGCTTTTCAGGGATTTTTGGGTTGGTTTATGGTAAAAAGCGGACTGATTGACCATCCTGATGTAAGCCATTTCAGGCTTTCGCTTCACCTTACTTTTGCCTTTATCACTTTTGCTTATACCCTTTGGGTGGCTTTGGATTTGATGTATCCGGAGCGGAATCCTGCCCTAAAATCTTTAAAGAAAATTGCTAAAATTGCTTATATAATTCTGTTGATTCAGATTATTTACGGAGGTTTTGTAGCCGGATTAAATGCAGGGATGATTCACAACTATTGGCCCATGATGAGCGAAGGCAAATTCATACACGAAACCGTTTGGATAGAACAACCTACTTTGTTTCTGAACCTTGTGGAAGGCAAAAGCGGAGTGCAGTTCGTTCACCGAACCGTGGCTTATCTTGTGGTTGCGTCTATATTGTATTTATTCGTAAAAAGCCGAAAATTTACTTTGACAACTTCACAGGAAAAAGGTATGAAAACACTGGTTTATTTTGTGTTTATCCAGTTTGGACTTGGAGTATTCACACTATTGTATCAGGTACCGCTTTGGTTGGGGTTGGCTCATCAGATGATGGCATTTTTACTGCTAAGTGCGATGACTTTTACCTTGCACAGACTAAGTAAATAATCACCCAATCCAATTCTTGAAATCACCCACCCGTTCTCTGCTGACGATGATTTCGTCTTCTTTATAGGTGTTCAGAATGATTTTCAATCGGGAATTGCTATACACCTGAATTTCTTTAATAGCTTTGAGCGAAATGATAAATTTTCGGCTTACCCTAAAAAAATCTTTCGGGTTGAGTTCGCTTTCCAATTGCTCCAAAGTGGAGTCGATGAGATAATTTCGGTTTTCTGTGGTATGAATGTAAGTCCCTTTGTTTTCACTGAAAAAACATTCGGTTTCCTGAGTAGCAATGATTTTGAGTTGTTGCCCGATTTTTATCGAAAACCGCTCTTTATACTGTTTTTCTTCCGAAACCAACAGACTTTTAATCCATTGAAGGTCTAAACCTGCTTTTTTGTTTTCTCGTTCTCTGAATTTTTCGACTGCCTGAGCCAGTTCTTTTTCGTCTATGGGCTTTAGCAAATAGTCAATGCTGTTGAGCTTGAAAGCCCTCAGGGCATATTGGTCATAGGCGGTTGTAAAAATAATGGCACTTTTAACGGGAAACTCCTCAAAAATTTCAAACGACAATCCGTCTGAAAGCTGAATGTCCAGAAAAATCAAATCGGGTGCAGGATTTTCGGAAAACCACTTTAGCGATTCCTCAACCGAGTGTAGCATTGTGCCAACGGAAATTCCTAATTTTTCCAGCTTCCGTTGCAAAAGTCTTGCTGACGGTTTTTCGTCTTCGATAATAATGATATTCATTTTTTTGTTGAATTGTTTGATTTGGACAGTAGAGACGGATAATTATCCGTCTCTACGATAAAATTATTCCCAATTTTTATTTCGGTTTTTGTCTTTCTCCATCAGTTCTTTGATTTTTCGTTCTTCCCAGTCTTTCCCAAGGAAAATATGACCTCCGAAAACGCTAAAGGCGTGGGCTGCCAAACCAATTCCCCAGAAAAAAGCAGTGGAGAGGTTATTCCAGCTGAAAAAACTTCCGCTTTTGTTCCAGAACTGATAGTTTCCTATCAGAATAATCGTATTTATCACGATATAAATGACCAAATGAGAATAAAACCCTTTGAGCTTTTTTACTTTTTTTGACGCTATCTCATATCTGATTTCTTCGTCTGTCGGTATTTTTTCCATTTTGTTTAATTGTTTAAATTGTTGAATCGTTGATGTGTTGAATCGTACAGTAGAGACGGATAATTATCCGTCTCTACGATTAAAATCATTCCCATTTTTTAGGCTGATAGTTTTCTTTATCCATCAGTTCCCTGATTTTTTGTCTTTCCCAGTTTTTTCCGAGAAACAGGTTTATTCCGAATACGCTAAAGAAATGAACCAGAAGCCCTATTCCCCAGAAAAAAGCAGTAAAGAAATTTTCAGCCTGAAAATAGCTTTCGCCCGGTTTCAGGTCATTTATATTGATGATTACAATAACAAGATTTACAAATACATAACCCAATAAGTGGGCATAAAATCCTTTGATTTCTTTTACTCTTTTTGAAGCCAACTCATAGCTGATTTCTTCGTTTGTCGGTATTCTTTCCATAATGTTGAATTTGTTTGATTTTCGACCGTAGAGACGGATAATTATCCGTCTCTACAGGGCGAATTATTCCCATTTTTTGTCTTTGTTTTCTTTGTTCATCAGTTCTCTGATTTTCTTTTCTTCCCACGATTTTCCGTATCCGAAAATTTCAAAGGCGTGAAACGAAAGCCCCATTCCCCAGCCCAGCATCGGGAACCAAAACCATTGGAATTGCGGGTAAGTATAAAGGTTTAAGAAAATCAAAAACGGAATTACAAGGCAGTAAGACGTTAGGTGTCCGTAAAATTCTTTGAGGTCTTTCACTCGTTTTTTTGCTCTGAGATAAGCATTTTCCTGATTGAATTGTTGTGTTTCCATAATTTCTGTTTGTTTGGTTAATATTGGTAATTGTACTCTGAAATGTTCGGAGGTTTCTTCAATGGTTACCACTCTTTTGGTGAGAATGGCATAGCGGTTTACGATATTTTGAAGTCCGACTCCTTTTCGGTTATTTAAAGTTTCTTTTTTCTGTAAATTGTTTTCGATGACTAAATTTCCGTTTTCGACAAAAATCCTGATATGCAGCGGTTTGCTGGAGCTGGCTGTGTTGTGTTTGATGCAATTTTCCAACAAAAGCTGTAGCGAAAGCGGAACCACTTTAGCCTCGGGAATTTCCGTTTTTTGGGGAATTTCAAAGGTTATGCTATTTTCAAAACGCATCAGCAAAAGGTTCATATAGGTTTGGGCAAAATCGAGCTCTTCCTCAATCGGGACTAATTCTTTGTCTTTCTGTTCCAAAACATAACGGTATATTTTAGAGAGCGAAGTAGTGAAATCCTGAGCCGTTTCGGGGTTTTCTTCGATAAGCGAACTCAATACGTTCAAACTATTGAACAAAAAATGAGGGTCAATCTGATTTTTCAGACTTTCAAATTTGGCAGAGGCCGTTCCTGCTATGATTTTCTGTTGTTTGAGCTTGGTTTCCTGAGTTTGTTTGTAAAAATAAATAGCGTGAAAAACCACTATCAGGATAAAGGTTATAAAAAGCGAAACGTGATAATGAGCCGGATTTTCGTGAGTGATAAAATACTCAAAATCTCTTTGCTCGAAGCCTACCACCGTTACAAACCGAATCAAAAAAACCGCAATCAGTGAAAGCGAAAGACTGATTACAAAACCCAAAAATATTCTGTATTTACTCCATTTTGTAGTATTCCAGTCGATTTCATTGTTGAAATACCTGAAAAAAAGTACGTTTACCGTTGTGAGCACCACTCCATAAATCAGATAGGCGAGAATTTCTTTTCCGAAGGTAGAATTGAGGGTAAATTCTCTTCCGTTCAGCATCTCGAAACCCCAAGCCCAACCCGCAATGACACAGCTGATAACGATTCCGAGAATCAGGATTTTGAAGAATAATTGAATCGCTTTTCTCATTTTGTTAGTTTTGTTTGGTTTGACATTCTTGAGCTATTTTCTCAGCATTTTTGAGTCCCCAATTTGGGTGAAGTTCGGTTTCAGGTTTAAAAATAGCAAAAAGTTCGATTGCTTTTTTCAAATCTTCACAATAATCCAACGGATTCCCACCCATATATCGGGCACTGTTCATATCAAATTGCACTCTTGAAAAGGCAACTCTGGGATTGGTCGGGTCAATTTGTGTCGCTTTATTGAAAATCCCTAAAACGCTGTTCATTCCACTCATTCCATAGGTCATCGGGTCATAAATTATCCAACCCGTATCTATAAAGGTCTGAACCACCAATAGTTCCACATTTTCGGGCTGTTGGGAAAGTTCTTTGTCTAAAAAATCCTGAGCTTTAACCAACATTTTTTCCATTTTTTCCTTGTCGGAAGAAAGTCCGAAAGAACCTAACGAATTGGTAAGAGCCACATAATAGTTGGGAAGCCAATCCTCCGTCCGGGTTTCAGATATTTTTTCAAAAAGTACAGACGATTCCTCAAAATTTCCATTCTCAAAAAATTCGATTGCTTTTTGCATATCGCTTTGATATGAAGTCTGTCCGCTCACGATAGTTGAGAGAATCAATGAGGCAATAAATAATACAAATCTAATCATAATCATAATTTTAGGTTATACAACGGGTTGATTTTCTGGAGCAAAGATTAGGTTTTTAAGTGTTGTACGAAAAAATATCTGACCGAACTGTCGTATTTTGCAGATGAATTGTAAATTAGCTGTTTAAAAAATAAAAGTATGAATCCGACTATCAATATTCTATCCGAAGAGACCCTTTCTGAGCAAAAATACAACTTAAAAAAATTTGTTTTTGAATACCAAGAACCTGCTCAGGAAAAGCAAATTCACACCCGGGAGGTTTTTCACAGAGGCAACGGAGCAGCCATTTTGCTTTACAACAACGAAAAGAAAACGGTTTTGCTCACAAGGCAGTTTCGTATGCCTACCTATCTGAACGGAAATCCGAGCGGAATGCTCATCGAAGCCTGTGCAGGCACACTTGATGAAGACAACCCGAAAGATTGTATCATCAGGGAAACCAAAGAAGAAACGGGCTATCACATCAAAGATGCTGAAAAAGTTTTTGAAGTTTATGTTTCTCCCGGAGCCGTAACCGAACTGATGCACCTGTATATAGCGGAATATTCTCCCGAGATGAAACTTAGCAGGGGAGGCGGTCTGGAAGAAGAAAACGAAAATATTCAAAATATTGAATTGCCATTTGAAGAAGCTCTCGAAATGGTGAAATCGGGGGAAATCAAAGATGCCAAAACCGTTTTGCTGTTGCAGTATCTCCAGATAAAAAACCTCACAACAAAACTTTAAACCTGAAACCTGAAACTTGAAACAAAAATATTACCTTTGCACCCTATGCAACACAACGTACTTATTTTAGATTTCGGGTCACAATACACACAGCTTATTGCCCGCAGAGTCAGAGAATTAAATATTTTCTGTGAGATTTTTCCGTATAACAATCCTCCGAAAGATT
>JBAYSC010000053.1:0-14545 GCA_041676345.1 Flavobacteriaceae bacterium | reverse complement strand
TTTCATAGCGATGTTTTGAGATTCACCAATTTAGATGAAAACATCCATAACGCAAAATATTTACTATTAAATCTTTGCGGTTGTTTTTGCTATTAACTCGCGGATTTAAGAAAGGATTCGTGCGGTAGCGGAGGGCAAATACCCATCTTTAAACTTCAAACCACTTCTTTTATTGTTACTGATTTTCAATTTTTTACATAATACCACTCTAAAACCAACACATCTGAAACATTACCTAACATTTCTAACTCTGATACATTACTTACCTCTTTTTAAGAGGAACCTCATTAGAATATAAAATCCCATCAAAAATTTCAATATTATTTTCTTCTAATTCTTTTAATAGATATTCAGGTAGAACTGATTTTAAATACTCGGCATCTGCACTGTAGTAAAGTTGAAACTTATTGAACTTATGAAGATCATGTAATAATAAAAGATCATACTGTCCTATTTTAGGGTTTATTTCCTGAACAATAGGAAGATGAAGTAACACCTTAAACGTTTTTGTCTCATTAGGGTGTAACACAATGGAGTTCCTGACATAATCATCAACATCTTTTGTGTTTAGACTAAAAACGTCCATCATTTCATATTTTTTGTTTCTAATACTATCCTCATAATCTTGTATATCAAAAGCAACAGTATTTATCTCTTCGCTATCAGGATAATTAATTAAAGGGATTGACATTCCTGCTATTGAGGCAGAATTTCTAATTACAAAAAACATATCAAAAAACTTTTCATTTTTTATTTGTTGTGTTATAGGATACAAAAAACGGTCTCTGTCTATACAAAACAAAATTTTCCTGTCAGTAGAATTTGATAATTTAAATGTAATCAAATTTAAAGATTTGGCTCTTTGATCATCGTTCTCATAATACAACTGCCCCTCCAACATCTCATAATAAAATACTTCCTTATTAAGAAGCTCCAATATGGGTTGTTTATTATTGTTTTGAGCACAGGAAATGCAGAATAATAATAAAGCTAATAAACTACAATAAATTTTTGCTGCTGCTTTCATACTTATCTATATTTTTTTTGAAGAGTTGAAAAGAATTTTGAATAATCAATTTCGTGACATATATTCTGTCCTACTCTATTTTTATAAATATTATAATATTTGTCAGTGCTTACATCTTTACCAAACCATCCCCCGCTGCCGCACGAATCCTCTCATGTAGCACATTATATTTACAAATCAAAAATTCTAAAAAAACAAAGTAACTTCTCTTAAACAAAATTATTTTTGATTACTGTAGTAGAGGGCATCCACTATAAAAAGCCTTGAAAATCAGTATTTCCAAGGCTTTTTTTTTATATCAATTCCTTAATTTCCTCAATAATCCGTTGGGCTAAATCATCTGCTTGTTGTTGTGATTTGGCTTCGGTATAGATTCTGATAATCGGTTCGGTGTTTGATTTTCTCAGGTGAACCCAATTCTCAGGAAAGTCAATTTTTACTCCGTCAATGGTTGATAGTTCGACAGACTCACTATGACTATCTGTTTTGTATTTTTCGGTCATCGCTGTCAGAATGGCATCCACATCAATTTGAGGGGTGAGTTCGATTTTATTTTTGCTCATAAAGTATTGCGGATAACTTGCTCTAAGTTCGGCCACCGTCCTATCAAGATTTGCCAAATGGGTTAAAAACAAAGCCACTCCAACCAAAGCATCACGACCATAATGGATTTCAGGATAAATGATTCCTCCGTTTCCTTCACCACCAATAATGGCATGGGTTGCTTTCATGAGCTCCACCACATTCACCTCTCCTACTGCACTTGCCTGATAGCTTCCTCCGTGTTTTTCGGTAATGTCCCGAAGTGCTCTTGACGAAGACATATTCGATACGGTATTTCCGGGAGTTTTTGAAAGAACATAATCAGCCACAGCGACCAACGTATATTCTTCTCCGAACATTTCTCCGTCATTTGAAATGAATGCCAAACGGTCAACATCAGGGTCAACTACGATTCCGAAATCGGCTTTTTCTTCTACAACCAATTTACAAATATCAGTGAGGTGTTCTTTTAAAGGTTCGGGATTGTGAGGGAAATGTCCGTTGGGTTCGCAATATAATTTCACAACCTCCACTCCCATTTCTTCCAATAACTTCGGAATGACGATTCCTCCTGAGGAATTTACTCCGTCAACAACCACCTTAAACTTTTTGGCTTTGACAGCCTCAACATCCACAAGCGGAAGATTCAAAACCTCATCAATGTGAATATCCATATAGCTGTCGTTTTCTGTAATTTCGCCTAAACTGTCCACATCAGCAAAATCAAAGGCTTCGTTTTCGGCAATTTCCAAAATTTTTGCTCCGTCTGCTCCACTTAGAAATTCGCCTTTTTCGTTGAGTAATTTTAGTGCATTCCATTGTTTCGGGTTGTGTGAAGCCGTCAGAATAATGCCTCCGTCTGCTTTTTCGAGCGGAACAGCCACTTCAACTGTCGGAGTAGTCGAAAGCCCTAAATCAATTACGTTGATCCCCAGACCAACCAAGGTATTCACAACCAAATTGTGAATCATAGGTCCCGAAATTCTGGCATCACGACCAATTACAACCGTCAGGTTTTCTTTGTTGTGATGGTTTTTGAGCCAGGTTCCATAAGCCGATGCAAATTTTACGGCATCAACCGGAGTTAAATTATCTCCTGTTTTTCCTCCGATTGTTCCTCTGATTCCCGAAATAGATTTTATTAAAGTCATAATTTTTGTATTTTGTATTGCTGTATATTGTATAATGTTTGCGAAAGTATAAAATTTATTTTATGTAATTATTTCCCAATTCTCGATTTCTCCTTTTATTTCAATAAACATCGGATGAAGCAATAATTTTTTTTGATTTTTTATGCTCTCAAACTTCTGAACATCACGAATTTCTAACTTTTTAAGTAAATGCCGAAATTCATATTCCGTTTGTTTGTCATTTACTGTGATAGTTATAGGTTCAAAACTCCAATCAATTTTATTTTTATCAAAGTTATATCCTCTTTGTTCAGCCTCTTTCTGAACCTCCGATAAATAATAGTTAATCGTAAAAACAGGATTTTCTGTAGCTTTAAAACGATTAAGCTGTGGGTGATTCGTATAACCTTTTGTCTTTCCTTCCAAAACGTGTTTAGCAAGCAAGGCTTCTCTCCACAAAGCTACCAAACCTTTAGTATCTAATAACGAAGGATGTAAAGACCATATTCTCATTGAGAGTTTTGGTTGTTTAATTTTGAGTAATTAGTTAATTGATGTTTATTCGACAAAACAACGCCTCCTAATTCTTTTATTTCTGTTGCTAACTTTGTTTCCATTTTTGAAATTCGGGATATTATAAAAATAATCAACAAAGCTTCCGGAATTTCTAATAAATCTGAAATCATATAGGCTTTTGTGCTTATTATTAATTGCTCTATAGTATCTTCTTTAAAAGCAGATTTCATAGCATACCTGCCCACATAATTATTTATGATGTGTAACCCCCACCAAATTCCAATTACCACAGTTCCATTAACTATCAAATAATTCGGATTAAGTTTTTTTATACTATTTTGTGTTTTGTCCCAAATTTCATTCATAATCTGAAGAGGACGAAAAAGATTCAAGATAGGGATAATCCAAGCCCAAACAGCCATTGTTTCGCCAAATTGTGTGTTGATATTCAATCTTTTCAAATTCCCATATACTCTTCTAAACCAATATAGAAAAACAATTGCAGAGGTTATATGAAGTATGAATTGTAATATTCCTATTACCATTTGTCTGAAATCATTCATATCTATTGTTATTTCATCTACATATATTTCTTCCTGAATTTGTTCTAAAAGCAATAGTTCTGCATAATCTGAAAAGGCTGCAATTATTGTTAATCCCATAAGCAGCCATAGTATAATCATTGCATTTTTAGCCCTTTTGGAGTTGTCTAAAATTTTGAATTTAACTTCCGGTTTTTCGGCTTCAACAGTAGTAATTTCTTCTATCATTTTAATTTCTTATTTTTCTAAAAAACAGCATTACAAACAAAATTCCCGTTACCAAAACCGAAATCTTAGCTATATAATCTCCCAGCAAAACATACAAAGTTTGCTTTTTATTTAAGGTTACTTTGCCCAATAAAGCTGTTTTTTCGTTGTATTGGGTTTGACTTGTTATCTCTCCTTTTTGGTTGATAAAAGCCGAAATTCCCGTATTGGCACTTCGGGCAATGTCTCTTCGGGTTTCGATAGTACGAAGCCGTGCCAAAGACAAATGCTGTTTATGCCCTTGGGTTTCGTCCCACCAGGCATCGTTGGTGATGATAGCCAAAAAATCAGCTCCGTTTTTGACATAACCCGTGACATATTCGCCATAAACCGATTCATAACAAATAATCGGAGCTATTTTTGTCTGGTCATTGGCTGTAAAAACACTACGGTCTTTTTGGGTGGTTTTCACCGAAATTGTCCCGCCTAAATCCAGCATTATATTTCCTAAAACGGGTTCTAAAATCGGTTTGAGCGGAAGCGTTTCGATTCCTGCAACGAGTTTTGATTTATAATATTTCTGCAATTCATAATCACCATTGACAAAAATCGCCATATTATAGAAATTTCCCCACAAATCCTCACGAAGCTGGTTGGATTGTATCGTAGCTTTGGATTCGTCCGTAAACAAATCGTAGGTGTCAATTCCCCACAAAAACTGGACATTCGGGTGCTGCTCAATATAGTTTCTTAACGTATGAGGCACATCGGAATACAAAAACCTGTCAAAGGGAAGATTTTCTGCCAAAACCGTTTCGGGAGCAATGACAAATTCGGTATTTTCGGTAATCAGTTTATCGGTTTCGGTAAGTAAAAGGCTGGTAATTTGGTTGTTGGTAAAGTCATATTTTTCATTGTACGGGTCAATATTGGGTTGCAAAACGATGACTTCTTTTTGCTCTCCTTCTATTTCGTAAAAATGAAACATTCCCAAAGAAATCACAATCGGAATACCCGTAAAAAGAGCGAATTTAGGCAGAATTTGCCTGATGTTTTTTCCGTGTAAAAGTCCGTAAAAAACAAAGATATTTACGGCTAAAACCCACAAACTTCCTCCGAAAGTTCCCGTAAATTCATACCACTGAATCCAGGTTATGTTTTCGGAAAATACGTTTCCCAGATTCAGCCAGGGCCACGAAAAATCCCAATGCAGGTGCAGGTATTCAAAACTCATCCAAAGCGAAGCAAAAAACAATAAGCTCAGTTTTTGGGAAAATCGTTTGGCAGAAATATGATACAGCAAAAACATTAGACTCATCATCAGGGTGTTGAACAAAATGGCAAATATCATCCCGAAAAGGTCTGCATAATAAATCCAGCCGGTAGTGATGAAATTCCAAATCAGAAAGGTCAGAAAAGCATATCCGAAAACCCTTGCTTTGGTATTTTTGAAAGTGGTTCTGATGTTTTGCTCCACAAACAAAATCGGAATAAAAGCCCCAAAAATAAAAATCGGGAAGCCGTAGGTTGGCCAACTTATGGAAAAGAGAATTCCCGATAACAGGGCAAGCAGAAAGTATTTCATTGGTTAACAAAAGGCTTTTAAGAGTTCAAATATACAAAGGTTTACGGTTTTAAAAAGAAGATTCTTAAAAAAGATAACCCTTTGTTAATTTCCTAAGGTGAGTGCTCCGAGAATTTCTTCCGACATAAAAGGCCCACCCGGATATTTTGCCGTATAATCGAGATTCAGCCAGATTTGCCCTCGTTCGTCTATGTGATAATGAATTTCTTTGCCTTTGCTTTCTTCGACAAAAAGCACCTCACGAATCAGATAATTGACGGTTTCCAAATCAGATTTACTCCCGACAAGCATTTCGGGATAAATGTGAGCCTGAGTGTGAATGAGCCTCGGAGTGCCTCCAATTGCCCGAATGGCAGCAGCCATCAGAATCGCATGGTCGTCACAATCTCCCGAAAAATGCTGTAAAGATTCCGAAGCTGTAGCGATGTATTCTCTTCCTTTGGGGTCGTTTACATAATTCCAATTGCTTTGAATTTCCTTGAAAACCGCAAAACTCTGAATGGTTTGTCTGTATTTCTGATAGCCTTTTATGTTCCGAAAATGCTTGGTCGTAGCACTCAAAGCAAAATTCCGTACCTTGGGATTGTTATATTCCACAGCTTTTATGATTTCTGAGCGATTCGGGAAAGGAAGTAATTTTGAAACAATAATATCCTGAGGATGAGGGTTTTCTGCCATAGCAAAAATCATCACCCGATAATCGTCAAATACACTTTTGAAACCATATCCTCCGAAAAGTGTTCCGTAAAAAAGAAAAATGAGATACAGGGCTATCGAGATGATAATTATTCTTCTCATCAATCGCAAAAGCAACTGAATCAGCACCAGTAACACTATGAAAATCAGAACTCTGTCAATGTGAAACGGCCATTCGGGGTCGATGATATTCTGGTGAATGATGATAAAAATCGGGATGGCAATCAGGATGTTTAAAAGAAAAATAATAATCCCGTCCCAAGGTTTTTTAATGGTCAGTTTTTGGGGAAAAGATTTTATTTTTTCTTTGAAAGTCAGGTTCATAACCTCTTTTGTCAGATTGCTACTATATCTGCAAAAGTACCTTTTTTATTGGTAATGTTAAGTTCTAAGAGTTGATTTTGAATATTGTTTAACATTTTTTCATCCAGATTTTTCTGACTCCAACGGGTCAGCGAAAGCCACTCTTTGATGTCTTCGGTTTTTTGGTCGTATCGCTCTGATAATGTTCTGTCTATACTCGGAATATGCTTAAATTCGGCTGTGGTCTGGTTGACGATTCTCAACACCGATTTTATCGTTTGAGGATGTTTTTCCAGAACTTCGTTTCGTACAGCTACCACAAAACTCACCCAGGGTGTCGGGCAATCACCCAATCGTCTGAAAATACCTTTATCTACGATAGGTTTGGTCATAAAACGCTCCCACATAAAATAGTCAGCAGCTCCGTTGGTTAAAGCTTCGACAGCTCCATCAAGTGTATTGATCACTTCAAATTTCAGCTCAGCCGGATTCCAACCTTGATTTTTGGCATTGACAAAAGCCATCAGGTGAGAACCCGAACCGTAACGGCTGATAGCTGCTTTAGTGTCTTTTAAATCTTCTATTTTCTGATAGGGAGACTGAGCACCTACGTGAATGCCCCATATTAGCGGAGATTGCACAAAAACCTGAGCAATTTTTGACGGATTTCCGTTTAGAATATCTTTGATGATTCCTTCGGTGAGGATAATCGCCATATCGGTTTCTCCGTCCCGAAGCATCTGACACAGTTTTCCGGTTCCTTCCGGAACGTCTGTCCATTGGAGGTCGATGCCTGCTTCTTCAAATTCTCCACCTTCGATACACAAATGCCAAGGCAAATTAAAATGTTCGGGAACTCCTGCTATTTTTATGGTTTTCATGGTTTAATTTTTTTCTTCTTAAAACCGCTCCAAAGCATATACAATCAACTCATCTACAGGTTTATACGGGTCTTGACTAAATGTTCCGTTGGCTCGGTTGGCTACAATGACATTGAGTGCTAAAGCGTGATGCCCCAGCAGTTTGGCAAGTCCGTAAATGGCTGCTGTTTCCATTTCGAGATTGGTCATTCGGGTGCCGTTGTAGTTGAAAGCATCCATTTTGTGATTCAGTTCTCTGTCCTGAATATCCAAACGTAAAATCCTTCCCTGAGCTCCGTAAAATCCTCCTGCCGTTCCGGTAAAACCCTTAAAAGTTTTATCAGAATAGAATTTATTGAGCAATTCCGTACTTCCTTTTATCACATAAGGTCGTCCTTTTCGCAAATCCCAATGGGTATGAGCGATAAAAGCCTCTTCGATGTCTTTTTCGCAAATTTCATCAATCACGTAGGAACGCAACATATTGTCCATACCCAAACCATATTCACTTGCCACAATGCTATCGACCGGAATATCGGTTTGCAACGAACCCGAAGTTCCGATTCTGACAATATTCAGTGAAGTGAGCTCTTTTTTTACCTGACGGGTTTCAAAATCAATATTGACCAAAGCATCGAGTTCGTTCAGCACTATATCAATATTATCAGGTCCGATTCCGGTTGAAATAACCGTAAGGCGTTTGCCTTTGTAAGTTCCTGTATGGGTTTTGAATTCCCTTTTTTGAGTGGAAAATTCAAGGGTGTCAAAATGTTTTGAAATTCGCTCTACCCTGTCCTGATCTCCGACAAAAATAATGTCGTGAGCAATGTTTTCGGGCTTTAAATTAAGATGATAAACGCTTCCGTCCGGATTAAGTATAAGTTCTGATGATTTCATTTTATAAAGTATTAAGATGGGAGTATTAAGTATTAAGACCTGAGTATTAAGTATTAAGACTTTTCTTTTAAGGTCTTTTGAAAAGAGAAATTCATATTTGAGACTTCTATCAACTGATTGATTATTGGTTGCACAATTTCTTCATTCACCAATTTTAATCTTTTGGCAAGTATTAGTTGGGTTATCAATTCAAATGTAGAACCGTTTGCTATTCCCAAAAAATGAATAAATTCTTTATCGGAATTTCTACCCGAACCCTCTGCAATATTAGACGGAATAGAAACTGCACATTTTTTTATTTGATGAATCAAGTTAAATCTTTCATCTTCGGGCAAAAGCAAAGAAACTTCATAAACTGCAACAGCTATATCCATTGCTTTTTGCCATATTTTGAGTTTTTCAAAGTTATGCATAATCGTTTTCTATCTTAGTTAATTAAATCCCTTTCAAAAAGTCTTAATACTTAATACTCCCATCTTAATACTCCCCTACAATCTTCTCCTTTTAATTTCTTTATTGATTAAGCTAAGTTCTCTTCCGGTTTGTCCGGCTACGGAGGTGTTTTCTTCTGCTCTTCTAATCAGGTAGGGCATCACATCTCTGACAGGTCCGAACGGGAGATATTTGGCAACATTATAGCCTTTGTTTCCCAAATTAAAACTGATGTTATCGCTCATTCCGTAGAGTTGCCCGAACCAGATTCTTCTGTCGTCAATCGGGAGTTGTTTTTCTTCTGCTAATTTCATCAGTTTGAGCGAACTTTCCTCGTTATGAGTTCCCGCAAAAACAGCCATTTCACTGATATGTTCCATCATATAAGCCACTGCATTGTCATAATTGCTGTCTGTGGCTTCTTTGCTTTCACAAATCGGGTTTTTGTAGCCTTTTTCTTTGGCTCTTTCTGCTTCGACTTCCATATAAGCACCTCTCACGATTTTCATTCCGATATGAAAACCTTTTTGTTTTGCCCTTTGATGAAGCGATTTCAGGTAATCTAATCTATCCCAACGATACATTTGCAACGTACCGAAAACAATCACTTTTTCTTTATTGTAACGGCTCATCATTTCTTCAATCAAATCATCTGCTGCATCCTGCATCCACGAATGTTCCGCATCTATCAGAATGATGATATTGTTTTCGTATGAAGTTCGACAAACCAAATCATAACGGGCTACTACTCTGTCCCATTCTTGTTGTTCTTTTTCGGTGAGAGGCTTCCCCTCTCCTACTTTTTCGTAGAGTTCGAAACGTCCGAAACCTGTGGGTTTAAAAACCACAATCGGGATTCCCGCATTGCTTTTGGCATATTCGATGGTTTTTAACGTCACCTGAACGGCTTTGTCAAACTCTTTTTCTTCTTCTTTTCCTTCAACGGAATAATCCAACACAGACGACACGCCTTTGGCATACATTTTATTTACGACCGTCAGGCATTCTTCTTCGGTTTCGCCTCCGCAAAAGTGGTCAAAAACCGTACTTCTGATGATTCCCTTTACGGGAAGATGAAGATTCAGAGCCAGTTTGGTGAGTTTCGTCCCGACTTTCACCATAGCAGGCGAAGCAATCAGTTCAAATAAAAATTTAGCTCTTTTGAGCTCTCTATCGCTTTTTACGGCAAAAGCAACTTCGGTGTTGTTGAAGATTTTTTCCATCAGTTTTCCTGAAAAATTTTATGCAAAGATAAGTATCCGTTAGAAATTTGCGAATGTTTTTTAGTGTATTCCTCCATATCGTACGAAACTTCCCAAAACAAGCATTGCCACTGAGATAAGCGTAACGAGTATCATCGGTAAAGCAGCCCGTTTGATAGTATTTGGGGTAAGTCGGGGGAAAATTACACGGTCTGCCAAAACAGCCAAAACAGCCGTTGTGAGCAGTAAAATGAGTTTTATGGAGACCACCCTTTCAATGGCGTTGGAGAAAGAAAACCAGCTCGATAGTTTTACGTTATAATCATAAGCCATCCAAATTCCGGTGATTACCAAAAGAAGCAAACAAGGCATCCCTAAGGGTTCGTATTTGTCTTTGAAGTTCCTGAGCCCTAAAACGTCTTTTTCTCTGAGGGCTTTTGGCAAAACCCGAATCACCAGAAACAAATGCCCTCCTACCCAGACAGCAGCACAAATCAGATGGATAATGAGCAGTATATGGTGTAAGTTCATTTGATTTTCAGCTATTTATGATAAAACTTTATACATCATTGTCTGAGCGATATTCGAAGCACTGTGTTTTATTTCTTCTGCATTTTTGCCTTCAAAAAGTTCGTTAACCGTTTGCTCAAAAAGGGCAAACCAATGAGCAAACTGCTCGGGTCTTAACGGACTTTTTCCGTGTAGTTCTTTGTGTACAAACATCGGATTTCCTTTAAAGCTCCCTGTTCCGAAAAGGATAACCTCCCAAAAATCATACATTTTGGGCAGGTGATGGCTCCAATCTGTCTGGGCAACTTCGTTAAACAAATACCCGATTACTTCGTCTTGTCTGACCTTGTTGTAGAACGTATCTACGATAATTTCTATATCTTTTCTGTCCTGAATATCCGATTTCATTTTCTCTGTCTCTATACCCTACAAATGTAAGGTTTTTCTCTACCGATACTTTATGATTTGAGTCATAAAAAAAGCCCTGACCAAGGTCAGGGCTGAATTATTATTTTACACTTTCCACAAGCCTTATGAACTCTGCTTTGTAGCCGTCTGTGTCGTTTTGAAGTCCGTCTTTGGCAAGTTTGATAATTTCTTTGCTGTCTTTGTCGGAAATCAGTTTAGAATCTCTGAGTTTAAGCCCAAACCAGGCTACAGCCGTTGCAAATTTAAAATCTTTGGAAGCATTTTGAAGTGCTGTTTTTTGATTCGGAATCGTATGAATCATCTCTGTACTCTTTTCTCCGTCCGGTTTTTTATAACGAAATTTCACCGTAGCCAATTCGTTTTGAAAACTGCCCGAAACCGCATTTTGCGTGTATTTCAAATCGTTTTCATACGTATAAAACTCACTTTTCACTCCGTTTGGAATCACTTCATAAAGTGCCGTAACCGTATGTCCGCTGCCTAATTCTCCTGCATCTATGGCATCGTTGGTAAAATCTTCGTTGCGGAGTTTTCGCATTTCGTAGCCAATCAAACGATACGCCTGAACATGAGCCGGATTGAACTCAATCTGGATTTTCACATCTTTGGCAATGGCATACATACTGCCTTTAAACTCTTTTCCTAAAAAGCGATTGGCTTCCTGAATGTTGTCGATATAAGCAGCATTTCCGTTTCCTTTTTTGGATAAAATCGTCATTTTGCTGTCTTTGTAATTGCCCATTCCAAAACCGAGACAAGTCAGGAAAACTCCGCTTTTTCGTTTTTCTTCGATAAGTTCCTGCATTTCTTTATCGGATGATTTTCCGATGTTGAAATCTCCGTCTGTAGCCAGAATAATCCGGTTGTTTCCTCCTTTTACAAAATGTTTTTCAGCCATCTGATAGGCCAACTCCAAACCTGCTGCTCCCGAAGTTCCACCTCCTGCTCTCATGTTGTCAATCGCTTCGATAATCTTTGATTCTTCTGAGGCTTTGGTAGGTTCTAATAAAACCCCGACTCCGCTTGCATAATACACTATCGACACTCTGTCATCATCACGAAGTTCGTCTAACAAAACTTTCATCGAAGCTTTTAAAAGCGGTAATTTGTTTGCCGAATTCATCGAACCCGAAACATCAACCAAGAAAACAAAGTTCGATTTTGGCAATTTGTCTGTCGGAATTTCCTTTCCTTGTAGAGCAATCCTAACTAATTTATGATTTTTGTTCCAAGGAGCATCGCTATATTCCGTATGTATCGAAAACGGATGTTGACCTGTCGGTTTCGGATTATCATACTTAAAGAAATTTATCATTTCCTCGATTCTCACAGCATCTTTCGGAACGGTTTGCCCGTTATTGATAAAACGTCTGATATTCGTATAAGAAGCATTATCCACATCAATCGAAAAAGTTGAAACGGGATTGGACTTGGCACTTTCAAACTGATTTTCGATAAAGTTTTCGTAGGATTCGGAGTCATTATTGTAATAATGTTCTTGCAGGTATTTATCATAAGGCGTTTTTTCTTCCGATGGAACTATTCTCATCACTCCATCCGTTCCGATAACTGCTTTACCATTTCCCGGAGCTTCCGAACCTGTTGAAATCTTCAATCCCGGAACCTGTCCTTGCAAAGATTCTAAAAAAGTTGCATTTGATCTTCCTTCAATTTCTTTTGCTGTTACTGTTACAGCAGCTACATTTGGCAAAGGTTTGCTTGTGGCTCTATATCCTTCAACGGCTACTACATCGAGAAGAACATCAGATTTTAAAGAAACATTAATCTCTTTAGAATTTCTTACTTTAATTTCCTGTGAAGCCATTCCTATAAAAGAAAATACCAATGTTTCTCCTTTTTCAGCTTTGAGGGTATATTTTCCGTCAAAATCGGTTTGAGTACCTCTTATTGTTCCTTTGACGGTAATATTTACTCCCGGTAAACCAAGTCCGTCATCTGCACTTACAACCGTTCCGCTTATAAGATTATTTATAAAAGTTTCTTTACCTAAATCCTCTTTAAAAATAATTTCATCCGCAACTATATTGACTTCTGCCTCTTCTATCTGAACAGGAGTGACAGCAAAACTCTCTGTTTCACTGATTTTTAGTTTGTTTTCTTCTGTAATTTCAGGAGAAACGACTTCTTCTGCTACAAAATCATCTACTGTTGGTTTCTCTTTTTTAATTATAGGTTGAGTATCAACAATTTTATCTTTTTTGACCTGTTCTTTTGTTTCTGTAACTACCAAGTCTGTTTCAGATTCGATTTTGAGTTCTTCTTTAACTTTCTCTTCATCAATCACAACTATATCGGTTGTGTTTGGTTCTTTATTTTCAACAGTCGGTTTGTTGTTTATAAACCGACTTCCCAACGTGATTAACAACAGTAAGGCAGCTGCCACACCCGCATATTTCCAAAACGGAACAACTCGTCTTTTCTGTTTTTTATCAAGTTTTTCTTCTATCTTATCCCAAATCGAATCCATATTTGAGAAAGATTTTGGCTCTTGCTCTTCCGCTAATTTTCGGAAGTATTGGTCTATGTTTTTATTATTTTGAGTTTCCATAACTTTTCGGTTTTTGATGGTAATACATTTCGACTAACTCTTTTAGTTTTGTTCGAGACACATTGAGTTGCGATTTTGAAGTTCCCTCCGAGATTCCTAATTGCTCTGCAATTTCCTTATGGGAATATCCTTCGATGGCATACAAAACGAAAATAGTTTTCGCTCCTTCGGGCAAATAGTTCAGAAGTTTTAATAAATCTTCTTCTTCCAAAAAAGTCTCGTTTGCATTTTCAGCAAAAGGCTGTATGGAGACGTCTTCCAGATACACATTATAATCTTTGGTTTTCCGAATCGTGAGCAAACATTGATTGACGACAATCTTTTTTGCCCAGCCCTCAAAAGCAAGATTTTCTTTTAGCTGATTGATTTTCGTGAAAATAGTATAGAAAGCATCGGCCAAAGCTTCTTCTATTTCTTCCTCCTTTTTCAGGTACCTTTTGCAAATCAGGTATAACCTGGGAGCCAAAAGTTCGTACATCTGCTTTTGTGAAGCCCGATGCATCTGCCTGCACTGATTGATTAAATTTTCTTCCATACTCAAAGTGTCTTTCTTATAAAGAGTATCATAAACCTGAAAAGGTTGGAACAAGGTAGTGAAAAATTAGGATTTGGGAATTAGAATTCCGGAATTAGAAATTTGAAATGAATCAAGGGCTGTTATAATAAAAACAAAAAAAACCGAACTTTCGTTCGGTTTTTTAAGTAAGTAAGATATTGTAATATGATTAGACGTTATTTTACTTTATTTACAATTGCTGCGAAAGCTTCCGGGTGGTTCATTGCCAAATCGGCAAGAACTTTACGGTTAAGTTCGATTCCGTTTGCTTTAACTTTCCCCATAAACTGAGAGTAAGACATTCCGTGAAGTCTTGCACCAGCATTGATACGGGTAATCCATAAAGCTCTGAAATTTCTCTTTTTCTGCTTTCTGTCACGGTAAGCATAAAGCATTGCTTTTTCTACCGCATTTTTGGCAACTGTCCAAACGTTTTTACGTCTTCCAAAGTAACCTTTGGCTTGTTTTAAAACTTTTTTTCTTCGTGCTCTTTTAGCAACTGAATTTACTGATCTAGGCATAATTTTTCTTTTTTGTTTTG
>JBAYSC010000052.1:0-14788 GCA_041676345.1 Flavobacteriaceae bacterium | reverse complement strand
TCAGAAAAAAATGTATCTAAACCTATTGCAATCGTAGTCAATAAAAAAATTATTAGTATGCCAATAGTTTTTTCTCCAATTTCAGAAGGAAATTTAGTTCTTGACGGAATTTCAGAAGAAGAAATTGATACTATCATTGAGACTCTTACTATTGAAGAATAATTCTACACCTCATCCCCTCTTAAAATTCTATACTGTTTTCGGGCTTCGATAAAATAAATACTATCCTGATGGTTAAAAATCACTTTTTCGTAAAGCTCTTTGGCTTTTTCAGGATTTGCTAAGTGTTTGTTATAGATTTCAGCCGAAAAAAACAGAGCTTCATCAAGGTAAATCCCATCCGGAAAGCTTGTTATTATGGTTTCATAATGGAGTAAAGCAGTAAGATAATCCTGTTGTTTTTCCAGAATTTCCCCGATTCTCAGGTGGGTTACCGCTTCAATATCTTCTCCTTTGTGCTGTTGCAGAATTTGCTCAAACTGATTCAAAGCCAGGTCTTTTTTGTTTTTATAGAGATAAAAATCAGCTTTGGCAAATTTATTCAGAGCCGTATAGAGCGAATCGCCTTTGTTGTCGTTAATCAGCAGATGCAACTCGAGGGCATCATTGGCAATGAGCTGCGAAAACGATGTTTTCAACACAGAAAGCTGCTTTAAAGCCCAAGGGAAATCGCCTTTATAATAACTGGTTTTGGCTACTTTCAAACTTGCCTGATGACCGATTTCGTGGTTTTTCAAATCGGTTTCAATCTGGGAATAATAAATGAGTGCCTGATTGTATTTTTCTTCATACAACAACATATCGGCCAATTCCATTTTTATTTCTGCCTGTTGAAAAACATTCAGCGGAAGCTTCAGAATATCATGCAGAATTTGTTGAGCTTGTTGCGGATTATCCAGATTAAATCCTGTAAATCGGGCTTGAAGTATCTGTAAATCGACCGTATAAGGGTTTTTACCAAAATCGGTCAAAAGCTTCTTGATTTCGGTTTTTATAAGCGGATAATCTTTAGACTCGGCTGTTTTAATTCGGATTTCCGTCAGATAGGTCTGCCCGAAAATCTGCACTTCCATATCCTGAGAATTTTCCAGAATAAAATTCAGAATAGCTGTTGTAAGCCCATAATTTTCTTCTTCAAAAGTAAGGTCGGCAAGATTCATAAGTCCTTCAAAAGAATCGGGGAAACGTTTGAAAACTGCTTTTTCCTGTACGAAAGCCCGGTCATATTGCTTTTGTTGCACGAAAAACCAACTCAAAAACTCATTCCACATCACCTCTTGTGTTTTCTGAGCCCTCACAAGCAAGGCTTTTCTGAGCAAATCCGAAAAACCAAAGGTGTCATCTTCATTCATAAACATCGAGAAATGCTGTTGCACCACTATCATTGTCGTAGGCGTAGAACTGGCATAATCCAAATAAGAATCAATCATTTTTTCGATATCGCCAAGTTGACCATAAATCCGGGCTTTTTGAAAGTCAAAATTAAAGCGGTCACTTTGTTTGCCTGCCAAATCATACACCTGTAAAGCCTTTTCCAAGAGCGATTTTTGCTCAAACGTATAAGCCACTCCACTGGAGTAATTGACATTTTCAACCACTTTGGCAATGGCTTGTTGGTAATATTCTTCCGCTTTTTCCTTGTTGTTCTGAAGCTGATAATTGTAGCCCATTTCCACCAGCAAAGTAGGTTGGCTGTTTCTTTGCCCCATCCGCTGCTCAAGGAGTGTTCCGGCTTTGTCATACTGTTGCAATTCCTGATGACAAGCCACCAAACGGGAAAAATACATCAAATTCCCGGGAGCCGATTTGTGGAGTTCTTCATAGGCAACCAAAGCTTTGTCAAATTCGCCTTTGCTGAAATATTCCTTTGCCAGTTCATCACTCTGAGCCGACACAAAAAAAGAAACCAGAAACAATATATATACTAAAAATGCCTTCATAAACCAAGTTTTTAATCTTACAAAAATAAGAGAAAAAGCGGGTTAAAAAAAAGTTTCGGAAAAACCTGCAGACCCCCTTTGACTTTGTGCTGTTAAAAACTTTATAATTTAACCGAAAATCGAAAAGCATTCTATATCTTTGCACCCGAAAATACTTCTGAGAGGAAAAATTTGAACTGATTGCAACCTCTATAAAAAAATGCTAAAGCAGTATCTTTTACTTCTCTTTAGCATTTTTTGGCTGGTTATCTTTTAAAATTCCCTTTCAGGCAAACTGAAATTTATTTTAAAAACTCTATTATGTCATATTTATTTACGTCGGAGTCTGTCAGCGAAGGACATCCGGATAAAATTGCTGACCAGATTTCTGATGCTCTAATCGACAATTTCTTAGCTTTCGACCCCGACTCTAAAGTAGCCTGCGAAACGCTGGTTACTACCGGTCAGGTGATTCTGGCAGGAGAAGTTAAATCCGGGATTTATCTCGATGTGCAACAAATTGCCCGAGACGTTATTAAAAAAATCGGTTATACCAAAAGCGAATACATGTTTGATGCCAATTCGTGTGGAGTGCTTTCTGCCATTCACGAGCAATCACAAGACATCAATCAAGGGGTTGACAGGGTAAACAAAGAAGAACAGGGAGCGGGCGACCAAGGGATGATGTTTGGTTATGCCACCAACGAAACCAAAAACTATATGCCTCTGGCACTGGATATTTCTCATAAATTATTGCAGGAACTGGCTGAAATTCGTAGAGAAAACTCCGAAATCACCTACCTCAGACCCGATGCCAAAGCTCAGGTAACTTTGGTTTATGATGAGAAAAACAAACCCGTAAGTATTGATACCATTGTGATTTCGACCCAACACGACGAATTTGCAGACGAAGCCACTATGCTTTCAACCATAAAAAAAGACATCATCAATCTTTTAATTCCGAGAGTAATTGCCAAAAATCCGGATTATAAACATTTGTTTACTGACAAAATTAAATACCACATCAACCCTACGGGAAAATTTGTCATCGGAGGACCTCACGGAGACACGGGGCTTACGGGAAGAAAAATCATTGTCGATACCTATGGCGGAAAAGGTGCTCATGGTGGTGGTGCTTTTTCAGGAAAAGACCCGAGCAAAGTCGATCGAAGTGCTGCCTATGCCACGAGACATATTGCCAAAAACTTAGTGGCTGCAGGTGTGGCAGACGAAGTTCTGGTTCAGGTGTCGTATGCTATCGGAGTGGCAGAACCTATGGGAATTTATGTGAATACCTACGGAACTTCAAAAGTAAAATTCTCTGATACAGAAATTGCCCGAAAAGTTTCGGAACTCTTTGATATGAGACCCTATTTTATCGAACAACGCCTAAAACTCCGAAACCCTATCTATTCCGAAACGGCAGCCTATGGACACATGGGGAGAGAGCCCAAGACTATAACCAAAATGTTTACCGCTCCAAACGGAAAAGTAAAAACCATAGAAGTAGAACTTTTTACTTGGGAAAAACTGGATTTTACAGAGAAAGTCCAAAAAACATTCGGTTTAGCATAATTATTAGATGAATTTTAAACAGGCTCTACAATAAAATTATTTTTAACTCGTTATTAACGGACGTTTAAAAATAAGAATAGTAGATTTGAAGCCTAAAATTTAACCTTTTAAAAAAAATAATTATAAAAATGAAAAAAATAGTAGTAGCTCTTACTGTATTAGCCGTTTCATTCGGACATGCTCAAACCAGAGGTGGATATGATATTTCCAATGTAGGAAGTGGTCAGGTGTTTGATTTGGGAAGAAAGGCAAATGCTAAAGAAAATGTAAATGGTTCTCCTTATTTTGTGGAGACTTATCTGCCTGTAAAACTTTCAACTTTTGAAGATGAAAATATATTGGTACGTTATAATGCCGCAGATGATGAAATGGAATTCAACAAAGGCGGACAGTTATATTACATACCAAAATCTGATGATTTGAAAATCAAATTTTTAAATTCCGGAAAAGAATACCACTACACACCTTATACAGACAAAGGTCATGCAACCAGCGGTTATCTGGTTCTTCTTTCGGAAAACAAAAAAGTATCGCTCTATAAAAAAGAGCAAATCAGATTCGTTCCTGCAAAAGAAGCTACTAACAGCTATGATTTGGGAAGACCAGCCGAATACAAAAAATCAGACGAAGCTTTCTTTATAGAAATCAATGGAACAATCGAAAATTTCCCTAAAAACAGAAAAGAACTTCTTAGAAAATTTTCTGACAAAGAAAAAGAAGTGGCTCAGTTTGTAAAACAAAACAAAACTTCTTTCTCTCGAGAAGCAGATTTAATTGAATTGACCAAATTCTTGAACAATTTATAAAAAATAGTTTTGTATTTTAGCAACATAAAAGGTTTGACATTACGTCAAACCTTTTTTATAAACCATAAACCCCTTTTGCATTATGACTAAAAAAATTGTTGTTTTAGCCCTTTCGGCTGTGTTGTTTTCCTCTTGTGTTTCCAAGAAGATTTACAACGATTTAGAAAAAAAACACGCTGACTTAAAAAGCGAAAAAGAAGCTGTTGACCAAGAAAACGCAATGCTTTCTCAACAAAGAAACCAATTGGAATTAGATAAAAACACGCTTCAACAGGAGCTGGACAAACTCAAAAACCAATATGCCTCTTTGGAAGCCGACTGCAACTCCACAAAAAGCAAGCTGCAAAACCTTCAAAGTGCTTATGATGCTCTGGAGAAAGACAGCAGTGCTGCCATCAGAGAAAATTCAGAAAAAAACAGAGAACTTCTGGCAAAGCTTGAACAAAAAGAAAAAGCTCTAAAAGCCGAACAAGAACGTTTGGATAGACTTAAAGCTGATTTACAAGAACGAGGCAGTCGAATTGATGAACTCGAAAATCTTATTGCTTCTCACGATAACAATCTGAAAGCCCTAAAAGACAAACTCTCTAAAGCTCTTTACAGCTTCGAAGGCAAAGGTCTTTCTGTGGAGCAACGTGACGGAAAAGTATATGTTTCTATGGAAAACAAGTTGCTTTTCGCTTCAGGAAGTTGGGTTGTGGGAGCAGAAGGAAAAACAGCTGTGGTTGAAGTAGGAAAAATTTTGGCAGAAAACCCTGATATTTCGGTTTTGATTGAAGGTCATACAGATAATGTTCCTTACAACGGACAAGGTCAGTTGCAGGACAATTGGGATTTATCGACCAAAAGAGCCACTTCTATCGTTCGGATTCTCAGAGAAAATAAAGACATCAATCCGCTGAATCTCATAGCAGCCGGACGTAGCGAATTTGCCCCTGTAGCGGGTAACGAAACCTCTGAAGGAAAATCTAAAAACCGTAGAATCGAAATTATCCTTACTCCGAAATTAGACGAAATTTCAAAAATGCTCAACGATATTTAATCGTTGCATTTATTTTGCTACTTTTGCCCGAATTTAATTTAAAAACAAACCATGAAAAAAATAATTTTAGCTGCGGTTGCTGTTTTGGGAATGATTGCCTGCAATAAGCCACAACAGCCAACAGAAAGCTCACAGGCAAAAACCGCCTATATCGACACTTCCAGACTTTTGAAAGAATATCAGCAGGCGAAAGATATCGAGGCAAAATACAAAGCCAAAGAAGACCAAATGAGCAAAGAGCTCGAAACAGAACTCACCAAATTAGAAGCCGAAATCGAATACGTTAAGAAAAATGCTCAGTCAAAAGGAATGGAATGGTTTCAGCAAAATGCTGCGGCTTTGCAGGAAAAAGAACAGCGTTTGATGTATGTTCAACAAGGGCTGCAACAACAACTTTCTTCGGAATACAGCAAAGAAGCAGACACTTTGGTCAAAGCTATCAAACAATTTGTTAAAGATTACGGAAAAGAAAAAGGCTACGATTACATCTACGGAACCAACGAAGCCTCAAACACCGTTCTCTATGCCAAAGACGGGCAGGAAATTACCGATGAAATCGTAAAGTTGCTCAACGAAAAATACAACACCACACAACCCAAAGAAGAAAATTCTGAAATTACTCAGGAAGCCAAAAAATGATTTTCGGGTTGACACCAAAGCAAAAACCTCTCTGAAAAATTTCAGGGAGGTTTTTTGTTGCAGAAATTTCTTACCCCACATCAATTGCACAATTTTTATTTTATAAGTACCTTTGCAACCTGATAAATTTCAAAAATGAATAAACTTTTAGTTGTCGGTACGGTTGCTTTTGATGCTATCGAAACCCCTTTCGGGAAAACCGACAAAATCTTGGGTGGAGCGGGAACCTATATCGGGTTGTCTGCTGCCAATTTCGATGTAAAAATCGGGCTTGTATCTGTTGTAGGAGGTGATTTTCCTCAGGAATATCTGGATTTGCTCTCCGAAAGAGACATTGATATTTCGGGTATCGAAATCATTAAAGAAGGAAAAACGTTCTTTTGGAGCGGTCGTTATCACAACGATTTGAACTCGAGAGATACCCTTGATACTCAGGTAAATACTTTGGCAGACTTTCAGCCTAAGGTGCCTGAAAATTTCAAAGATGCTGATATTGTAATGCTCGGAAACCTGCACCCTACCATTCAGAGTCAGGTGCTTGACCAATTGGAAAAACAACCCAAACTTGTGGTGCTCGACACTATGAATTTCTGGATGGATTGTGCCCTGCCCGAGCTTATGGAAGTATTAAAAAGAGTAGATGTAATTACCATCAATGACGAAGAGGCAAGACAACTTTCGGGTGAATATTCGCTGGTGAAAGCGGCTGCAAAAATCCAAAAAATGGGACCTGAATATGTAGTGATTAAAAAAGGAGAACACGGAGCTTTACTCTTTAACCAAGCGGAAGTTTTCTTTGCTCCTGCCCTTCCGTTGGAAGAGGTTTTTGACCCGACCGGAGCAGGTGACACCTTTGCAGGAGGCTTTTGTGGCTATATCACACAAAGTGAAAACATATCATTTGACAATCTGAAAAATGCCATTATTTTTGGTTCTAACCTTGCTTCGTTTTGTGTGGAAAAATTCGGAACAGAACGTATGCAGGAACTTACTCAAAAAGAATTTCTCAGCAGGCTGCAACAATTCCGGGCTTTGACTCTTTTCGATATTTCGTTAGAAAAATAATGTAAAAACCCCTCCAAAAAACGAGGGGTTTTTATGTCGATATAATTTTAAAAAACAACTGCTAAACACAACAACCCACTATGAGCGACAGTATAAAACACGAATGCGGAATTGCTCTTTTACGACTCCTCAAACCTCTGGAATATTATAAGGAGAAATATGGGACGGCTTTTTATGGCATAGAAAAAATGTATCTGTTGATGGAAAAACAACACAACAGAGGGCAAGACGGAGCCGGTTTTGCAAGCATTAAATTTGACGTAGAACCCGGAGAACGCTACATTTCCAGAATTCGGTCAAATCAGGCACAGCCCATTCAGGATATTTTTACTCAAATCAACCAACGAATTTCTACTTCTTTAGAACAACATCCGGAGCATACAAACGATGTTACCTGGCAAAAACAAAACATTCCCTATATCGGTGAGTTGCTTTTAGGACACGTTCGCTATGGAACTTTCGGGCAGAACAACATCGAGAGTGTTCACCCGTTTTTACGTCAGAACAACTGGATGCACCGCAACCTGATTGTGGCCGGAAATTTTAATATGACCAACGTAAAGGAACTTTTCGACAGCTTGGTAGAGTTAGGGCAACATCCTAAGGAACTGGCAGATACGGTTACGGTTATGGAAAAAATCGGTCATTTTCTCGATGATGAAGTTGCCGATTTATATCAGGAGTGCAAAGAAGAAAATATTTCTAAAAGAGAGGCTACGGCCGAAATCGCAGAACGTTTAAATATTGGCAGAATCCTCAGAAGAGCTTCCAAAAACTGGGACGGAGGTTATGCTATGGCAGGACTGCTGGGGCACGGAGACGGTTTTGTTTTTAGAGACCCTGCGGGAATTCGCCCTGCCTATTTTTATCAGGACGAAGAAATCGTGGTGGTGGCTTCTGAACGACCTGCCATACAGACGGCTTTTAATATTCCGTTTGAGAAAGTTCAGGAAATCAATCCCGGAAATGCTCTTATTATCAAGAAAAACGGAAAGGTTTTTCAGGAAGAAATTATCCCTGCATTGCCCAAAAAAGCCTGTTCGTTTGAGCGGATTTATTTCTCCAGAGGAAGCGATGCCGTAATCTATAACGAACGGAAAGAACTCGGAAAATTGGTGTTGCCAAAAATTCTCAAAGCCATTGATGACGATACAGACAACACGGTTTTTTCGTATATTCCCAACACGGCCGAAACTTCGTTTTTCGGAATGAGCGAAGCAGCCAACGATTTTCTGAATCACCGGAAAAATCAATACATACTCGACCATCGAAAAACACTTACCAAAGAGAAATTAGAAGAAATTCTTTCGGTTAAAATCCGTACGGAAAAAATAACCATCAAAGATGCCAAACTCCGCACCTTTATCACAGCCGACAGTTCCCGAAACGATTTGGTAGCTCACGTATATGACATTACCTACGGAGTGGTGAAACCTACGGATAATCTGGTCATTATTGATGACAGTATCGTACGGGGAACCACCCTGAAAACCAGTATTATCAGGATGTTAGACCGACTCAATCCGAAGAAAATCGTGATTGTTTCGTCTGCTCCACAAATCCGTTATCCTGACTGCTACGGAATTGATATGGCAAAAATCGGGGATTTTGTAGCTTTCAGAGCTGCCCTGGCATTACTCAAAGAAAGAAATCTTTACCATATTGCAGAAGAAGTTTACAAAAAGTCAAAAGAGCAAGAAAAGCTGAAAGATAATGAAGTGGTTAATTTCGTAAAAGAAATTTATGCTCCTTTTACCGATGAGGAAATTTCGGATAAAGTTGCCGAACTCGTATCGCCTGAGGATTTGAAAGCAGAACTAAAAGTAATTTTCCAATCTGTAGAAGACCTGCACAAAGCCTGCCCCGAAAACTTAGGCGACTGGTATTTTACCGGAGATTACCCAACTCCGGGAGGGAATCGGGTGGTGAACAGAGCCTTTATAAATTTCTATGAAGGGAATAATAAAAGGGCTTATTAAAACCCTTACAACCCCTTTGTTTACAAGGATTTTGGTCAAAACCAGCCCCAATCCCTTTTTCTTTAACAAACTGCACGCCTGCAATCGAGTGATTGCAGGCGTGCAGTTTATAGATTGCAGGCGTGCAACCGGGCAGTTACACGCCTGCAATTTATCAACTGAAAGACTTCTGTAAATGATACGGTCAAAAATAAAAATCCCGATTGTTGGTTTTTACCAACAATCGGGATTAGATTTTACTACAAAAATGGTTATTTCCCTCTATTCTTCACATATTTTTCTAACCACTGGTCTTGTTCCCAAATCACGTGCAAGATGCTTTCTTTGGCTGCATATCCGTGAGATTCTTTCGGAAGTAAGACAAGTCTTGTCGGAGCTCCGAAACCTTTCAGAGCATTGAAATACCTTTCACTTTGCATGGTGTAAGTTCCCGAATTGTTGTCATCATTTCCGTGAATCAAAAGTAGTGGCGTTTTCATTTTGTCCGCACTCATAAAAGGCGACATTCTGTTGTAAACTTCGGGTGCTTCCCAATAGTTTCTTTCCTCACTTTGAAAGCCAAACGGGGTAAGCGTACGATTGTAAGCTCCACTTCGTGCAATTCCTGCTGCAAACAAATCAGAATGCGAAAGCAAGTTTGCTGTCATAAAAGCTCCATACGAATGACCTCCGACTGCCACTCTGTTTCTGTCGATATATCCCAATTTATCAACTGCATCAATCGCTGCTTTTGCATTGGCAACCAACTGCTCTACAAAGGTGTCATTCGGTTGTTCATCTCCCTCTCCCACAATCGGGAAAGCCGCATCATCAAGCACTACATAACCACGGGTTACCCAATAAATCGGTGAGCCATAATACGGAAAAGTAAACTCATTCGGGTTAGAAGTTGTTTGTCCTGCACTGCTTTTATCCTTATATTCAGCCGGATAAGCCCACATAATCATCGGAAGCTTTTCCTTTTTCTTCATATCATATCCGACAGGAAGATAAAGCGTTCCCGAAAGCTCCAATCCGTCTTCTCTTTTGTATTTGATAACCTCCTTATGAACATTCTCGATTTTCTTAAACGGATTTTCGAAATTCGTTATCTGAATTGGAGCAATGCGTTTTTTCAGATTTCGTACGTAATAATTCGGATACTCGTTTTTAGACTCCATTCTAACCAAAATTTCTCCTTTTTTAATATCCAAAACAGAACTAATATCCTCTTTTTTATCCGTAAGGTTTGACTGGTACAAACGATTTGATTTTTGAGTTTTTAGATTGAACTCATCAATAAACGGGAATTGTCCTTTTTCGGTAAATCCGTCCCCTAACAGGAAAATATTATCATTCTGAATATCCAACACATAACGTCCGAATTCGTTTCGCTTGGTTTCAGGATTTCCCGGGTCACTATAAGTATCCTGGTAATTTCTATCCCAAATAATTTGAGGTTTTTGCGAAAAATCAGACGGATTCAGAATATAAGTTTTTGTATTTCTGGTATTCCACCAATAGTCATACATCAAAGCATAATTCTCATTTCCCCACGTAATTCCCGAATATCGTCCGATAGTTTTGGCAATGGATTGAGCTTTTCCGTTAAACGGAGCATCAATCTGAAAAACTTCATCTCTGAATTCCACTTCGTTGGCAGGGTCTCCTTGGTCAAGAGCCTCTGCAAAAACCAAAGTGGCAGGTTTGTCGGCTCTCCAGTTTATCGAACGTTTTCCGGTCTGAACAGCCATAAATCCTTTTGGTAAATCCTCGATTAACGGTTTTTTGTCAAATTCCGAAACTAATTTTCCGTCTTTGTCGTAAATCGTTGTCGTAACAGGGAATCTTCCGAGCGGAACAATATACGAATACGGTCTTTCGATAGTCGAAATCATAATGTAATTTCCGTCAGGCGAAAAACTCTCACTTCTGTAAATTGCCTTTTCTTTCCAAAGGATTGCCTTTCCGTTTAAATCAACTTTGTACAATTCGGAAGTCGTCAGAATATCAAAATTTTCTTCGTCTGTTTTGTTTTTCAACAAATCCTGATAGGTTCTGTTTTGAGCTAAATTCCCATCACTAACCGTAACAATCGGACCGGTCGGAAGTGCTGTTTTTGTATCAATAAGCTCGGGTCTGTTTTTTGGTAACATTCTGACCAAAAGTGAATTTCCGTCCTTAAACCACGTTATCGGATTTCCAAGATTTGCATTGGCTTTGGCATCTGTGAGTTTTTTAGCGGAAAGCGTTTTAAAATCTACTATCCAAACTTCCACTCCTGTACGTGTGGTGTGTGTAAAAGCCATTTTGCTCTCGTCCGGACTCCAGGCGAAATTCGATAATCTTGGATTTTCGGGTAATCCCTTAATCTGAACAGGGTTTTTATCTTTGAATTTTCGATATTGAATGTTATTCACATACGTAACCGTACTCGAAATATTCGTTTTCGGATTGATGCGAAGTCCTGCCAAACGCATTTCTTCTTCCGAAATTTCAGCCAATGTTTTGTAGGTATTTCGGTACATAAACACGATTTGTTCTTTTTTACTATCCATCGAAATAGATGGAGCTCTCTGAAAATCAACCAAATCGAGGATTTCCTGTGGAGGCACCTGATAAGTAATGTCTTCTTGAGCAAAGCCAAAGCTTGCTGCTAAAATAAAGAGTAGTGATGTGATTTTTCTCATAGTAATTATTTTGATATTGACGGCTAAAGATAATGAATTTCTCAATAATAAAAATAGAACTTTTGAAACAATAAGCTATTGACTATTTACTATCAATAGTCAAATACTAAACATCTGTAATAACATCAAACCCTTTAAAGCTCCCTACAATTGCAAGTCCTATAATATTTTGAGCAATATTTTTAGTTTTAATTTTCCCTGCGATTTGGTTAAGTGTAGAACCCGAACCTACAGCATCATCAATTAGTAGCAGATTTTTGTGTTTTACTAACCCCTTTATGATAAAAGTGTTTTCAGCATTTCTTATACGTTCTTCTAACTTGTTAAGTGATTTTTGAGGTACGGGAATTATTCCACTTATCTTTTGAATTTCCACTTGAGGCAAGGCAATTTTTAATCCATTTTCCAAGAATTTCATCAATTGTGTCTCTCTTTTAATAGTAGGCGGAACGTATGCAATAGCATCAATTTTATATTTTTCGATAATGAGACGAATCTTAGATTGAATTTCATCAACAAGCATTCTCATCAACATTTTGTTCTGTCCTTGTTTGGCATAGTGTAGAATAGTCCCGAGTTTTGTTTTTCCAAAACGCTCAATAGCATAAAAATCAAGATACAAAAGTTCATCAAGAAAAATCTTGTCATACCCTTTAGTGTTTTTCAACTTTTCTAAACCAGAAATAAGCCCATCTTCATCAAGATAAGCATTGTACTTTTGTTTGGTATCAATAAATTCCTGAATTGTTTTTTCAAAAGGAAGTTGTCGCTTATCACACCAATTCTTGAATCCGTCAGCACCATTTAACAATTCACCTATTTCGGTAATCAACAAAAAATTATCTTCTAAAAATTGCTTCTGATTATTGGGTATATCAGGTGTAATAGCCTTCTTTTTGTTTGATTTTTCTATTTTTCGATAAATAGTTTTAGGAGTACGTCCAATTTTCTCAATACTTTGGTTTGTCAGTAAATCGTTCAGAACCAAATGCACCATTTGTTTAGAAACCAGTAATTCATTGGTGATTTCTGTAACCCTAAGCTCTTTTCGTTCTTCAAAAAGCTGTATAATTTTCTCTTTTACCGTCATAAGCTATTTAGATTATAAAGGTAAAAGTACAAAATATATTTGACTATTGACTATCAATAGTCAAATAGAAATAATTATTACTTCAAAAAATATTCATTTTTATGATTCAACCCAATTTTTTCTTCTTCCAAAAGCTGTTGCAGAGTTTGGAGAATCTGATTTTCAGGAAGTTGTAACCGCTCCTCCAAAGCACGGGAAGTATGTGGTTTTTCGTATAAAATCTCCAGTATTTTTGTGGTAATTTCCTTTAGGCTGAACGGTTTTCCGGGAGCATCACAAACCGAACAAATTCCGCATTCGAGAGGGTTTTCCTCTCCGAAATAACCCAGCAAAAACTTGCTTTTGCAAACTTTTGTGTCGGTTACATAATCCACAACCGATTTGAGTTGCTCTGTTTTGAGTTGGTTTTGAGCATCGAGATGTTTTGAAATGCGGTTGATGGTTCGTTCATCTTCCCTCACCTCGTTAAAAATTATCGAAGCATCGTTGTTTTGGGCTTTATAGGAAATGATTTCCTGTTGGTGTAATTTCTCTAAAAGAGCTATGATTTGAGCTTCGGGTTTGCCCGATTTTTTTGACAAAGCTATGGTGTTCAGGGGAATTTCCATATCGAAAATTCCGGGATATGTCCTTAGAATAGTGCTGATAATTTCTTCATCATTCGGGTTGAGACTGATGTAGCGAAGCACCTCTTTCCCCGGAATTACAAACTGCAAACTCACTTTTTTGGAAAATTCCTGCGAAAGCGAAATAATACTTTGTCGGTCTAAAAAAGTAAGAGCATTATAGGTTTTCAGACCCGGAAGGTTGTATTTCACACAAAAATCATTAAAACTGAACGAAAACCGCTCTTCGGGCAGCTCTCCATAGGCAATCCGGAAATAATTGAAGAGTTTTATATAGACTTCCGTAAGAAAATTCTTGTCGGGCAAAACCGACAAAAATTGCTTTTCTGCCACCTGAATATCGTGTTTGTTGACCAGCAAAACCGCTTGCGAAAACGCCCCGTTTCTCCCGGCTCTTCCCGCTTCCTGATAATAATTTTCGAGGTTTTCGGGGAGTTGTATATGGAGCACGGTTTTCACATTGGGCTTGTCGATTCCCATCCCGAAAGCATTGGTAGCGACCATCACCTGTACTTTTTCTTCCAGCCACAGGTTCATATTTTTTTCCTTTTCGGAAAAAGAAAGTCCTCCGTGAAAATAGGCAGCTTTTATTCCGGCAAGTTGGAGATTTCGGGTGATTTCAACCGAAGATTTTCGGTTTCTCACATAGATAATGGCAGGCTGCGGATTTTGCTTGAGAAGCTGCTCCATTTTATATGCCTTATCCTGAACTTCCCAAACCTGATACGACAAATTTTCCCTTTGGAAAGAATCCTGAAAAACCTTCGTGTTTTTCATGTGCAGCTGCTCTATAATATCTTTTTGAACCCGTTGGGTAGCCGAGGCGGTCAAAGCCAAAAACGGAATCTGAGGCAGCTGTGCCCGAAGGTGATTTATGTTGAGATAGGCAGGGCGAAAATCGTGACCCCATTGGGAAACACAATGAGCTTCATCAATAGCTACAAGACTGATATTAAGAGCAGTAATTCGCTCTAAAATCCAGTCTTGTTGCAGGCGTTCGGGAGCCAGATACAGAAATTTATAGTTTCCGTAAAGGGCATTGTCGAGCAAATCAGAAATTTCGTTTTGGCTTAAACTTCCCATCAGAGCCAGGGCTTTGATATCTCTTTTCCGAAGATTTTCGACCTGATCTTTCATCAGAGCAATCAGAGGTGAAATCACCAGACAAATTCCTTCTTTTGCCAAAGCGGGAACCTGAAAACAAATGGATTTTCCTCCTCCGGTAGGCATCAGTGCCAGAGTATCATCGCCTTGCAGAACAGCAGTAATAACCGGCTCTTGCAAACCTCGAAAACTATCGAATTTAAAATATTTTTTAAGGATTTCGAGCGGCTGTTCCATCAGGATTTTTTTACAGTATATAAAAAATCAACCCGAG
>JBAYSC010000051.1:0-14795 GCA_041676345.1 Flavobacteriaceae bacterium | reverse complement strand
ATCCCTATCTTTTCACAATTTTCATGAGGCTTTTTTCGGTTTTCAGCAGATATATTCCTGTTGGCAAATCGGTTGTGTTGACAGGCTGAGACGGAGTAATAATCACTTTTTTCACCCGTTGCCCGAAAGTGTTATAAAGAGTTACTTCGGTGCTTTCCTCTATACCGTCTATCATAAAATAATTTTCGCAAGGGTTGGGATAAATTCTGATTGATTGAAATTCAGGTTGGTCTGTACTCAGGTTCTGAGTACTGATTTTCGTTAGAAAAGGAAAATAAGCATCGTTACCACTGCCGAAAAGAAGTTCACCCATCTGAATTTGGTTGAATCCTAATCCCGAAACATAGCTACTTCCGTCTGTATCAGTAACCACATTATCAAAGCGTTCTCCGTATTGACTATGGACTGTTTTCACAAACAGTAGTTCTCCCGCAGTATTATACTTCAGAAAAATAGCGTCATAACTCGTTCCGGTAGAAGCCGTAACCTGTGCTCCCCAATTGATATTACCTCTGAATTTTCCTACGAAAGAAACATTCCCCTGGCTATCTGCCTCCAGAAAATTTTGACTTCCTTGAACCACTTCTCCTGCTCCCTGAAGTTCTTTTATCCATTGAATAGTGCCCAAAGTATTGAATTTTGCAATAAAAAAATCTTCACCTCCTGCTATGGGGCCTTCCAACGAGATTCCTTCAAAAGGTAAATTATCCCACAGTTGTGAACTCAAATAAACTTCATCGGGAGAATTTGCAGCAACTTGCGGAAAAGGACATGTGATATCTTCTTTATATTTTACCCATTGAAAAACAGCGTCTGACGAATATTTAGCCAGATAGACACTATATTGAAAAGTCGTAGGCGACAAAACTCCATTATAGTTTGCAGTAGGTTCAGCACAAGAGCCTGCTACATACAAATTTCCATCAGTGTCTAAATCTATAGACGTAATCAGCTTTACTCCGGTTTGTGTGATGGTGTTTATCTCTGTTCCGTTGCTGTCAAGTTTAGTGATAAAAGTATCCGAATAAGTTCCGTAGCCTACATAAACATCATTGTTGGGAGCAACAGTAATCGCATAGCAATCCTGCAAAAACCAATCTTCTATTACAGAAGGAGAATAAGACCACAATAAATCTCCATTACTATCTAACTTTAACAGCACATAACGGATTGTAATGCCTGAATTTTCAAATACAGTAGTCCCTACGGTGAGTTCTTCAAAAAATCCCGCAAGCAGATATACATTGCCTGAGAAATCTGCTTTCATATTAAAAACCTGAGCATCTCCCAGAAAGTTTTTTGTGAAAAGCAATTGCCCTTCGCTATCATATTTCCTCAGAAAGATATCTCCTAAAATATGAATGCCATAAATAATTCCGTTTTCTTTATATCCTGTGAGATAGACGTTGCCTTCACTATCTATATCTGTGATATATTCCGTATAATCAGGATTTGTAAGCGTGCCAATTTCAGTCATTTCTGCCCATTCATAATTGGCTTCAATCTGAGCTTGTGCCCCCCAAACAAAGAAAATCAGCAAGGCACATAATTTTATTTTACACATAAGATAAAAGTTTTTTTGTGGTTAACATGAAACAAATGTAATTGGTTTCTGCGTGCCTCAATCCAAAAATTGTAGTGAAAGTCAGTTTTTGTGTCATAAAGCCGAAAAAATGACTTTTAACAGGCAAAAAAATGGCGAAGTTAGCTCTCAAACCTCATCACAGCTGACAGAAAATAAATACTAATTCCTTTTATCTTCTCCCCACAACAATTTGTTTCTCAGGGTATTCAGGAAGGTTTTATCTGCAAAAGCAACCATGTTGATTTTAAAAGGTTCCATTTTGATGGTAAGCACCGCCTCGTTGGTCATGGTCGTAATTCGGGAGTCGAGCGACACTAAATAATGTTCTTCCCTGCCCGAAACTTTCAGTGTGATTTCGGTATCTTCGGGAATTACGATAGGTCGGGTGTTCAGATTATGCGGAGCTATCGGAGTAATGATAAGACTTTTGGAATCAGGCAAAAGCACAGCACCTCCACAACTGAGCGAATAACCGGTAGAGCCCGTAGGAGTTGAAATCACCAATCCGTCTGCCCAATAGGAATTCAAATATTCTCCGTTGAGATAGGTTTCGATAACAATCATCGAAGTGGTGTCTTTTCGGTTGATGGAGACTTCGTTCAGAGCGAAATTGATGTCTTCCAACTGCGGATTTTTCACGGAAGTGTGCAAGCCTAAAACCGTTCGGGCAGAAAGCGTATATTGTTTTTCATAGACCAAATTCAGGTAATAAGCGATACTTTCCCGAGGAATGGTCGCCAAAAAACCCAGCCTGCCTGCATTGATTCCTAAAATCGGGATTTCTAAATCACGAACAAAAGTGGCTGCCCTGAGGATGGTTCCGTCACCGCCTATGCTGATAAACACATCAAAAGAGGCATCTAACTCTTTGTGTGATGAAAAAGTTTTTACTTTTAGCGGATTTTCCGGAGAAATCAGGTCATAGAAGCCTTTTTCAAAAACGATTTCCACCTGTTTTTCTTCGGAAAACAAAAAGATTTCCGAGAGAATTGCATCGAGGTTTTCGTGATAATATTGTCCGTAAACAGCAAATTTCATACTTAGATATTAAGGTATTTGTCCAGATAATCGGCTCTTTCTTTCAGGTTTTTCAGGTAATGGTCTTCGGAGTGTTCTGATAGGATTTCATAGTCATATCGCCTGAGGGTCTGTAGGATTTCGTTGAGGTTTTCGGCATTTACTTTTAAATACACCTGCACTTTGTCATCCATTTCCGAAAGGAACATTCCCAGGAGTTTATGCCCGTTGCTTTCCACAATTTGTGCAATTTCACTTGCGGAATACTGCATCATATTTTTTTCTACGACAATACTACCTCCGGGTTCTCTCAAAAATGCCGTTTCACTGAAAATCTGCACCACATCTGAGAGTTTATAATAGCCCAAATAGCGGTTATCACTGCTGAGCACAGGCATAATATCGGTTTGATTTTGGGCAAACTGCTCCAGAATATCGAGCCAGTTGGTGTTTTCTCTCACATAAAATCCTTCCAACGTATAGCGGTAATCGCCTATGCTTTTATCTGAGTCAAAAGTTTCGATATCTTCTGCCACCACACAACCCAGATATACGCCTTGCTCGGTTATGGGAAAGTGAGAAAAGCTGTTGTTTATAAAAAAATCCTGAACCGAAGCTACTTTTTCGGCAACTTCAAAAGGGAGAATACGGGTGTGTATATACTTTTCGACTTGTATCATAAAAGCAAAATTACGCTTTTTTGTCAAAACAAAAAAGACAGCTTTTCGGGCTGTCTTTTCTGAGGGTTTAGTTTTTGAGTTTTGCTTTATATTCGGCTTCTTTGTCTGTTATTTCCAAAGCTCCGTAAATCCCGACAAGGTTTGAAATAGCATATTGATTATCCGGTTCAACCGAAAGGGCTTTTTCAAAATAAGGGATAGCACTTCTTAGCAGTTGTTCTCTTTCTGTTTTATACTGCTCATATTTTTTCTGGTCATCTCGTGAAAAGCCCAAAGCATTCATTTTGTCGATAATTGCCTGGTCACCACTCACAATCAAAGCACCATAATTGATATTGGCATTTATGTGGTCAGGGTTGAGTTGCAGGGTTTTTTCATAATAGGTTTTTGCCATATCGGTATTGCCTGCTTCGCTGCTTGTAACTCCCAGATTGTAGTAAAGCTCCGGATTTGTAGGGTCTTTTTCAATCGCCTGATTCATCACGGCTTCAAACTTTGCCATATCTTCGTTTTGAAGGTGGAAGTTTGCTTCAACCAACAAGAGTTGTAAGTCATCCGGGTTTTCTTTTCTGGCATCGTCTAAGAGTTTTTGAGCTCTTGCTTTTTGATTTACGTTCAGATAAATCAGCACCATATTTTTAAGGATTTCGGGCTTTTTGGAAGGTTCAAATTCTTTCTTAGGGTCTGCATAGGCTCCGATTTTTACCGCTTCATCCATAAGGGCTTTTGTAGAAAAACTCTCTCTGACTTTTGTTTCTTTGTTAACAGCAGAATAATATTCAAACTCTCCTGTAAAATTCATATCCAAAAGCTCTTGATAATACTCCAAAGCCGTGTTATAATCAGGCACATTCAGAGCGGTTGAAGCAGCATAATACAGGTTGAGCGGGTCTTTGTCCAAATCGTAAATCGCTTTGAAAATTCCGGTAGCTTCCCGAAATTTTTTGGCTCTGCTGAACTCCATTGCCTTCTGAAAAGCCTGACCTTTCATTACCGGAAACAACTCTTTTTCTACTTTGTCGGTAAAGGGTTTCCGTTTGGCATTGGTTTCTGCTTCCCTGGCTTTATTCAAACTCTGAACAGCTGCTGCAAACAATTCGGGACTGCCCGCTACCTGAGCCTGTCTGAGCTCGAAACTTCCTTTATAGAAATAAAACTCTGCTTGTTCGTCAGCAGCAGCATTCCCGATATAGGGTGTAGTTTGGTCGATCAGGAGTTTCGCCTGTTTGTAATCTTCTTCCTTAGCATTGCTTTTGTCTAAGATTTTTTTAATGGCTCTTATTTCGTCTTTTTGAGCAAACGCATTCACCGCAAAAAACAAGGCAGCCGATAGTATGAAATACTTTTTCATTTTCGTGTGTTTAGTTAAGTTTATTCTTCGGAGTTATTTTCAATTTCTGTGCCATTCTCGGTTTGAGTGTTGTCTGCATTTTCGTCAAGGATGTCTTCTACATCTTCTTCGTCCTCTCGCATCACTTTGGCAACAGCCGCAATCGAATCGTTTCCTTTGATGTTGATGAGGCGAACTCCCTGTGTAGCTCTACCCATAACTCGCAAATCAGACACTTTCATTCTGATTGTAAGCCCTGATTTGTTGATAATCATCAAATCATCTTCATCAGTAACGACGTTTATGGCAATTAACATACCTGTCTTGTCGGTAATGTTCAGGGTTTTCACTCCTTTACCTCCACGATTGGTGATTCTGTACACATCTTCCCCATCGTCATCCACAAGTTTCGTACGTTTCCCGTAACCGTTTTCGGTAACTACCAAAATCTGTGAATCGTTTACATCGTTTTTGTCGATAGAAACCATTCCGATTACTTCATCTTTATCATCTGCCAAGGTAATTCCACGAACTCCCGAAGCGGTTCTTCCCATCGGACGGGTTTTTTCTTCCTCAAAACGAACTAATTTACCAGCCTTTGAAGCAATCAACACCTGACTGTTTCCGGTAGTTAGTTTTGCTTCCAACAAGATATCGTCTTCTTTGATAGTAATAGCATTGATTCCGTTTTGTCTTGGTCTTGAATATTGTTCGAGTGACGTTTTCTTAACCTGACCTTCTTTAGTAACCATAATCACATAGTGATTGTTGATGTACTCTTCGTCTTTCAGGTCTTGTGTACAGATAAATGCTCTTACTTTATCGTCATTTTCGATATTGATAAGGTTTTGAATAGCTCTACCTTTGCTGGTTTTGCTTCCTTCGGGAATTTCGTAAACACGCATCCAGAAACATTTTCCTTTTTGGGTAAAGAACAACATATATTGGTGGTTGGTTGCCACGTACATGTGCTCCAAGAAATCCTGATCACGAGTTCCGGCTGATTTTTGTCCTACTCCTCCTCTGTTTTGGGTTTTGTATTCCGAAAGTGGAGTTCTTTTGATATATCCTGCGTGTGAAATCGTGATAACTACCTGCTCATCTGCAATCAAATCTTCAATAGAAACATCTCCTCCTGCATATTCGATAGTCGAACGTCTTGCATCTCCGTATTTCTCTCTGATTTCGATAAGTTCCTCTTTGATAAGATTCATTCTCAAATCTTTGTTTGCCAACAAATCTTTCAAATGAGCAATGAGTTTCATTATTTCTTCGTATTCTGCCCGTAACTTATCCTGCTCAAGACCTGTCAATTGACGCAATCTCATTTCAACAATTGCACGAGCCTGAATTTCGGACAAACTGAATCGTTCAATCAATTTAGCACGAGCTTCATCTCCGTCTTTTGAAGCACGGATAAGGGCAATTACCTCGTCAATATTATCCGAAGCGATAATCAATCCCTCCAAGATATGGGCTCTTTCTTCTGCTTTACGAAGTTCGAATTGCGTTCTGCGAACTACCACATCGTGTCTGTGTTCCACGAAATGATAAATCATATCTTTCAGGTTCAACAGTTCGGGTCTCCCGTTTACAAGAGCAATGTTGTTTACACTAAACGAAGATTGCAGTTGTGTGAATTTATATAAGGTGTTGAGCACCACATTCGGAACTGCATCACGTTTGAGTTCATAAACGATTCGCATACCGTTTCTGTCTGATTCGTCACGAATGTTTGAAATTCCTTCGATTTTCTTTTCGTTTACCAAATCAGCCGTACGTTTAATCATATCGGCTTTGTTTACCTGGTACGGAATTTCGGTTACGATAATACACTCTTTCCCTTTGATTTCTTCAAAATTGGCTTTCGCTCTGATAACGATTCTTCCTCTACCGGTTTTGAAAGCCTCACGAACACCTTCGTATCCGTAAATCACTCCTCCTGTTGGGAAATCAGGAGCTTTTATATGTGTGATAAGTTCGTCTATTTCAATATCGTGGTTGTCGATATAAGCCAATGTTCCGTCAATAACTTCCGTAAGGTTATGAGGAGCCATATTGGTAGCCATACCTACTGCAATTCCCGAAGCTCCGTTTATCAAGAGTGTCGGAACTTTGGTAGGCATTACTTTTGGTTCTTCGAGAGTATCATCAAAGTTCAGCTGAAAATCAACGGTTTCCTTATCAATATCAGCCAGAATTTCTTCTGCAATTTTTTTCATACGGGCTTCCGTATAACGCATTGCTGCAGGGCTGTCTCCATCAACCGAACCAAAGTTTCCTTGTCCGTCAACCAGCAGATAACGAAGCGACCACTCCTGAGCCATCCGCACCATTGCATCATAAACCGAACTATCTCCGTGAGGGTGGTATTTACCCAAAACTTCCCCAACGATTCTCGCTGACTTTTTGTGAGCTCTGTTGGAAAGAACTCCAAGCTCATACATTCCATATAAAACACGTCTGTGAACAGGTTTGAGTCCGTCTCTCACATCGGGCAAGGCACGGGATACAATAACCGACATCGAATAGTCGATGTAGGCTGATTTCATTTCTTCTTCGATGTTGATAGGTATTAACCTTTCTCCTCCTTCTGACATAGAAAAATATACTTATTAAATGGTTAGAAAATCTGATTTTATAAAACGTGCTAATGTACGGTTTTTTTGTAAACTAACCAAAAATAAGACGTTTAAATTACTCTAAAAATTTTCCGACACCCTGTCGAAGAAAACTTTAAAGTGGCTTAAAAGCGTTCAAAACCTGCTAAAAACGAAAAAAGCCTTTTCTTTGTCGAAAAGGCTTTGAAAAAAGCGTTTGAAAATAATTCCTTTATAATTGCATCGGGACTTCCATCAAAAGCACCTCAGTATCAGGTTCTAAAGCAGTGATATTGAGCGAATCTACATTCCAGATTCCCAAACCGTCACGGGTGTCGAGCTTTTGATTGTTAACCGTCACGCTTCCTTTGATGACAAAAGCATAGACTCCGTTTCGAGTATCGTGGAGTTTGTAATCCTGCGAGAGATCTTTGTCGAAACTGCCCAGACTGAACCAGGCATTCTGGTGAATCCAAACCCCTACATCATCCGGATTAGGTGAAACGATTTGTTGGAATTTATTTTTCCTGTCTGATGGGTTCAACGTAATCTGGTCATATCTCGGAGTTACGTTTCTCTTATTCGGGAATACCCATATTTGAAGCAATTTTACTTTTTTATCCCGGTTCTTGTTGAACTCACTGTGATATACTCCCGTTCCGGCACTCATCACCTGAACATCTCCATGATGGATAACGGCAGTGTTGCCCATACTGTCTTTGTGTTCCAAATCGCCCTCAAGCGGAATGCTGATGATTTCCATATTCTCGTGAGGATGTGTCCCGAAGCCCATACCGCCATCTATCACATCATCATTCAACACCCGTAAAGCCCCAAAATGAATTCGCTCCGGATCATAATAGTTAGCAAAACTAAACGTATGGTGAGTATCCAGCCAACCGTGATTGGCATGACCTCGTGTAGCTGCTTTGTGTAATACGAAATTTTCCATAATTCTCCTTTTTTAGATTTCTTACACAAAGGTAGTTTATTCGCTCACCTCCCGCATTGATGTAGGATAAGAAAGGATTGAGAGGAAAGAGAATAGATACAGTCTTTGGTAAAGGTTATTGAACCCCGATCCATAAGATCTTCTGACTTTGAGGTATTTCTATTTCAAATTTTACCGAAGATAATTTTTTTAGTTAGTCCGCAAAGCAAGGGCGTTTTGCAGGGTAGAATTTTTATGTTTTTGCAGATTGTTTTTAAAAAAGAGAGTTGTGCAACGGTTACCTATGTTAGTAATAGGTGATATATTAAATTAACTATAGCTTATTCTCTAATTTAAAATCATTTACTAATTCACTAATCTTTTCTAAAAGTGAGTCTATATTCAATGCGGATCTAGTAGCTAATTGTCTTGTGTGAATCACAATTTTAGGTTTTCCACTAAGAGTAACACCTCTGTTAACCCAAATTTTCACTCCTTGATCCAAGATTATTGGGGGTTCAGTGCATGAAACAGTAAATAATTCAGTAACTTCTCCATTGTAAGACTCAATGTATTGATTATCTAAAGCAAAAATAATTACGATTTGAAATTCTTGAATAAACTCACTATTAAAAAATGATTTTCTTCTTCTTTCTAATTTTGGTTTGAAATTAGAATTCTTTTTAGCTTCAGATGTTTTAGGCGATGGTAAATTGCTTAATTCTGTAGTAAATATATCTTCTACAAAAGTGATTTCATATTTTGACTGTTGTTCTTTTAAATTTACCGAGTCCTTAAATAATATATTGTAGAGTTTCTGATACTTCTGCCATGTATGATTCAAATTCTTAATTTTAGATTCCGATGGTTCATATCTGATTCCATAATTATTACCGCTTTTCCACGACAAAACACTTCCGTGGAACATATAATCATCAGCTGGTGCTCCTGCTTCCTTACCAATAAAAAGTATATTTGAATTCGGATTTCCTAAACCCACGTATTCTTTATCATCTGATTTTCCCAGAAGATCTAAAAAACTTTTTTTATACGACATATTATATATGATTTTAAATATTTAATCGGAAAATCACTTGCTACTAACATCCAAATTTACGAAACAGTTCCAATTATCCAAATAACATTCGTATAACTTACTAAAAAAGTTGTTTTTACGTATGTTTTGTAATAATTGTCCCGCCCCTCAAATCTCCCACTTTGAGGCATTTCTATTTTATAGTTCAAACTTTATCAAAGATAGATTTTTTTAGGCAGCCTACAAAGTGAGGACATTTTGGGGAGCGGGTATGTTAAATATAATTGTAACTTTGCCGCTCATTTCACTTGCTTATGTTTAAAAACAAAAGAGATCTTGTCTTCGTTATCTTAGCAGGGATTTTTATTACTAATGCTGTTACGGCAGAATTGATTGGTGGTAAATTGATCCAAATAGGTCCGTTTGTGATGAGTATCGGGATTTTGCCCTGGCCGATTGTTTTTCTAACTACCGATTTAATCAATGACTACTTTGGTAAAGACGGTGTCAAAAAGCTTTCTTACATCACGGCACTTTTAATTGCTTATGCTTTTGTTGTTTTATTTTTTGCTCTTACTATTCCCGCTGCAAAGGGAATTTCTCCTGTAAACGATGAGCAGTTTAGAGCCGTATTCGGGCAAAGTATGTGGATTATCGCAGGCAGTATTACTGCTTTTTTAATCTCACAATTGATTGATGTTTATGTTTTTTCTTACTTTAAGAAAAGAACCGGAAACAAAAAAATATGGCTGCGGGCGACGGGCTCGACCATTATTTCACAGCTTTTTGATTCGTTTATCGTTTTGGGAATTGCCTTTTGGCTGCCCGGAAAAATAAATACAGAAACTTTTATATCTTCGGGACTTACGGGTTATACTTTTAAACTGGGAACCGCTATCCTACTCACACCTCTTATTTATTTAGGTCATTATTGGATTCGGAATTATCTCAAAGAAGAAAAATAAGACACGTTATTAAATCAAAAATCCCGACTCTTTCGAATCGGGATTTTTTGCTTTTATGCTTTAAGACTTATGCCTGACCGGCAGGTCCAAAGTTCAAAGGAATGGCAGGTTGTTCTGCTCCTTTGATTTCTCCGTGAGTGTTTTCAAACCGCTGTACGTTTTCCCCTAATGCTTTGAGCAAACGCTTGGCATGTTGAGGTGTGAGTACGATTCTCGATTTTACTTTTGCTTTGGGAGTTCCGGGCATAATGCTTACGAAATCTATTACAAATTCCGATACCGAATGGTTGATAATTGCCAGATTGGAATAGGTTCCTTCGGCTGTTTTTTCGTCCAGTTCGATATTTATCTGTTGTTTATTTGTATCGCTCATAACTTTTCAATTAAATTTTTGAAACCAATAATTCTTCGTCTTTTGACCCTACGATAATGCTGTCGTATTCTCTCATACCGGTTCCGGCAGGAATTCTGTGTCCTACGATAACATTTTCTTTCAAACCTTCTAAGGTGTCGATTTTACCTGCTACTGCAGCTTCATTCAATACTTTAGTGGTTTCCTGGAACGATGCAGCCGAAATAAACGATTTGGTCTGCAACGAAGCTCGGGTAATACCCTGAAGAATCGGAGTAGCCGTAGCAGGGATTACATCTCTTGCCACTACTTCGTTTTTGTCTTCACGTTTGAGCAATGAGTTTTCATCTCTGAGGGTTCGGGTAGAAATAATCTGCCCTGCTTTCAGTGTTGATGAATCTCCCGGATCTTCCACAACTTTCATTCCGTAAAGCTTATCATTTTCGTAGATAAAATCTTTGGTATGAACCAATTGCTCTTCAAGGAACAAAGTGTCTCCCGGGTCAATAATCTGCACTTTTCTCATCATCTGACGGATGATTACCTCAAAGTGTTTGTCATTGATTTTTACCCCTTGCAAACGATATACTTCCTGAATTTCGTTTACCAGATACTGTTGTACAGCACTTGGTCCTTTAATTCTAAGGATATCTTCGGGAGTGATGGCTCCGTCTGAAAGTGGTGCACCGGCTCTCACATAGTCATTCTCCTGAACTAAGATTTGGTTTGATAATTTCACCAAATATTTTTTCACCTCTCCGAAACGGGATTCGATGATGATTTCACGGTTACCACGTTTGATTTTTCCGAAAGATACGACTCCGTCAATTTCAGAAACTACAGCCGGGTTTGACGGGTTACGAGCTTCCAAAAGTTCGGTAATTCTCGGTAAACCTCCGGTAATATCACCTGCTTTTGCAGAACGTCTCGGGATTTTTACTAAGATTTTACCTGCTTTAATTTTCTCTCCGTCATTTACCATAAGGTGAGCCCCAACCGGTAAGTTATAGGAGCGGATAAGTTCATCGTTTTTACCGTAAATATGTAGGGTCGGAATCAATTTTTTGTTTCTTCCTTCAGAAATTACTTTTTCCTGGAAACCGGTTTGTTCGTCAATCTCAACCTGGAAGGTTTGTCCTTGTTCGATATCTTCATAACCTACTTTTCCGGTAAATTCAGAAATGATAACTCCGTTATATGGATCCCATTTACAGATAGTTGTTCCTTTTTCTACCACATCTCCGTCTTTTACGAAAATGGTTGCTCCATAAGGAATGTGGTGAGTATTCAACACAATTCCGGTATTGGCATCTACCAATTTTAATTCGGTAGAACGAGAAATCACAATATCAGCAGGGTTTCCTTCGGTATCTTCTCCTTTTACGGTTCTAAGCTCTTCCATTTCCAGACGACCTTTGAAACGGGTAACGATACTTGACTCTTCAGAAATTCCTCCTGCTACCCCTCCAACGTGGAACGTACGGAGTGTCAGCTGAGTTCCCGGCTCTCCAATCGACTGGGCAGCTACTACTCCCACAGCTTCTCCGGTTTGAGCCATTTTTCCGTTGGCAAGGTTACGTCCGTAACATTTGGCACAGATACCTTTTGCAGATTCACACGTTAGAGGCGAACGAACTTCGATTTTCTCAATCGGAGATTCAGCAATCGCTTTTAGATGAGCTTCTACGATATGTTCTCCCGCATTTATGATTACCTCAGAAGTAAGCGGATTGATAACATCTTCGAGAGCTACACGCCCTAAAACTCTGTCGCCCAGACTCTCTACAACCTCTTCATTCTTTTTCAAAGCCGTAACTTCAACCCCTCTGAGTGTTCCGCAATCTTCTTCATTAACGATTACGTCCTGAGCCACATCGTGAAGTCTTCTGGTCAAATATCCTGCATCGGCTGTTTTAAGAGCGGTATCGGCAAGACCTTTACGGGCACCGTGAGTAGAAATAAAGTATTCCAAAATCGAAAGTCCTTCTTTAAAGTTAGAAAGAATCGGGTTTTCGATAATTTCTCCACCACCAGCAGTCGATTTTTTAGGCTTAGCCATCAAACCACGCATACCGGTAAGCTGACGAATCTGCTCTTTAGATCCCCTCGCTCCGGAATCAAGCATCATATATACCGAGTTGAAACCTTGTTGGTCTTCTCTGATGTTTTTCATTGCCAATTCCGTTAGCAAAGCGTTGGTTGAAGTCCACACGTCAATAACCTGATTGTATCTCTCGTTATTGGTGATAAGACCCATGTTATAGTTCATTGTGATACCTTCCACCTGAGTGTTCGCATCAGCAATCAAATCGCCTTTCTTTTCAGGGATAATAATATCTCCGAGGCTAAACGAAAGTCCTCCTTTGAATGCAAACTGATAACCCATGTTTTTGATGTCATCAAGGAATGCAGCCGTTGTAGGCACATTAGTTACAGCCAAAATTTTACCGATAATATCACGAAGTGATTTTTTAGTCAATACTTCGTTAATATATCCTGCTGCTTCAGGAACTACTTCGTTGAACAAAACTCTACCAGCAGTTGTTGGGATAATTTTATAAACCAACTCACCGTTTTCGTTAAAGTCTTTTGCTCTGATTTTAACTCCTGCATTAAGGTCTAATCTTCCTTCGTTAAGGGCAATATGTACTTCTTCAACCGAATAGAAAGTTTGTCCTTCTCCTTTGATTTTGTGCTCAGGAGTAGATTTTCTTTCTTTGGTCATATAATATAACCCAAGTACCATGTCTTGAGAAGGTACGGTAATCGGAGCTCCGTTGGCAGGATTCAGGATGTTATGTGAAGCCAGCATCAGGATTTGAGCCTCCAAAATTGCCTCAGACCCAAGCGGTAAGTGAACCGCCATCTGGTCACCATCAAAGTCAGCGTTGAAAGCCGTACACACAAGTGGGTGCAACTGAATCGCTTTTCCTTCGATAAGTTTAGGCTGGAAAGCCTGAATACCCAAACGGTGCAACGTAGGGGCACGGTTCAGCAATACGGGGTGTCCTTTGATTACGTTTTCGAGGATATCCCATACTACCGGTTCTTTTTTATCTATAATTTTCTTGGCAGACTTCACTGTTTTTACAATCCCTCTTTCTATCAGTTTACGGATAACAAAAGGTTTGTACAGCTCAGCAGCCATATCTTTTGGAAGACCACATTCGTATAATTTCAACTCAGGCCCTACAACAATTACCGAACGAGCCGAATAATCCACACGTTTTCCAAGTAAGTTCTGACGGAAACGACCTTGTTTTCCTTTCAAGGAATCCGAAAGTGATTTAAGCGGTCTGTTGGATTCGGTTTTTACAGCCGAAGCCTTACGAGTGTTATCAAAAAGTGAATCTACTGCTTCCTGAAGCATACGTTTTTCGTTTCTCAAGATTACTTCGGGAGCTTTGATCTCCATCAATCTTTTCAAACGGTTGTTACGGATGATTACCCTACGATACAAATCGTTCAAATCGGACGTTGCAAAACGACCTCCGTCAAGCGGCACAAGCGGACGCAATTCTGGTGGAATAACCGGAATTACTTTCAGAATCATCCATTGCGGAAGATTTTCTCTATTCTTGTTTGCCTCTCTGAATGACTCGACAACGTTCAAGCGTTTAAGAGCTTCTGTTTTACGTTGTTTTGAAGTTTCGTTGTTGGCAGCATGACGCAATTCATAAGAAAGTTCATCCAAATCAATTCGTGCCAACAAATCAACGATACACTCTGCCCCCATTTTAGCGATAAACTTGTTGGGGTCATTGTCATCGAGATATTGGTTTTCCATCGGAAGCGTATCCAATATACTCAGATATTCTTCTTCGGTTAAGAAATCAAGTCGGTTTAGGGTTTCACCATCTACATTTTTGGCAATTCCGGGCTGGATGACTACATATCTTTCGTAATAGATAATCATATCCAGTTTTTTGGAAGGAAGCCCAAGCAGATACCCGATTTTGTTCGGAAGCGAACGGAAATACCAGATATGAGCGATTGGCACTACCAGATTGATGTGCCCTACTCTGTCTCTACGTACTTTTTTCTCGGTTACTTCTACCCCACAACGATCACAAACAATTCCTTTGTAACGGATTCTTTTATATTTTCCACAAGCACATTCGTAATCCTTTACAGGACCGAAGATTCGCTCACAGAAAAGTCCGTCTCTTTCAGGTTTGTGAGTACGGTAGTTGATAGTTTCGGGTTTGAGCACCTCTCCTTTTGATTCGGCTAAGATATTTTCGGGAGAAGTAAGCCCTATGGAGATTTTATTAAATCTCTTTACTGTGTTTTTATCTT
>JBAYSC010000050.1:0-14844 GCA_041676345.1 Flavobacteriaceae bacterium | reverse complement strand
TGCAGCAGGAAGCGGAGCATCGACTTTTGGAGTGCCCAACAGTGCAGGAGTTACACAAGGTGCAGCAAAAGATACTTTGTTGGCTGATTACAATTCTTTGGAAAGCGTACAAAGATTATTTGACGAAAATCAAGGCGAAATCGCAGGAATAATTATCGAACCCGTAGCAGGAAATATGGGTTGTGTTCCACCAAAAAACGGATTTTTGGAAGGACTTCGTGAAATTTGTAATAAGAATAATTCCCTTTTGATTTTTGACGAAGTGATGACTGGTTTCCGCTTGGCAAAAGGTGGAGCACAAGAGCTTTTCGGAATTAAAGCAGATATTGTTTGCTTCGGAAAAGTGATTGGTGGAGGACTTCCGGTAGGAGCTTTTGCAGCCCGAAACGAAATTATGAATCATTTAGCACCACTCGGAGCAGTGTATCAGGCAGGAACCTTGTCGGGAAATCCCTTAGCTATGGCAGCAGGATTGGAAATGTTGAGAGCCTTAAACAGCGATAGAGACATTTTTAAACGTTTAGACGAAAAAACCGCTTATCTTGAAAAAGGAATCCGTGAAGTATTGACTAAAAACAAGGTAGATTATACAGTAAATAGAGTGGGTTCGATGATTTCGATTTTCTTTGATTCTCGTGCCATTTATGACTTCAAAACAGCAGGTTACGGAGATACACAAAAATTCAAAGATTTCTTCCACGGATTGTTGAAAGAAGGTGTTTATATCGCTCCGTCTTCGTATGAAACGTGGTTTATCACTGATGCTTTGTCGTATGAAGATTTGGATTTTACGATTGCGAAAGTGGATAAGGTTTCCTCGTCATTGTAAAATTTGTGATACAATAAAATAGTTAGCCATAATATTATGACAAACAAAATACTGATAATTATATTTCTTCTTTTTAACAGTTTAATAGTCTTTGGACAAGAAATACCTATACCTGAAAATTATGTAATTATAGATACAATTTCGGGTGATTTGGACAATGATAATATAAAGGAACTTGTTGCTGTATTCGATACTAAAAAACCTGATGAAGAATATGAAAGTGTGCCAAGAGAATTGAGAATATATAAATTTGAAAATGGAAGTTGGGTAGAATGGAAAAAATCCGAACAAGCACTTCACGGAAGTCGTGATGGTGGAATGATGGGCGACCCTTATGTTGGAATTGAAATAAAAAATGGAATACTACTAATCAGTCATTATGGTGGAAGCAGTTGGAAATGGGGACATACTGACAAATACCGATTCCAAAATGACGATTTTTTTCTTATTGGTTATGAAAGTAATAGTGGAAGACTTTGTGATTATTGGTTAAATGTGGATTTCAACTTATCGACTGGAAAAATTATTGTCAAAAAGGAATTTGAAGATTGTGAGACATCCGAACAAGAAATTTACAAAAGAGAAAATGAAACGTTTTACGAAGAAAAACTAAAAATAACTCTTGAAAAAAGGTACGATAAAGAAATAAGAATAGTGTCACCGAAATATAAACACGAAATATACATTTAATAAAAATGAAAAACACACCTCAATTTTGTGCTTTTTTGCGTGGTGTAAACGTAAAAGGAACAACGATGAAAATGGCTGAAGTTTGTGCTGTATTTGAAAAAGCAGGAATGAAAAATGTGTCGTCTGTTTTAGCTTCGGGAAATATTCTTTTTTCGTCTGATAAAAGTAAAGACGAATTAAAAACAATGCTGGAAAAAGCAATGTCAGAGCATTTTAATTATGAGGCTTTTCTTTTTCTAAAAGATAAAAATGAGGTAGAAATAATCTGCAATAACAATCCTTTTGAAGTAGATTCTGAATTTCATATTTACGGTTTTGCAGGAATTTACGGAATTGAAAAAACACTAATGACGGAATTTGAAAAGGCAAAAAAAGTAAAAGGCGAAGAAGCCCAAATCGTTGCAACTAATTTTTATTGGAAAGTCCCCAAAGGCAACACACTCGAATCGGATTTCGGAAAAATATTAGGACGGAAAGACCTGAAAAATACGTTCACTTCACGCAATCTGAATACTTTTGAAAAGGTTTTGAAAAAATTTTAAACCTAAAGAAAACAAATTCTATGAAAAAAATAATTATAGCTTTTTTAGTTTCGACTTATGCGTTTGCCCAAACGGATGACTGCAAATGTGATTATATTAAAGACTACTATCAGTTGGTTTATGAGGCTGAAATCAGTTATATGCAAAATGATTTTGATAAAGCCTATGATTTATTGAAACAGGCAGAGAAAAATTGTGATCTGTTATATAGTAATCGTTTGAACAATGAAATTGAGATACTGATTGAGATTACTTTTAAAAAAGAAAAGCATCGAGAAACTCTATATTACGTAGAATTAGTGTTGAAAAATGGTGGTAAACTTACTTTCTTTGAAAACCATCCTACTTATGAAGGAATAACAAAAATAGAGGGTTGGACAGCGTTAAAAGATAGGGCTCAACAAATCTATTATGATTGGTACACTGGCTTAGACCTTGATTTAAGACATGAACTTGCCAAAATGATTGAAGAAGACCAAAGGGTTCGTCAAGGAAAAAGTCAATATGATGAAGAAATGAGAGAAGTAGATGATTATAACGAAGCTCGATTTAAAGAAATTTTAGCAGAATATGGTTATCCAAATAGACAAATAATAGGAGATAATAATATTGATGAAAGAGACGCTGACGTATCTATTTTTGCCTATCATGTCAAAGACACTGACTATTTTAAATCTTTATTTTTGGAGTATGTAAGATGTGGCAAAGCACCTGTTGAGTTATATGCTACTTTGATAGATAGTTATGACCGTAGAAGAGGCATGTTTACTTTTGGAATTTACCAAAATGTAACTCCTGAGCATATTGATGATTTTGAAAATTTAGACCAGAGAAGAATAAATGCAGGTTTACGACCTTATGAAATGGAAAAACTCTATCAGAAACTATTTAGGGAAAAATATAAAGAGTATTTTGAAAGAGTAGAAATAGAAATGAACAAACACAAACAAGATAAAAAATGATAGAATCCTACATCCGTGATATACCTGACTTCCCGAAAGAGGGAGTTATTTTTAAAGACATTACGCCTTTACTTAACAATGAAAAAGCACGGAAAGAAGTTTTAAAACGATTTATCGAAAACCTTCCTGACACTAAGATTGACAAAGTAATCGGAGTGGAAAGCAGAGGTTTTTTCTTCGGGATTTTATTGGCTCAAGAACTTGGAGTCGGCTTTGTTCCTGTCAGAAAAAAAGGAAAACTTCCGTATGATACGCTTTCTACTTCTTATGAATTAGAATACGGAACAGATAGTCTGGAAATCCATACCGATGCGATTCAGAAAGGCGAAAATGTTTTGATTCACGATGATGTTTTGGCAACAGGCGGAACCATAAAAGCCGTTAGCGAACTGGTTGAAAAATTAGGCGGAAACATCGTTCAACTCAATTTTTTGATGGAATTAGAATTCCTTAACGGAAGAGAAAAAATCAAAGAAAGAAACGTTTTTTCGTTGCTAAAATATTAGGCAAATGAGCAAAGAAGTCAAAAGGCGGTTTATCAAAAGAGAAATCAAGAATTTCTTTAGGCTAAAACCAACCAATCGGATTTGGCACGTGGCTTTTTTGGCAGCACTTTGCGTTGGTTTTCCGCTTGTTTTCGGACTTTTTATCGGAAGAATGGACTATGCTTTTGTGGCAAGTTTGGCAGGATTGGTCATTTTATATATGCCGATATATGCTAATTTTACCAACAAAATGATAACCCTTCTGCTGTGTTCTTTTGGTTTTATGTTTTGCTTTGGAGTAGGATTGTTGTTTAGTTTTGACCCGATTCTCTCTGCTATAGCTTTTGGTTTGCTCAGTGCTTTTGTACATTGGATTTGTGTTTTTTATAAAGTAAAACCTCCTCGTAATTTTTTCTTTATAATGCTTGCTTCGATTGCAAGCGGAACACCCTTTGTTGCTGGTAAAATTCCTGAAAAAATCGGACTTATAGCCATCGGAACCATCATAACCTGCCTGTTTGCTTTAGGATATAATTTATTGGTGCGAACTACAACGATTTCGCAGGATACTAAAGAAATTTCTAAAAAACTAAACAAAGAAGAACATTATGCAAGCTATTTAGAAGCTGCCATTATTGGCTTTTTTATGTTTTTATCGATGTTTATCGGTTATTTGTTTCAGCTCGAAAACCCGTATTGGATTCCGATTTCGTGTTTGGCAGTAATGCAGGGAGCTTCAACCTATCAGATATGGAAAAGAGGACTTCATCGCATACTCGGAACCATAACCGGAATTGGTTTGTGTTGGGGAATTCTTTCGGTTAATATGGGAATCACAGGTATTTGTATTACGATTATAGTATTACAGTTTATCATCGAAATGTTGGTTACAAGACATTATGCCTTGGCTGTGGTTTTTATCACTCCGCTTACGATTCTTTTGGCAGAAGCTGCTCAAAGAACCGGTTTATCTACTAACGAACTCATTACCGCAAGACTTATAGATACAGCCATCGGAATAACCATTGGAGCTGTAGGAGGTTGGGTAGTATATAACGAACAACTCAAACGTCGGGCTATCAAAGAAATGTCGAAAATAACAAAATATAAATAATCGAAATAATCTAAAAAATTGAAATAATCTAAAAAATCTAAAATATAAGAATAATAGGTGTTTTCACCCAACCTTAAACCTTAAACTTTAAACCAAATGAAATTCCACACCAGAAAATGGGTTAAACCCGAAGATTTGAATGCCAACGGAACATTATTCGGAGGTCGATTATTGGCTTGGATAGACGAAGAAGCCGCTTTATATACGATTGTACAGTTAGAAAATCCGAAAGTAGTTACCAAATATATGTCCGAAATCAATTTTATGGCTTCTGCCAAACAAGGCGATATAGTCGAAATCGGAATTGAAGTCATAAAATTCGGAAATTCCTCAGTAACCCTGCGAAGTGAAGTCCGCAACAAAATGACTCACGAAACCATCATTACCGTTGACCAAATCATTATGGTAAACCTTGATGAGGAAGGCAAACCCGTACCTCACGGGAAAACACAAGTCGAATACGTCAGAGACAGACTCGGAAAATAGGGATTTAATTACAAAAGTACAGACCTCACAGATTTTTAAAAACTGTCAGATCTGCCACCCAACCATTAACCAATAACAAATAACCATTAACCAACCGTCCAGACTAAACAAAAAAGTCTATTTTTGTAACGAATATCAATTTACAACAACTTATAAACAATTATTAAATTCAAACAAAATGAAGAAATCAGTATTATTTTTATTTGCATTCCTTTTTGTTGCTCCTTTTCAGTCGAAGGCTGACGAGGGAATGTGGTTCCTGATGTTTATTAACAAGAACATTAAGGATATGCAAAAAATGGGGCTACGGCTCACAGCAGAAGAAATCTACAGCATCAACAACAGCAGTCTCAAAGATGCTATTGTTCAGTTCAACGGTGGCTGTACGGCCGAAATCATCTCCGGTGAAGGGCTTGTATTGACGAATCACCACTGTGGTTATGACAAAATTGCTGAGCTTTCAACACCTGAAAACGATTACTTAACCCACGGATTCTGGGCTCAGAACAAAAGCGAAGAGCTGGCTCCTAAAAATATTTCTGTTCGCTTTTTTGTTCGTATGGACGATGTTACCAAAAGAATTTTGTCTTTGGTCGATGATTCGATGAGCGAAAAAGAAAGAGAGCGAATCATCAATCAGGAAATTGCTAAAATTCAGGCAGAAAATGACGAAGGCGGAAAATATATCGTTTCGGTTCGTTCGTTTTTTCAAGGAAACGAATACTATTATTTTGTGTATCAGGATTTTAACGACGTTCGTTTGGTAGGTACTCCGCCTGATATGATCGGTCGTTTCGGAGGTGATACAGACAACTGGGAGTGGCCACGTCATACGGGAGATTTCTCAATGTTCAGAGTTTATACCGATAAAGAAGGAAATCCCGCAGAATATTCTCCTGAAAATATTCCGATGAAACCAAGACATCACCTGCCTGTTTCGTTGGCAGGCGTAAAAGAAGGTGACTTTGCTATGATTCTGGGTTATCCGGGAAGAACAAATCGTTGGATGCCAGCAGGCGGAATTGAGCAAAATGTGAAATTTGCTTATCCGGCTTGGGTTGAAGGTTCCAAAACGGCTATGGATGTGATGAAAAAATATATGGATAACGACCCGAAAGTAAAACTCGATTATGCTTCGGCCTATGCCCGTCTTGCCAATTATTGGAAAAACCGTCAGGGAATGATTGATGCTCTTACCCAACACAAAACAGCCGAAATCAAAGCGGAATCCGAGGCAAAATTCGACAAATGGGCAAATGAAAGAAAGAATCGTGCTCAATATGGCTCCGTAATTTCCGATATTAACGAATATTATACCCAAACCAACGAAAATGCCCGTCACAACAACTACCTTATGCTGGTTTTGCGTTCGAGCACTTTGGCTACAACTCCTTACAGATTGGGAAGTTTCCTGCTGAACTACATCAACTCCAACGAACCTAAAAGAGAAGAACTCAAACCGGCTTTGGAGGCAGCTCTGGAAGAAATCTATCAGACCATGCACCTGCCTTTGGAAAGAGACGTGTTGATCAATCAATTGAATTTGTATGCTGAAAAAGGGGGAAATGTAGCTCCTTTCGTAGCCGAACTGGCTGCTGAAACCGGAGGCGACTTTACAAAATTTGTCGATGAAGCTATCGAATACAGCCTGTTTTCTTCCCGTGAAAAAATAGAAGAATTTCTACAAAACCCAAATGCCGAACGAATTACCGAAGACGTACTTTTCAGACTTTCAAACGATTTGTTTATGCGATACAGAGCCAAAACCGAAGAAGAAATTGCTCTGGACGAAAAGTTTGCGAAAGCTTTCCGTTTGTTGGTAAAAGGTTTGAGAGAATCAGGGTTGAACAACATTCAGTATCCTGATGCCAACAGCACTTTGAGACTTACTTATGGTAAAGTAGTTACGCTTCCTCCCCACCCTACCCGTGCCAACGATGCCAAAGCAAATTACTACACCACTTTAGAAGGAACCATCGCTAAACACAATCCGAAAGACGATGAGTTTAACAATCCTGAAAAATTGGTTGAATTATACCATTCCAAAGATTACGGACACTATGCTAACGAATATGGTGAACTTCCGGTAAACTTCCTGACCGATAACGATATTACAGGAGGAAATTCGGGTTCGCCTGTGCTGAACGGAAAAGGAGAACTCATCGGGCTTGCCTTTGACGGAAATATCGAAGCCATGGCAGGCGATGTAATCTTTGACCACGAGCTGCAAAGAACCATCAATGTCGATATCCGTTATGTGTTGTTTATTATCGACAAATATGCAGGGGCTCAACACCTTATTGATGAACTTACCTTGGTAAAATAATCCCGTAACTCAATCGGAAATTTCCGGTTGAATGCAGAAAAGCCATAAGTTACAACAACGTAATTTATGGCTTTTGCTTTTGGATAAAATTAACCCGTTTATATTTTGGAGTTATCAAAATAAGGCATAATTTTGCCCTTTGAAATATTGGCTTTTCAATAATGTGGTCAAAAAATCATCTGCTCTTTTTTTATCTCTTTCAGCAGAGAGTAAATTCTTGTTTACAGGAACGATTTTTGTGTATGGATGTAAAGCCATACTTCTCTTCAGGACTTATAAATCAAAAAACCTTCAATCAATCCCTCTAATGTCATGATACAGAAACTTCTGAAAAATCTTAGTGTTCGCACAATAGTCTGGTCTCTGGTTCTGCTGTTTTTGGCTGTTGTAATAGCCCTTGTGATGTTCCTTTCCTGGTCAAAGTGGACACTCATATTCCCGATACTCCTATTGGAACTGGTTTTGTATGATTCCATTCAAAATAAACATACCCTACGTAAAAACTTTCCGTTTTTAGCCCGTTTTCGTTATTGGTTTGAATCGGTAAGACCGGAATTTCGTCAGTATTTTTTTGAAGGCGAAACAGACGGAAAACCCTTTAACAGACGGCAACGTTCTATCGTTTATCAAAGAGCCAAAAACGAAAAAGAAACGATTGCTTTCGGAATGCAGGACGAACCCACCCGTGTGGGATATGAATGGGCAGCTCATTCCATCTATCCGAAAAAAGCCAATCCTGAAACTTTCCGTACGTTAGTAGGCAGCAGTCAATGTAAGCAACCCTACAGCCTGAGCCTGTACAACATTAGTGCGATGAGTTATGGAGCACTTAGCAAAACCGCTATCACTTCGCTGAATCGTGGAGCAAAAATGGGAGGTTTTGCTCACAACACAGGTGAAGGAGGAATCAGCGAATTTCACCGTCAGGGAGGTGATTTAATCTGGCAAATTGGAACCGGATATTTCGGGTGTCGAAACGAAGACGGTACTTTTTCCGATACGCTTTTTGGCGAAAAATCAAATTATCCTGAGGTGAAAATGATTGAGTTGAAACTCTCTCAAGGTGCAAAACCGGGTCACGGAGGTTTGCTTCCCGCTAAGAAAAATACTCCCGAAATCGCAGCCATACGTCATATCGAACCTTATACGGATGTACATTCACCTTCGGCTCATTCGGCTTTTTCGGATGCTGAAGGACTGATGCACTTTGTCGGGAAAATGCGAAATCTTTCGGGAGGAAAACCCGTAGGATTCAAACTCTGTATCGGTCGGAAAGACGAATTTATAGATATCGTCAATGCGATGGAAAAAACGGGAATCCTTCCTGATTTCATCACTCTTGACGGAGCAGAAGGCGGAACCGGAGCAGCTCCGATGGAGTTTATCGACTATATCGGAATGCCTGTGGCTGATGCTTTGGTATTCGTAAGTACATTGCTTAAAGAAAGAGGACTTCGCAACGAAATAAAACTATTGGCTTCGGGTAAAATCATCACTTCGTTTGACATTGCCAAAGCTATGGCTCTGGGGGCTGATGCTTGTTACAGTGCCAGAGGAATGATGTTTGCCCTTGGGTGTATTCAAGCCTTACAATGTGACAGCGGAAAATGTCCGGTTGGGATTGCCACACAGGATAAAGCGTTATACAAAGGGATTGACGTTACTGAAAAAAGTTTCAGAGTAGCTAATTTCCACAAAAACACCATGAGAGCTGTGGCTGAATTTATCGGAGCTTGCGGATTTGAAAATCCTCATGATGTTACTCCCGATGTTTTGTTCAGAAAAACCGATAAATACCGTAACGAAAGCTTCAAAGAAATGTATTTCGACAAAAACGCTAAGGCGATATAGTTTAACTTGGTTAACTGGTTAATTGCTTATTAGTTGAAATAAAAAAGCCGTAAAATGCAGATTTTACGGCTTTTTCTTTTCGGTTAATTTCGTATGAAAAATTTATCAGAGTTTACACTTATTTTGCCTTTACTTTTGGTTTTATACCTCTGTGGCTGATTGGTCACTTGCAGGCGAATGGTTTTTCCGTCTAAGATGATTTCCACTGGCATTTCAAAGTTTTTGACATCGGTTTTCCAATAATAAGTAAAGCCTTTTTTATGGGTTTCAATTTGTAATTCCGGTAGGTTGTTGTGGTATAAATACTGCTCAAAAACAGGTTTTAGGTTGATTCCGCTTTCTTGGGTAAAAAAATCAATAACATCTTTGGCTTCAATGATTTGGTGTTTGAAATGGTTGGAATAATCCAAAATCAGCTTCCACCATTTTTCATCATCGTTTATAATATGTCGGATTGTGTTGAGCATCAAAGCTCCTTTATAATACATATCGGTACTTTTGGGTTTGAAATTCACGCCAAACTGCCCGACAATCGGTTTTTGGTTTTCCACCATTCGGCTTTGACCGTTGATGTACTGCATTGCTTTTTCGTAACCCCATCTGCATTCCACATAAACCGCTTCGGAATAGGTCGTAAAAGCTTCGTGAATCCACATATCGGCTATGTCTTTTGAAGTAACGGAGTTCCCGAACCACTCGTGTCCGGTTTCGTGAATGATGATAAAATCAAAGAGCTTCCCTACCCCACTTCCCGAAATATCATTTCCCAAATAGCCTTTTTTATACTTATTTCCGTAAGCTACGGCACTTTGGTGTTCCATGCCTAAATAGGGAGTTTCAACCAATTTATATCCGTCTTCCATAAAAGGATAATCTCCGAATTTCTCCTGAAAACAGGCTAACATCGGTTTTACATCATCTTCAAAATGTTTTTTTGCTTTTTCTTCGTTTTCACGTAAAACCCAATAATCAATATCTAAATCATCTAACGTATCCGAAAAATGAACATAATCTCCGATATTCAGAGTAATGTTGTAATTATTGATTGGGTTATTGACTATCCAAACCCATTTACGATGATTTTCTCCCCAAGGTGTGTCTGCTAAATTCCTTCCGTTACTTACAGCGACCAAATCATCAGGAACTGTAATTGCTATAACAGCTCCATATTCAGCTTCATCACTTTGAGAATCTTTGCAGGGATACCACAAACTTGCTCCTGTTCCCTGAACGGCTACTCCGACAAAAGGCTTTCCGTTACTGTCCTTTTTCCAAACAAAACCTCCGTCCCAAGGAGCATTTTTAGCTTCTTGTGGCTTTCCTGAATAAAAAAAGAAAATTGTTTCTTCCTTACCTTTTTCTAATTCTTTATCAAACTCAATAAAAACAGCATCACATTCTCTTTTATATGATAATTTTTCAAGAGAAATATCCTCTTTATTATATAGTCTAATACTATCCACTTTCATATTCTCAAATAAATCAAGCTGAATTTTTTTTGTATTATTCAATACATTAAATGAAATAATATTTAAACCTGAAATTGATTTTTCTTGTACATTAACTTCTATAAGTATTCTATATTCCTGCACATCAAAACAAGTCCGTTCAAAAGGTAAACCTCCCTGTAAAGAATCCCGCTTAGTAAAAGTCTGAGAAAAAGAGAGCTGAGTAATTAGGCATACACCAAAAATCAATAATTTTTTCATAGTTATATTTTTTATAATTTACCGCAAAAACGCAAAGTCCGCAAAGCTTTTCTTAGCGAACTTTGCGTCTTTGCGGTGAAAAAAACGCTATTCTATTTCCAACCTCACCCGATAGCCTTCATAACCTCTGATGTTGAAAACCGTCTGGTCATCAAAAATAAGATATTGCCCTTTGATTCCTTTGAGCTTTCCGGAATATTGAGGTGTTTTTTCGAGGTTAAGAGAAGTTACTTTTTTCGGATATTCCAAAACGGGATATTCGATTTTCAGAAGTTCGCTTTGATTTTCTTCATAATAAGGAAAGGTTTCCTGAGGCAGATACATTCCGAGTTTGGTTTTTTCGTAAGGCAAATCCAAATCGGGAACTTCGTTTTGCAACATCTTTCGGAAATTGGTCTTGTCAGAAAAATGATTTTTCAGGGCAACTTCGGTAATTCCTGCCAGATAGCGATTCGGAACTTCCATCACGGGCAAAGCCTGAACAGCACCTTGATCTATCCAACGGGTCGGAACCTGAGTTTTTCGGGTAACGCCTACTTTGAGTTCGCTCGACAAAGCCAGATAAACAATATGAGGTTGCAGCTGCACTCTTTTTTCGTATTCCAAATCCCGGTCTGCAATATCGAGATGGGCTGTGCTGAGTTCGGGCTTCATAATCCAGTCTCCCGCTTGGGCAGAGCGGTAAAAACAATCATAACAAAACCCCTGACGATAGATTTTTCTGGGCAATTTACAGCTCAGACATTCATACCCGATATGCTCTATCGAGAGGGTTTTGTCCAAAAGCTGGTTGATATTCAGGAAATTATTTTCAAAAACCAGATAGTATTGCACAGGGCTGGCAAATTCGGTTTCCATTTTTGTAAGGGTGGCTTCAAATATCATTCGGAAAAAATTAGTACTTTTACGACCCTAAAGGTACTAAAAATGGCTTTATCTATCATCAATTCGGTTGCCTCGTGGATTCTGAAAAAGCGGATTCATCAAATAGAATTGTTTGTAAAATACCCCAACGAAGTGCAGGAAGAGCTGCTTTTCAACCTGTTACGAAATGCAGAGCACACTATTTTGGGCAAAAAATATGGCTTTTCCGATATTAAAAGTTATGCAACTTTTTCTGAAAATGTGCCCATTGTTACCTACGAAGAACTTCAACCCTACATCGAAAGAGCCCGAAAAGGCGAACCCAATATTTTCTGGAATACGCCTATAAAATGGTTTGCCAAATCCAGCGGAACAACCGATGCCAAAAGCAAATTTATTCCTGTGAGCAACGAAGCTCTGGAAGATTGCCATTTCAAAGCGGGAAAAGATATGCTTTGTCTGTATCTGAACAACAACGAAAATTCGGAACTCTTTACCGGAAAAAGCCTTCGCCTTGGAGGCAGCAAACAGCTCTATGAAGACAACAATACGTTTTTTGGAGACCTTTCTGCTATTTTGATTGAAAACCTCCCGATTTGGGCAGAGTTCAGCAGCACTCCCAGCAACAAAGTCTCCCAACTTTCGGATTGGGAAATCAAATTGGGGGCTATTATCAGGGAAACTATCAAAGAAAACGTAACCAGTTTTGCAGGGGTTCCTTCGTGGATGCTGGTATTGCTCAACAAAACGTTGGAAGAAACCGGAAAATGCAACCTGCTGGAAATCTGGCCCAATGCAGAAGTTTACTTTCACGGAGGTGTGAGTTTTAACCCCTATAGAGAGCAATATAAAAAGCTGTTCCCGAGTTCAGATTTTAATTACTACGAAATTTATAATGCTTCGGAAGGCTTTTTTGCCCTGCAAGACCTCAACCATTCCGATGAAATGCTGCTAATGCTCGATTACGGAATTTTCTATGAATTTATCCCAATGGAAGCTTTCGGAACTTCTAAACAAAAAGCCATTCGCCTGTCCAGAGTGGAAATCGGGAAGAATTATGCTATGGTTATCACAACCAATTCCGGACTTTTCCGGTATATGATTGGAGATACCGTTCGGTTTACTTCGCTCAACCCCTATCGCATTAAAGTAACGGGGCGAACCAAACACCACATCAATGTTTTCGGAGAAGAACTGATGATTGAAAATACCGATATGGCTATTGCGGAGGCTTGCAAACAAACCCAAACCGAAATGATTGACTATACCGTTGCCCCTATTTTTATGCAAGGTAGAGAAAAAGGTTCGCACGAATGGATTATCGAATTTAAAGAAAACCCGAAAGATTTTACATTCTTTCACTCGGTTTTAGACAAAACCCTGCAAAGTTTAAACTCCGATTATGAAGCCAAACGAACCAATAATATGACCTTAAACCCTCCGGTTGTGCATATTGCCCGAAAAAACCTGTTTTATGACTGGCTCAAACAACAAAACAAACTCGGAGGACAAAACAAAATTCCCAGACTCTCTAATGACAGAACGTATTTAGAAGAATTGAAGGAGCTGATTTAGTTTATTGGCAATTTAAAAGGATTCGTGCACCAGCACTGGGAAATAAAATAATAGTCAGTAAAAAATGAAAAAGGACACAAATAAATATAGCACATTAATGAATATTATATTTGGAATGATAATCTCATATGCGCTATATAAAACGTTCGAAGATAATTATTATATAAATTATGATGATTTGGACTATACTATTGCCAAAACTACGGGTTATTCAGGGAGAGGAGGAACTGAACGAAATATTAATTATATGTACTTTGTTAATAATAAGAAATATGAAAGGGCTAACAAAAGAGATTATGATTATAAAGACCCTCTGAAAAAATATTACGTTGTAAAATACTCAAGAAAGAAGCCTAATGTAAGTGAGATTGATTTAAGTCAAGAAATTACAGACACTTTAAAAATACGAGAGGCAGGGTTTACAAATTTCGGCAAATAAGATTGATCGTTTAATATTCATAGAAGGTACACGAAAGGATTCGTACACCAGCACTGAACACTAAACACTGAACTACTGAACACTAAGAAATCCTATCCAAATCCCGTTTTATATCTCTGTCTTTGATAGAAGCCCGTTTGTCATAGAGCTTTTTACCTCTGCAAAGGGCAATATCAAGTTTTGCTATACCTTTTTCGTTGATAAACAGTCGAAGTGGAATAATGGTAAGTCCTTTGTTTTGAACACTTTTCTGTAAAGACCGTAATTCTTTTTTTGTTAATAACAATTTACGTTCGCTTTTGGCTTTGTGGTTGTAGTGTGTGCCAAAAGAATACTCCTCAATATGGCTGTTAATCACAAAGAGTTCTCCGTTTGAAAATTCACAAAAACTATCAGCAATTTGAGCTTTTCCCATACGGATGGATTTGATTTCCGTTCCGGTGAGTACGATGCCTGCTGTGTATTGCTCGAGAATTTCGTATTCGAACTTTGCCCTTTTGTTGAGTATGTTGACTGTTTTTTGCATAAGGACAGCAAAGGTAAGCAATTCGCTTGTTTTAGAAAAAAATTATATGTGATTCGGTTTTGAAATGAAGCCACAAACCGAGTTATCAGAAATTATTAACTTTTTCATTTCTATAAAGTTAATAAAATCAGGTAGTTATCAACAATTATTTTGTGCTTGATTATAACATTTCGCTAACGTTTGTACAACGTATGTTTAACAAGATAAAGCCTACCTTTACACTGTTTTCATAGCAATACGTTTTAAAGTGGTTAATGTTAATCGAAAAAGCGGAAATCTCAGGGTTTCCGCTTTTTTATTTAGAGCCTGTTTAAATTTATATTGTGAGAATGTTTATAGCTTATTTTTGAGCGAAACGAGGCATATTTTTTTGAGATAGCGGTGTTCTATCTCAAAAAAATATAACGAAGTTGCAGCCAAAAAGAAGCATAAACAAATTATTAGAT
>JBAYSC010000049.1:0-14886 GCA_041676345.1 Flavobacteriaceae bacterium | reverse complement strand
TTTAGAGCCTGTTTAAAATTTATCTAATAATTTGTTTATGCTTCTTTTTGGCTGCAACTTCGTTATATTTTTTTGAGATAGAACACCGCTATCTCAAAAAAATACGCCTCGTTTCGCTCAAAAATAAGCTATAAACATTCTCACAATATAAATTTAAACAGGCTCTTAATTTTTGATATGTATTTTATTTCTGAACTTTATCAAATAATACACTGCCAAAAAAATTCCTACTACAAATAGCCATAAGATTGCACTATCAATGGGGGCTCCTGCGGGGTCGTCTTCTCCTCCGTCCGGATTAACCGGAAAAAAAGAAGGAGCGGGGGTTGGCAAGGGGTCTGCCCAAACGGCAAGGTTAGCAGTAACAAAAAATACTGCTGTCAATATGCGGTTTATGATTCTCTTTTTCATATTTCTTAGTTTTTATAATAACTCCAACGGAGTTTTAAACTCCGTTGGAGTTGAGATTATCTTACTTTTTTGTTCAGAACTTTGTCTTCGGTTGTAGTAACTTTCACGATATAAACTCCTTCTGAACCGAGATTTGGAATTTGATGAGTTTGTCCTTCTGCTTGTGAAGTATAAACCCTTCTACCCAACATATCATAAACCGAAACTTCTTTCATCTCAAACCCGTTGGTTTGAACCCGGAAGTCTTCCTCCAGTTTATAGACAATCCAATCGACATTAGTTGGAGTTGGATTTTCTGTACTCAAAGTAGTTTGATAAACTACCTCAAAACGATTCTCAAACACACCTTCTTCACTAAGGAATGTATAAGTTCCTTCTTTCAAATTGTGTTGAGTTTGACTAAAATTGTCTTTCAGGTAAATAATCAGGTTTTCTGATTCGAAGTCTCCATCGAAATTGTCTAATGAGATAGAGAAGCTTCCCGGATGAACCGCTCTGAAACCAAGTTTCACTACATCAGTATCCGTAAACGGAAGTTCACGACCCTGGATTACAAATTTCTCTTCATTGTTATCGATGATAGAATAAATCGCATTTCCTTCGTAAGTAAACATTTTAGCATCAATTCCTGTATCAACTTCTTGAGTGGCATTTTCGAGATAACCTACCAAGATTTGATTGAAAACAACTTCTTCGTTTGATAGGTTGAGCCAATAGCGGTGTTTTTCATTACTCATCATTTTGAAGAAAGCTCCGTTTTCAGTTACTCTCATAGCGTTGTTGAACTGAACTGTTGTTGCTTCTGTTCCTATTATAAAACCTTGTCCGGGTTGGATAAGCATATCATCTTCGGGTGTAAATTTGGTGCCTCCGTTTTCAACATCTGCTACCCCAACTCCTCCAATACCTCCTGCTCCATAATAAGCCCAGTTATTGGATACATAATTTCCTTCTACAGGAGCATTTACATTTGTCCAGAAGTAAAGTATTCCTACATTTTGAGCAAGAAAATCATTTGCATCAACAGGAGACGGATAAGGGTTTCCAATAGCATTGAAAAGCAGTGGAGCATTGATGCTTATAGCTCCGTTTTGTGGTACTCCTGTAAATTCTCCCGAAAATACTGTCGGAGTAGTCGGAAAATCATTTCTGGAACGATACAGATAACCTTTGGCTTCTTCGAAAGTATTTGAAGTGTCTGCTAAATAATTGTCCTGTGTAGCCCAAACTTGTTCCCAAGCGGTTTCTCCAAGAGTATAAACACGATTCCACAAAGTTCCGTAGCCTCCTGATGGTGACACTTCTGAAAAGTCTTTCAGTAACATTCCCTCAACAGGTGAACTCCACAAGGTGTAATCTAAACGTTTCATTGGAGTACTGTTTCGCAGTACCGTAATATCGCCTTCATTTTCAACATCGTCAAGCTGAATCAGCATACCGTCTGAGGCTACTACAAAATTTGCAGCAGCTGCGTTGTTGATAACCTTTCCTTTTACCGTAAAGCTGCGGTTGGCAGGAATGGTAAGGATTCCGTTTTCGGTTACTTCCAGTTCACAAGCGGTTAAATCAGCATTCAAAACAAGAGTTCCGTTGATTATGGCTTTTTTGTTTACATCAGGCAGACCGTTGCTCCACGAACCACCGTTCCAAGTCGTAGAAACAGGACAGGCAGCAGGAGGGAACCCTTTTTCGATACTGATACCCATTACACCCGTAACGGCAGTACCACTGCTTACTCTCTGGAAATGCACTCCTGTAATGTTTTTACTTTGATTTTCAGGGCTTAATTCCAGTTCTATCTCATAAATTCTTGGATTATCGCTAAGGTCTTGGAAATAATATCCTGACCGTTCCACTCTACCGATACCTTTAATGGCATAATTGCTTCCGTTGAACCAGTCGCTTACAGAACGGTTGGTAAATTGCTGATTTGTGCCGTCCTCAAAATGTACGGTAACAGTAACCATCGAGGAGCTTCCTCCCGAAGTTATCAGAGCAAATACGGTTTTGGCTGAAACAGGGGTTACAAATGTAAGTGTACCCGATTGCCCCTGAGTCAAACGTAAAGTATTATTTCCGTTGGCAGGAGCAAGCTGATACGGAAGTCCCGTTGTCTGCTCACTCACAAATGCTCCGTTGGCAGGAAGATAATTTTGCGGAGAAACCCAGTTATAGCTGTATGTCTTATTATAAAACACATTATTCCAACCGTCGATATTATGTGTGGTAAAACTGCCCGGATTTCCGCTTCCTTCAGCAATAATATCAGCATTGAACCCTGTTAAAGGGACTGTTTCATAATCAGGAGAATATGTTGTAAAGCTCAAAGCCTCTGACCAATCACTATGGATTGCAGTACAGTTTGTTTTTACATAAAAATCGTAATTAGTTGCAAAAGCCAGTCCCGAAACGGAAGCTGTCGTACCCGAAACACTGCCCGAAGCTACGGTTGTTCCGTCAGGATTTGCTCCCGAAGCCACTACAACCCAGCTGTATCCGTTTGCTCCGTCTGCACTGCTCCAGCTGAAACCGGCTGATGTAGTCGTTACTGAAGTTGCGGTTACGTTTTCAGGGGTATCACAAACAGGGGTACAGGCGGTAATTACATCTGCTTCGGTACAATCTTCTCCGTTGTTGGAGATAGTTCGTACACTGGCAGGATTAGCCAGATAAGTACAGAAATTAGCCAAATCACATACAGAAAGCTGAGGATTATCAACAATATACAGGCCCAATACCCCTCCGATAGTAGCAGGGTTGATATTTGCCAGACCTGTAATATCCGATAATTCAGGATTTGCCTGTATGTGCAGATAGCCGTTAATGGCTGTTACCGTACTTAAACTATTAAGATTTGTCAAAATAGCATTATCCCAGATACGGAGGTCGCTTCCTACAGTAACAAGATTGTTCAATCCTGAAAGTGAGGTTAAAGCCCCGTTGTGCCTGATGTCAAGGCTTCCACCTAATTGTGTCAGACTTCCTAAGCCTGAAAGCGATGTCAGCCCAAGGTTATATCCTACGTTCAGATAATTTCCTGCATAGGTTACATTATTCAATCCGTTTAAGTTAGGCAATGTATGGTTTCCAAAAACGGTAAGATAATCTCCAACTGTTGTAATGTTTTGCAATCCGGAAAGTGAAGTCAAAGCACTGTTGTTTACAACCGAAAGATATCCTGTTGTTGCTGTCAGACCTTCTAAGCCCGAAAGTGAAGCCAGACCTGTATTGCTCATTACATCGACATTTCCTCCGACTTGTGTAATCGAATCCAATCCGTCAAGGTTCAACAAGCCTGCACCGTTATTTCGGATAACAAGGCTTCCCGTAACCTGAGTAATGCCATTCAGAGGAGATAAATCCGTGATATTGCTCAACGAAGAAATACCTCCGATAGTAAGATTACCCGAAATTATCGTACAACCTATATAAGTCGTTGGGAAAGCATTTACTTCTGCCTGAGTGGTAAGGAAAACGTTTCCTGAAGGGCAGATGATTTCCGTAAAGAAATCTACTCTCGAAGACCAGCTGCTCTCATTTCCTCCGCAATCGGTTTTTACATAAAAATCATAATGTGTATTTGAATCCAAGTTCAGAACAGTAACCGTTGTTCCTGCTGTAGTACCCGAAAACAAAGGTGTTGCCGTATCAGGGTTTTCATTATCAGTAATGATAATCCAATTGTAATCGTCAGCACCGTCTGCTGCTGTCCAAGAAAATTCTGCTGTATAAGGTGTTACCGAAACTAATATCGGATTTGTCGGAAGCTCACAAGACTGACAGGAAGCAATTGCTGCCTGTTCATCAGCACAAGGTGCTAAGTTACCCGATATGGTTCTTTGTTTTGGTCCTGCCAGATAAGTACAAAGGTTTGTCGGTAAATTACATACCGAAAGTGCCGTATTATCAATAATTACCAAACCTACTCCAGTGTTGAAACCTCCTGCATTTCCGAAAATTGAGTTAATATCAAGACTTCCCAGACCTGAAATATCATTCAAAGCAGGGTTGTTGGCAATGGTTATGCTTCCTACGGCTGTTTCCACATTGCTCAATCCGTCAAGGTTTTCCAAAGCTCCGTTACCTATCACATACAGATACCCGATTTTTGTCAGGTGGTCTAAAGCATCAATGTTTACCAATGCAGCATTGTTCCGTATGGAGATACTTTTTATAACATTCGGAGTTGAATTTGCCATATTTCCTGTGCTTAGCGAAGCCAATCCGTTGATATTCCCAAGAGACAGATTATTTTCGATAGTTAAGTTTCCTCCGAATTTTGTCAGATTCGAAAGTCCGTCAAGGTCTTCCAAATCTCTGTTGTGCTGAATGATAAGATGAGCAGCACCTGCCAAACTCTGCATAGGAGCAGTAAGACCAACACCTACACTTTCCAGATTTGACAAAGCATCAACATTTTTTAGATTCGTGTTGTTGTAAATCGTAAAGGTCGAAGCAACGGCTGTCAGGTTTTCCAATCCTGCAAGTGAGTGCAGATTGTGATTTGCCCAAATGGTAAATCCTCCGTTTATTGTTTGTATATTGCTCAAACCGTCAAGGTCAGTTACACTAAGACCTCCGCTTATCAAAACGTGTCCTGCTATTTCGGTACAGTTCGGGTAGTCTAATTTGAACTGGTCAAGTTGTGCTTGTGTGTTGAACGTAAGATTTCCTGTAGGACACACAACCGGAGCCGGACAAGAGGCAATTACATTACTTACATTGGCACAGTTACCGCTGTTAGAAGTAAAATATCTCGGGTGAGTAGCAGGGTCATTAGACAGATAATCACAGAAAATACCACATTCTGCAAGAGAAGCATTGTTTCTGACTGTCAGCAAGGTAATGTTGTCAAGGTCTGTATCCTGCAATGCTGTAATATCGGTCAGGTTCGGGTTGTATCCGATGAAAACCTGATTGCCGATAACAGCAGTTATACCCTGCAATCCGTTAAGTGATGTCAAAGCTGTATTCTCGATACGAAGATGTCCGTTTATAGCTCCCGATAAATTGCTCAATCCGGTAACCGAAGTTAAGGCAGCACCGTGAATCGTCAGGTTTCCGCCTACACTTGTCAGATTTGACAAAGCATCCAAATTGGTCAGACCGTTGTTGTGAATACGGAGATAGGTTACTACGGAAGTAATATTGTGTAACCCCTGCAATGAAGTCAGGTTCGGGTTATCAGCAATATTAAGTTCCTGTTTGATTTCTGTTATCAAACCCCAGTCAGGAAGAGCGGTTATTGCCGTTCCCTGAACAGATACACCTCTGTAGGTAAGTGTTGTAGCTGTTGAAGTTCCTATACCTGTCATTCCGTCTAAAGCATCCATATCAGCCAAAAGAGGATTGCTGTGAATTTTCAGATAACCCGTAATTTCAGTAATACTTTCCAGACCGTCAAGCGAAGTCAAAACAGGGTTGTTTTCGATAAGCAGATAGCTATCCAGCACACCATTTGTCTGCTCATTAAGTGTCAGAGCAGCAATAGAGGTCAAAGCAGTGTTGTTATGGATTCGGATATAACCTCCAACACTTTTAATATTATGTAAACCATTGAAGTTCTGTAATAGAGGGTTGTTATGAACATGGAAGTTTCCTCCTACCTGAATGATATTTACTAGTGGTGATAGATTTGTGATGTCATTTCCAGAAATTATCAAGTGTCCGGTTGTAACGTTACAAGAGCTATAGGTTGATCCAAAAGCATCAATTTGTGCCTGTGAAGTAAACGCCAAATAACCCAACGGACAAATACTGTAAACAGGAGTAAAGGCAAAAGGTGCAGACCATTCACTTTGATTTCCTCCACATTTCTCACGAACATAAAACTCATAAGTAGTGTCAAATGTTAGATTCGTAAGTGTATAAGAATTTACGGTTAAACCGGATACTAAAGTTCCACTTCCCTGAGTGAATCCTGCTGTTCCCCATTCCAAGTCAAACAGACTGCCTTCGCTGTCCCAGCCCAAAGTAACCGTAGTCGTATGAAGACCGCTTGCATATAAATCAATAACCGGAGCTGAACCTTCCTGAACCTCATAAGCACCCAAATCAACCGTAACTTTAATTCTCGGATTACCTGCTATATCAGAGGTTGTTCCTGCAATATGAGCATTATTTCCTTTATTGATGATTGGACTACACAACTGTAATGTATAATCTCCTCCAGCAAAAGGAGCCGTGTTGTAATCAGGCATATCCGTAAACATCGGGTCGGTAGCACCGTCTATGTTCCCGTTGGAGTTGTCTGTTACACCCTCCACCAAGCTGTTCTGATAAGTAACGGTATAAGCAGGAGTGAGGTTTACCAAACCTGTATTGTTACCGTAAATTACGGAGTTTCTAATAATCGGAGAAGATTCATTCGTACAAATTCCTCCGCCTTCCTCTGCAACGTTTCCGCTTATGGTTACGTTGGTCAGTGTCGGGCTTGGAGTTCCGTAAATATCTATACCTCCTCCATAAGTACCTGCAAGGTTTCCTGTTACCACTACGTTGGTAATGACAACGGCAGAATTATCAAATTTGATTCCCGCTCCACTTTGTGAAGTATTGTTAGTGATTTTACTATCTTTTAATGAAGCCAGAGATTCAATAAGGAATATTCCTCCTCCGTACTGTCCGTTGTTGCCTGTTACCGTAAGATTTCTTAAAGCTATCGGAGACTCAACGATATTGATACCCCCGGAATGAGCTCTTGAAATGTTTCTGCTGTTTACGACAATATTTCCTGAACCTGTTGCATTACCTCCCGTAACGGTGAATCCGTCAAGAGTGGCAGTACCCAGGTTTCCGGCAATCACCACAACGTGATAAGCATCATCGTTATCAACAATTCCGTTGTTGTTGAAATCTCCGCTTAATATCGAAATATTTTGAGTGAAATCTCTTTGGTTTAATTCAGTTTCTGTTCCTGCAAAACCTCCGTAAACTTTTACGTTGTTTTTCAGTACGAAAGCATTATCTTGATTTTCTTGATCGATAACATTTAAATTATCAGCCGGTCGGATTGGTTTATAAGTACCCGAAGCCACCCAAACCTCTACAGTTCCGGTTCCGTTTATCATTTTCTGTAAATCGGCACTTGCATTTGCCCAGCTCGAACCGTCTCCCGTACCCGAAGCTACAGCTTTCACAAAACGATAAGGAGAACCTTGAGTTGTAAAGCTAAAAGGAACAGACCAGTTGCTTTGACCAGTAGTATCACAATCTGATTTTACATAAAAGTCATAAGCCGTTTCCATCGAAAGTCCAGAAACAGTAACTGATGTTCCTGTCGTATTGCCCGAAGCTACAGAAGTAGTAGTAGGATTTGAGCCCGAAGTTACTACAATCCAGCTATAATTTTGAGCATTGGTAACCGAATTCCAGTTAAGTTCTGCTGTATTTATTCCGATAGTTGAAGCGGTTACAGCAGTTGGTGAAGGACAAGGTGAAACCGGTAAAACCGTAAAACTATAATCTTCTGCTTCTCCGTAGAAAGTAGCCTCACACGGGTCTATAGTGGTAGAATTATATTTAATCATTACTCTCATTCGGTAGTTGCCTTCGGCTACGTTTGGCACTATAAAATGTCCTGATTGTGTTCCGATAGTAGCATCTGGAGAAGTATAAACTACTTCTGAGGTTTCAAAAACTCCGTCATTGTTCCAGTCTGCCCAAATTTTTATTCCTTGTGCATTAGAATCACTTCCCGGAGTCATCGTAAATTGGATAGACTCTCCGATATGTTGGCTTGCTGAAAGCGAAGAGAAATCACCATAACCTCCTGAAGAGAATCCGGAATTGGCATTATCGATATTTTCAACTCCTAAAACAGTTGAAAAAGAATTGATATATATTCCGTTTGTTTGGCTTGCCACATAAGGTGACGGAACACAATAACCTTCGGTCGTAAAGGAAAAAGGTCCAGCCCAGTCGCTTTGGTTGTTTTCGGAACAACTCTGACGAACATAAAATTCATATTGTGTACTTGGATTTAAGCCCGAAAGGTCATAAGAATTTCCATTTCCGCTTACAATGTCAACCGAACCGAAAGTAAAGCCAGCTGTTCCCCATTGCAATTCAAAATTTCCTGTTGTATTCCAACTTAAAGTTGCTGTATTGGCTGTAAGGTTACTCACCGAAAGCCCCATAGGCTCATAACACGGAGGAATACAAATAGCCATTATAGCAGCTTCATTGACACAATTTCCTCCAATTTTATTTCCGAAAATCGTTCTCGGATTGTTCGGGTCAGAAAGATAAGTACAGAAATTTTCCAGTTCACATACTTCAAGATACTGGTTTTGATAAATGCTTAGATTCGTAATACCCGAAGCATCAATATTTTGCATTCCGTCAAGCGATGTCAGATGACACATACGAATGAATATATATCCGTTTACGGATTCCAGATTTTCAAAAGCCGAAACCGAATCAAGACCCAGCAAATAGAAGAAATGTAAATTTCCTCCGATAGAAGTTAGGTTACTGAAATTGGAAACCGTATTCAGATTCACAGCATCTGTTATCTGAAGATTACCGCCTATGGTAACAGGGTTGAATCCTGTAAGTTGAGAAGCCATTACTTTTGCGAAATTGGCATTTCCGCCTACAGAAGTAATGTTGCCCAGATTTAATGTGCTTACAGACTGATTGTTAGTCTGAAAATTAACATCTCCTGCCACACTTATCGGGGCATTGCCCAAGAACTCAAAGGTCTGCAAAGCCGACTGATTGGTCGAAACGTTGATTGCTCCGATACTTGTCAGGTTGTTGAATCCTGTAAAAGTTACCGTTCCGTTGGCTGAATTATTGTTGCTTAACTGAAGTGTTCCGCCTAAGGATTGCAGATTCGGAAAAACATTAGCATAAGACGTTAAACCGAAAATATTCAGGAAAGTCAGGTTTCCGCCTATGGACTGCAAACTTGTAAATGCAGGTAAGCTAAGCGTATTCGGAGCAGTCGGAACGACTGTCTGTCTCAACTGCTGGAAGTGAACAGCTCCTCCTACGGTTGTAAGATTGTTGAATCCTGAAACCGTTTCTAATTTCGGAATTGTGGTAAAATTGATATTCCCTCCTACGGTTGTAAGAGCAAGGAAGTTAATAGAAGTTAATTCATTTTCTTCCCATATCATTATATTTCCTCCCACTTCGGTAAGATTAGGGAGGTTAATTTCTGTAAGGTTATAATTTCTTCGGATAATAAGATTACCTGTGATATGAGTAATATTAGCCAAAGGAGATAAATCTGTAATATTAGTATTGCCGTATGTTATATTGTTGTGACCAATAACAAGATTTCCGGTAATGGCCGTACAACCCGGATTTGTGGTTAAAAAGCCATCTATTTCTGCTTGGGTTTTCAGGGTGTAATTCCCCTGAGGGCAAAACGTAGGTGTGCTGAAAGCATAAGGTCCTGCCCAGTCACTTTGGTTGTCTTCACAATTCTGACGGACATAAAACTGATAGGCTGTATTGTAGCTCAACCCTGAAAGGCTGTATGATGTAGTAGTAAGATTTTCTACTACAATTCCATCACCTAATTCAAAACCTGAAGTTCCCCATTGCAGGTCAAACGAAGTCCCATCGCTTGTCCAACCCAGATTGGCACTACTAATCGTAACTCCCGAAGCGGTTAAAGCTGTTGGAGCATCACACGGAGGAGTACATACAGCAATTACAGCAGCTTCGTTTACACAGTTACCTCCTGTTTTGTTTAGCCCTATGGCTCTCGGATGTGTGCCTACAGGATTAGAAAGATAGGAACACAAATTAGCCAGCTCACACATTTCAAGATTTGCATTATTCCAAATATGTAGATTTGTAATTCCCGATGTTATGTTTTGTAATCCTGAAAGAGAAATCAATGCATTATTTTGTTCTATAGTAAGAACTCCGTTTATGGAAGTTATAGTCTCTAATCCTGAAAGTGAGTTCAGGTTGCCATTACTTCTGATAGTCAAATACCCGTTTATGGTTGTCAGACCATCTAATGCAGTAAGTGATGTTAAAGAACTATTATCCCTAATATGGAGATAATTAGGTAGGGTAGTAATATTTTGTAAGAAAGAAAGAGAGCTAAACCCTGTGTTTTGAACATTAACATATCCTCCTAAAGAGGTCAGGTTATTTTCCAGACCCGGAACAGAAGTCAGGTTTGGAGTACCATTAAATTGAAGATACCCCCCAATCTCTGTCAGGTTCAATCCCGTAATGGAAGAAGTACCAACATTTCGAAAATTGACATATTTTTCGTTTGCATTACCTGCTGCTCCTACCGAAGTAAGATTTCCTAAATTTAGCGTTCCCGACAGATTTGGAATGCTCCAAAAATTCAGGTGTTTACCTACGGAATTCAGGTTGTCAAAACCCGTAACCGAAGTTGCCCCAAGATTTACAAGACTGATAAATCCTCCTACAGAAGTAACATTTCTCAAATTGAGTCCCTGAGAAAGGAATGTATTTAAACCGGCAGCGTTGGTTTCAAAATGAATATTTCCTGTTATAGTAATAGGTGCTGTGCCCAAAAACTCAAATTTTGTCAGTGGATTGCTGTTTTGTTGGGAGATAATTCCTCCAAGAGAAGTAAGGCTGTTAAACCCTGAAACTTCAGCTATTGAGCTTACACTAAAATTATTAGTTATGGAAGTCAGGTTGGCAAATCCTGTAACGGAAGTTAAACCGGTAATATTTGAGAACGTCAGATTACCGCCTATTGAAGTCAGGCTGTCAAACGTAGGGAAAGCCATGCCGAAATTACCCGAAAAGGACATATTTCCCGTTACGGTTTCAAGCTCATTCAACCCGGTAAGTGAAGTTAAACTCGGTACAGTAAAAGAAATTCCTGCTACTGTTTCGAGATTTGCTAAAGAAACAGAAGTTAAACTATTTTCTTCGTTTACCGTAAGAGTTCCCCCGATGGTTTGTAAAGCATCTAAATTGATGGTTGTCAGACTGTGGTTTCTTCTGATAACAACATTTCCTGTTACCTGAGTAATTCCTGCCAAAGGCGATAAATCGGTAATGTCGGTAGTGGTATAAGTCTGGTTATTGTGTCCGATAATAAGATGCCCGTTAATGGTCGTACAATTGGCTCCAAAAGCATTTACTTGTTCCTGTGTAAGTAATGTAACATTTCCCGAACTACAGGTTCTGAATCCAAACGGTCCTGCCCAGCTACTTTGAATAGAACCACAGTTTTGTCTAACATAATATTGATATTGTGTATTCTGAGATAAATTAGAAATAGTATAGGAATTTTGTCCAGAACTTGCAGATGTTCCATTACCCAATGTAAATCCTTGTGTTCCCCACTCTATATCAAATAAATCCCCGGAGCTTGTCCAAGTGAGAGTAGCTTCATTTTGTGTAATGTCTGTCACGGCTAAAGCTGTTGGAACAGCACATGTATTACAACTAGAAATTACAGCTGCAGGACTTACACAACTACCGCCTGTTTTATTGCCAGTTATAGTTCTCGGATGTGTGCCTATAGGATTAGAAAGATAAGCACATAAACTTGAAAGTGTACACACCCCAAGATTTGTATTGTTTTGAATAGTTAGACTAGTAATACCCGAAGAGATATTCTGCAAACCAACAAGTGAGGTTAAAGCAGGATTATCTTGAATTACAAGTCCCCCATTTATAGAAGTGACATTCTGTAAATCTAAAAGTGAGGTTAGAGCATTGCTGTTTCGAATTGTAATAGCACCACCTATAGAAGTGACATTCTGTAAACCGGAAAGTGAGGTTAAAGCATGGTTATATCGAATTCTAAGTGTACCATTTATAGAAGTGAGACTCTGTAAACCGGAAAGCGAGGCTAAATTAGCATTGTTGGTAATTTCTAAAACGGAACTTAGACTTGCAACATTCCCTAACGAAAATGAAGTAAGTGCTGTATTGTTAACAACTACACTTCCACCTATGGTTTCTAAATTATTAAGCCCAATAGTATTCAAATTTGATTGTATCTCAACTTCAAGTTTTCCTCCTATAGTTGTCAGGTTATTTAAAGAAAGAGTTGCTAAAGATTGATTACTATTGCTATACAATATTAAATCACCTCCTATTTCTTCTAAGGAATTTAGATTAGCGTTTACTAATTGAGAATTTTGCCGAATAATAAGGTCTCCCGTGATCTTTGTAATATTAGTTAGAGGAGACAAATCTGTAATATTAGAATTATATCCTTGATCAAATCTACCAATTAGAACATTCGTGTTAATAGTTGTACAGCCCGAGTAATTTGCTGCGAAACTATTTATTGATGCCTGATCAAGAAAACGCAAATATTGCTTATTAGCATAAGTAATGTAATGATTTGAAGGCGGGCATTGCCCCCAGACAGAAGACACTGCAAATAACACAAATAGCAAAAGAAACTGCATTTTTTTTACAGCTCCAAAGTAAAATTGTTTCATAGTATTTAGGTTTATGGTTTTTTAATTTAGTAGGTGTCTAAAAAAGAAGTTTTTTATACTCAATTCGCCCTGTCTGTCTCTCTGAACAGAGAGGCAGACATAAAGCGAAATGAAACCAAAAAACTACTCTAAAAACACCAAAAAAATTCTAACATCTATTAACTCGGGGACAAACTTCGTTTCTCTTTGTTAAAAGTCAAAAAATATGGGATAGAAGGTTGGTTGTAGGGATAAAAATTGCTTTTGGCATAATTATTTTAATAAAATGGACATATTTTTATTAAAAACACCCACAACTCAATCAATTGACAAATATCTCTCTAAGACAAATGATTCTTAAAACTCGTTTGCAGATAATTCCAAAAAAGTAAAAGTAATTTCATTTCTATATCAAATTATATTCGAAGCAAAAATATTTAAAGCCTCCATATCCGAATAATAATTGGGATATAAAGGCTTTTTTAGGGATATAACATCGGGGTGAAAAGCTAATATGCTTAGAAACTTGTATGGAATTTACAGATTGTTTTTGAGCGAAACCAGACAGCTTAAACAGTTTCTTTAGATTTTGAAATTTTTGGAAACCGGAACTTCTCTATTTTTAATCACAACACTTTTAGAACAGTATTTTTCTATTTTGTTTTTGTTTACCACATAGGCTCTGTGCACTTGTAGAAAATCGGTTTCAGGAAGTTTTTCTAAGATTTGTTTGATGGTCGAACGGCATTTATACACCTTTTTATCCGTATGAAATAAAAGATAATTCCCGTCTGATTCAATATAATTGATTTGGTCAGCCGGAAGGGACACATTATAATCTTCATCTTTAACCATAATGTTGAGGTTATTTTTTACCCGATTGGCAGACTGCCTCAAAGCAATTTCGACCGAGGTAATCAAATCTACATTTTTAAAGGGTTTGGTCAGATACGAATAAGGTGAAGTTGCCACAGCTTTGGAAATAATTTCCGCATTTTCATAGGCCGTTAAATAAATAAACGGAACTCCATATTTTTCCTTTATCTGCTGCCCCAAAGTAATTCCGTCTTGTTCGTCTTCTCCGAGGTTTATATCGAGAATAATCAACGAAATGGTTTCGTTTTTCAGTATTTCGTGAGTTTCTTTGGTATTCTTTGCCTCATAAACAAGATAGCCGTTCTCTACTAAGACTTTTTTGGATATTCTTCTATTGAGAAAATTATCTTCCACTAATAAAATAGATTGTGATTCCATAACTTTTACTACACAAAATAATACGCTATTTAAAATAAATTACAAGTTCAAATCCTTTGCTGCTATCAGCCTCCGCCTTGCCATCCAGTTGATCAATAAGTCCTTTGATGATTTCCTGACCTAATCCTTTTTCGGCTGGTTTATCAAAATCAAAACCTTCGCCATTGTCTGAATAATATAAACAACTTCCTTCTCTGGTAGGAATGATTTCAATAGTAATAATCCCGATGTTTCGTTTTTTGAAAGCGTGTTTCATACTGTTGCTCACTAATTCTACGATAATCAACCCTAAAGGCAATGCTTTTTCGATAGAAATTGTTTCAACTTCACATCTGATGCTGAGGCTGATTTGCTTTTTTCGATTGTCATAGGATTCTTTGACCAACTCTGCAAGCTCGGTAATATAATGTTTCAAATCTACGTCATTCACACCATCTGAAATATTGAGTTTTTTGTGGAGCAAAGCCATTGAATGGATTCGGTTTTGGTTTCCTCTGATAAGCTCCTCAATCGTATTAAAATTAGCCGATTCTTTCTGAATTTCCAGAATGCTGATAACGTGTTGCAGGTTGTTTTTTACCCTGTGTTGTAACTCTGATAAAAGCATTTGTTTTTGTTCCAGTATTTTTGACAAATCAATAACCTGTGTGTTGATGATATTGTTTTGTCTGTTGATTTGTCTGTTTTTTCTGATGAGTATAATCAATCCCAAAATAATAGCAATCAGGAAGCTACTTATCAGAACTATTTGTTGGTTTTTGCTTTTGATAACGGCTTCTTTTTTGTCGTTTTGGTATTGTTCTTCTAATTGTCTGGTAGCAAGATA
>JBAYSC010000048.1:0-14944 GCA_041676345.1 Flavobacteriaceae bacterium | reverse complement strand
TTGAAAATCATTCCGCTTTGCCCTTTTGCCAAAAGCGTTTTTCAAAAAACGGAAGATATCAGAGATGTGCTCAGCTAATCAAAAAGGTTATTCTCCAAATTTTTTGAGGTTTACTTTCCGTTGTTTTACCTGAAGGATAAAGTCGGGCAATTTGGTCATTTTTCCGGAAGTGACCGAAAAAGTCTGTACTGTTTTTTCACAAAAAACATCAGCAGGTAACGTACTGGTTTCCAATTCTATCTGATAATTTCCTTTGGGCAAAAAAGCGATAAATTCTCCGCTTCTCTTTGTAAAAACCCTTTGAATATGCTGGTCGTTTTGAGTGATTTTAAAACTGATTCCCTCGGTTTTTGCAATAAAATCAACCATCGTTTGAGCATCATAGGAATATTGGATTTTCCCCGAAAGGGTTCCCATTTGTTTTAAAGCTACACTAACATTGGTTTTAAACTTCGAAACCTCTACTTCAGTAGCCGAATGAAACCAACCTTTGTGTGAAGAAGAACGTATGGTATAACTACCAAAAGGAACCGATTTATAGATAAATTTCCCGTCTAAATCGGTTACAAAAGCGATGTTGTTCATCGTGATATAATAGCCCGCAGCCGGTTGGTCGCCTTGGTCATATATATCGTTTCCGTTGTTGTCGTGATAGACGAAAACCGTGATTTTACTCTTTCTTTTATCTGAAACGGCTCCTGTATCTAAATTAACCGTAAGTCCGGCTTCGAGAGTATAGGTTTGAGAAGCGGGGATAAAATCACCGTCATATTCAAACCAGCTTCCGTTAAAAAAAACGGAAGTTCGTTTGGAAATGTTTTGTTTTACAGACAAAAAACCCGAAGGAGTTTGTCCCCACAAATAATCTTTATTGTAGGCAACACCTGCATTCACCATGAGGTTGTCGTCAAAATATGTTTCCGTAAACCGGATATTGGCTGTCAGTCGCTTATAAATATTCTTCCCATAAACCATTGTCTGAAAATATTCGTGCAGGTAAAAAGCTCCATACTGATACATTCCGTTTAGCGAAAAAGATTTGAACTGATAGGAAAGATTTGCCCTCAGCTGCAAGTTCAGCTCTTCTTTGAAAGGATGTTTTGAAAAACCGTTATCCAAAGTCAAAAAAGCCGAATGTTGGGCTGCCCTGCTTCCCCAACCTATACTTTCGGTAAGTCTGTGACTGATGACCTCCATAGTCGAAGCCTGATTTTGGGCAAGCAATTCAGCATAGGAATTGGAGTTTTCCAATTGATACTGATAACCAAAACTCAGAGAAAAGTTTCCGGTTTTAGGCAAAGAAACACCTAAATCTCCCAACAAAGTGTGGTTTTCCATCGTCATTGTATTGGTATATGACCTCGGAGAAAAAGACAAATACATCGCTCTTGCATAAAGGAGATAATCGCTTTGTGTTTTTTTCCGGACACTTTGTTGTGCTATTTTGGCTCCTCTGCGGTCTCCGGGAAAGTAGGAATCACTGTAAAAATAACTGCCCGAAAGGTGGTAATCGTTCCATTGACCCGTATATTGCACATCTGCAGCCAAAGTTGTGGTTTGTTTGTCCTGCAAATGGTAGTCGCTCAAAGCTCCGTATAATTTAGCGTTGACCGACCAGTTTTTGGCAAAATATTTTTGATATTCTCCTCCAACCGTATTGATTTTTGCTCTTTCAAAAGGGTCATCCTGAAAAGAATAGGTGGTTTTTATGATATTGCCCGAATTGTTTTTGCCAAACTGCCCTTCTGCATAAAAGGCATATCCGTTGTCAAAAAACGGATTTTCGGCTACCAGATTATACTGATTGTCTATCAACCCAAAGGCTATACTTTTGTCTTGTTGTTTTCCCGAAAGGTCAACACCTATTCCCCTTCCGAAAAAAGTTCGGTGCAGTGATTTGCTCATATTTCCCACCTGTATTTCTGAGCCCTCGAGCCTGTATGCCATATAAGTGCCCGTTGCCAGCCACTCTTCCCAAGAATTTGATTTTTGAAGATTTCCGTGGAGGGCTAAACTTCCAGCAGGCAGGTCAACGGCTGTGCCTCCCATAAATTGGGCAATGGTATAATTATCATCTATCTGACGGTAGGCAGCCGTAATCGTATTGTTTTGATAAAACGACCCTGCCAACGAAGAGTGCATCGTATAGGTTTTGGAAGAGCTCACATTTTGTACTTCAACCATAGCATTCCCGAAAAGGAGTTTCCCTTTGGAGTACATTCCCGCTACAGAAACCGTAAAAAAACCGTTGTTTAAAACTTCCCTGTCGGGTAGAAAACTGAAGACGAACACACTATCCCGGTCAGGGCGAACACTTCCCTTTTTTTCGACATAATATTTGCCTCCTCTTTTCTCGGGAATACCAAACAACACAATTACTTCCTGAGTTTTATTTCCTTTGTTGCTTACCGTAGCTCTGATTCTGATGGAATCATTCGGGTTGGTAATGCGGAGGTGACGGTCTTGTACGGAAAAATACATCGACTGAATTTCCTGAATATTTATAACCGATTGGTGTTGGGCAAATTGTTGGTTTTCGGAATTCAAAACAGTAAAAGAAAGCTCTTTTTTTCCGGCTTCGGCCGAAGATTGTATCAAAAACTTTAGCGGTAAGAACTTTTTCCCCTGAGGCGGAATGGTTATATCTACGGTAGTTCCCGATATGCTTTTAATGCCTTCGGGAGTGCGAATGAGGAGTTTTCCTTCAAATAAGCTGTCGGAGTTATTGAGTAGCTGAACCGAGGTTTCCGCCAGATTCTTTTTGACAAAATCAATGGTGTTTTCTGCAACAATTTCTATTTTTTCGCCTTGAGCGAAACCATAAAAACCATTCAAAAACAACAGTAACAAAAACCGCTTACCATATATCACAAAGTTTGACATTTTGTGTTTTTACTGAGGGGTTATTTGGTATTCCAAAACGGTACCGTAAATCCCGGAGGAAACCTGAATCAGATTCGGATTATTGGACAGGGTGGAATATTTGATGTCATAAAAAACCGAACTACTTCCTGTGGCATTACCCGTGGCTATGGTTTGAGCAGCGGTTGACAGCAGTATGGGTGTAGCCGTAGCTGTGTTGCCCGTTACGGGTATAAGTTCCAGTTTTACACTGTTAAGCGGAATGGAATTTCCGTTGCTCGAAGTAAATTCAGGATTTATAGACCGTGCTTTGAGCTGATAGCCTACATTTGCTACTACCGACAAACTCGAAGGATATAAAACACTGGCTCCGTTGACATAATCGGTCGGGGTTTGTATTTCCAAAAGTCCGTTGGTTGCTGTTCCGGTAATTTGCAGCAGCAACTGTTCGGGAGCATTACCCAACCGAAATACATCAATAGTATAGGTTCTTCGTTGCATTCCGATTACCTGATTGTGCTGCCCATAGGAACGAAATTCAAAATGTACGGTATATCTTTTTTGGGTGTCTCCGCCTTGTAAAGCTTGCAGGTAGGCTCCTGCAGCCACCGTAAGGTTATAATCTATCCGCAAATCATAATAACTGTTGTATGGAGTTACATTATAAAGCGGAGTGTTGGATTGTGGCACCAAAAAGGTTTCGTTTAATCCGTTTAGGGAAACCGAAGGAGGTATTCCTATTTGCGAAAGCGTAGGCACAGCACCCGAAGGATTCTGACCCGAAGTAGAAACCGCCTGAAAGCTCAGCATTTCGGGAGGGAAAACGCTTACTCCGTCTGTTGAAATTATAGGTTGGGTTATCTGTGCAGAAATTTTCCAGTTCGGAACGTTTAAATTTGTCCCGCTATACTGAAACCGCATCGTATAGGCATTGGCAGCCGTTACTCCGTTGTAGGAATGTACGGAAATGTAGTTGTTGCTGTAGGTTTCAAAAGTCAGCCCGGGAATTACCTGAGCCCAACCCGAATGAGAACCTATCAAAAGAAAAAATAATATGTTCAGATATTTATTCATAGGTAAATCCTAATTCTGCTGCTTCCATATTGTCGGGGTCTCCGTAATCCATCATAACGGTAGCTACATATTTTCCTGTTTTCAGCCCTTCGGGAAGGCGAATATAGAGTGTTCTTTTGTTGGTTGGCATCGAATAGAAAACGATATGGTCTAATTTTATTTTTTCTCCCGATTCCGTATTCATAAGATCGATATAAATGGTTCCGTCTGCCCATACGTTACCGTTGTTTTCAAAATAGAGTTCAATGTGTTTTGCTTCTTTGTCGAACTTCATATTCTGAATCTCTATTTTCCATTCCCGGGATTGAGGAAGTCTGTGATATACCTTAATTCCTGAGCGGATATTTACCCGAATTGCCTGCCCTCTGCTGTCTATATCGTCAATTGGATTCATTTGGGTTACAAACAGCATAGCTGTGTAGGCCGGAATTGTGGTGTTGATCTGGTCGGGCACCGTAAGGAACACTTCCACCTCTCTGCTTTCCTGAGGTTTTAGCGTAAAATAGCTGTTTTCCCGGGCTACGCTTATCCATCCGGCACAAGAGTTTGCCAGAGAATCTGCAGGATACATCATATTTTCTCCTATTTCGTTATACTCCCAATCTCCCAGACTGATACCGACTTCCAGTTCGTTATTTTCACTGACATTGGTAATGAGAATTTTTTCTGCCCCACTTTGGCCCTGAGCCAGTTCATAATAGACCCGGGGAGGAGAAACAGACAGTCCCGTTTGTGAATAACACGAGAGGAAACCCAATAAAAACAATACTTTAGCAATACTTTTCATAACGTAAGAATCTATTGCACTAAGGTACAAATTTATTTTTGGTTTTTTGCAAGCCGTAAAATTTTAAACCGATTGCATAAAAAAAAGGAGTGTATGACTATTGCCCTACACTCCTTTTTATGATTGCTGTTTCTTACAATTATTGAGCTGAAATAGTGTAAGTTACCGTTGTAGTATAAACAGTTGGGTTTTCACCGTTGTAGTATAGGTTTACATACTGGTCTGCTCCTGCACCTTTATATTCTACGTTAAATTTTTTGTTAACCCCTCCGGTATTACTCGAAATAAGAGTTCCCCCTGTTGTAGAAAGGTTTACCGGTGAATAAGTTGCTTCGCTTAAAGCATTGCTACCTTCATTAGCAACTACCTCAATAGAGCTTGCAGCCAATGTATTAGAGTTGGTTGCTACTGCTGAAGAAATAGCATCAGTAGCTGATTCAACTTTTACTGTAAAACCTCCCGTGCTGTAAACAGTAAGGTGGTCTGCCTGAGCTGAACTTACCCCGTTGGCATAGTCAGCTGTAGTATGGTAATTTAAGTCAACATTATTCTGAGAAGGGTTTACGACCAACGTCTGGATTGGGTGCAATTTAACGTTCAAAGTTACGTTTCCTGAATTTTGAGCTTGTGCTGTGAAAGCGAATCCGATTACTGCAATTGCAGTTAAAAATAAATTTTTCATTGTTTTTGTTTGTTTTTTTGTTTAAATTAAGTTAAAAGACTGAACAGTGTTAATTTTATATGTAAGCATAATAAACTCACTGAAATCGGGTGCAAATGTATGGCGGGATTTATTAAATAACAATATGAAAAAGAGACAATTACTTATTAAAATTTCTCCTATGAAAAACTCCTCAATGCAGTTGCGGAATTCCTGCAAAAAACAACAGTAGATTTTTGTCTTTTGCTGAATGAAGATGTAATAGTACGCTTTTGAAGTTTCATATATACAATAAAATATCGTATGCAAAGGTAAGTGTTTTTCATCAGCTGTGTGATATCAAAAAGAGACTATAAATTATGAATATTTCTCTGTTAACAAATAAATAAGAAATTATTCGCAATACAGAACAAGATTACACTTTTATTTTTAAAGAATACTCAAATGGGTTTGTTTCGAATTATATGGGCTAAAGCCAGAAACTCTTCAAAGTTAATGACGCTAATTTAACCTGCTTAACACAAAAGTAACTCAGATTCAACAAATCGTTAATATATCCGAAACATTCAGGTTACAGATAGGTTATTCCTTTGCGGAAAATTTTAATTTATCATTAATGCGTTTTGGATTAACTATTTTATGTATGTTGATTTTTGGAGTTGCAACAGCTCAAAAAGCAACTTTGTCGGGTGTAGTAACCGATTTAGACTACAATAACGAGAGCTTACCCGCTGTAAGTATCGTTATAAAAGGTACTAATTTCGGGACTACCTCCGATATAAACGGAAAGTATTCGTTGGATGTAAATCCGGGGAATCACATTCTGGTTTTCAACTTTATGGGATATACACCCGTAGAAGTATCGGTTTCGGTAAAAGCGGGAGAAAAGAAAACCCTGAATCAGGGGATGAAAACCGACAACATTACCCTTGAAGGCGTTACTATCGAGGTGGTTCAGAGTCGGGAAAAAGAATCGGCTTTGCTTATGCAGCAGCAAAAAGCAGTCGAAATCAAACAAAACATCGGAGCTCAGGAACTCAGTCGAAAAGGAGTAGGGGATGTGGCAACGGCTGTGGCAAAAACTTCGGGAGTATCAAAACAGGAAGGAAGTAACAATGTCTATGTGAGAGGTTTAGGAGACCGCTATAATTCCACCTCAATAAACGGACTCCCGGTGCCTTCCAACGACCCTGAAAAAAAGAATATCGACCTGAATCTATTTTCGACAGATATTGTGGAATACATTTCCATAGACAAGGTTTATACTTCTAAAGTTTCGGGAGATTTTGCAGGAGGAAACGTGGATATTACTTCCAAAAATTACAGGGGCAGCGGAATGTTTGAAATAGGTCTGGGTGGTAATGTAAACACCAACGCTCTGGAAAAAGCAGATAATTTCCTGCTTCAGGACGGCCCTGATAAATTCGGATATTCTTCTTATGGAGTGCCCAATAATCCGCTTACCGGTTTTCGTTTTCAAAACAGTATGGCTCCGGTCAAAGAATCGCCTTATGGAGGAAATTTAGAAATCAAAGCAGGAAAATCTTTTAGCATAGGCGAACAAGGAAAACTCAACCTTTTCGCTACGGCAAATTTCGACAACGGCTTTCAATACAGAGAAGGTATCAACCAAAGCGTATCGGCTCAGGGAGCAAAGCTAAAATCGTTTGAGCAGGAAAAATTTTCCTATACGACCAACACGACCGGAATGTTTAATGCAGGTTATGTGATTAACGACCGTCACAAATTGTCTTATAATTTGCTTTTCGTAAATTCCTCAGACCAGTCAAGAGATATTTACAGAGGTTTCCTCAGAGATATAGCCGAAAACGACAACGGATTGGTACAACGTTCTACCTATATTCAAAACACCTTATTTATCAATCAGCTTTTAGGAAAACATACGTTAACCGAAAAAATAGATTTCGATTGGGGAGCTTCTTTCAATACCGTAAAAAGCGATATGCCCGACCGAATTCAGAACACGATGAAATATCTCGACACCTACAGCGGTTATGTGCTGGCTCAAAACACCATTACCGATAACAACCGCTATTATCAGAACCTTACGGAAGACGAAATGGCAGCCAATTTGGCGGTAAGTTATAAATTAGGAAACGAAGAAATTTCAAAAGGAAAAATTACTCTGGGCTATAACGGAAGATTCAAACAACGTGATTTTGAGGCGATTCAGTTTAACTTCAGAATTCCGAATTCGCAGCTCACCACCGTAGTTGACCCTAACAACCTCGATACCTTTTTCAATCAACAGAATTACCAAAACGGACTCTTTACTATCGAATCTTTTGCGGGAGAGCGAAGACAGACTTATACCGGAGAACAAAACATCAATGCAGGTTTTGCAAGTTTAGAGTATAAACTGTCTGACAAATGGAGTTCTATAGTCGGGCTTCGTTTTGAAAGAGTAGAACAAACCGTAGAATGGGTTACACAACTTGATCCGGAAGGTGACAAAAACACGTTTAACAGAAACGAATTTCTGCCAAATCTGGTGCTGAAATATGAATTGACCGATAGCCAAAACTTTCGCTTCGGAGCCAGCAAAACCTACACGTTGCCTCAGTTTAAAGAAAGAGCCTTGTTTATCTATGAAGATGTAACCGAAGTAAAAGTCGGGAATCCTGATTTGTATCCTTCACAAAACTATAATGTAGATTTGAAATGGGAAATGTTCCCGAAAAATGATGAGGTAATTTCGGCTACCCTTTTCGGGAAATATATTGTAGATCCGATAAACGAAGTTACCTTGGCATCTTCAACCAATGATATTTCGTTCCTCAACACGGGAGACAGCGGATATGTTTACGGAGCAGAAATTGAAGTTAGAAAAAATATTTTTGATTTCGAAAGCGAACACACCAACAAACTCTCAGCCGGACTCAACGTTTCCTATATGCAAACACATCAGGAGCTGGATTCGGAAAAAGTAAGAGAAGAAACCAATTACAACATCAACCTTACAGATGATACTTCGAGTTTTACAGGAGCTTCCGATTTGCTTTTAAATGCAGATGTTTCTTATACGAAAGGTTGGGGCGATTACGGCAATTTGACCGCTACTATGGCTTATTCCTATTATTCCGACAGGCTTTATGCTCTGGGAATAGAAACCAAAGGAAACCTTGTTGACAAAGGAATGGGAACACTTGATTTTATCCTGAAAACCAAACTAAGCAGAAGTCTGGGAGTAAACTTCACAGCCAAAAACATCCTGAATCCGGAGTTTAGAAGAATGCAGGAAAATACTTCGGGAGCTGTGCCTGCCCTCACCTACAAAAAAGGAAGTTTCTTCGGGTTGGGAGTGAGTTATGAGTTTTGAGCATAGTTTCGCTTTCCTATTAAAATAATTATGAGAATAAGTTATAGCTTTTAGCCTAAACACACTGTCAAACTTCAAACACACAGCTTTCATGTAGATATAATTTAAAATAAACATTCTTGAAAACAGTTCTTTACTATTTTGATATCATATTTATGTAAAAGCCACAAGAACTTATTCTGATGAATCACAGATAGTTGTTGTTTTCGATGTGTGAAATAAAAAATATTGTATATGTTGTTTTATTTTGACTATTTTTGCCAAAAAAGTTTAAATGAAAATAAAAGATTTTCCTGTTTTCCGAACACAATTTAATGTTACTGTGTGTTTTTTATTCTTTTGTGTTTTTGCTTCCGCTCAGAAGACATTTACTCCCGAACAATTTGATCAAAAAATAAGCGATTGTAATTCTCTGACAGAACAAAATCTGGAGGAAGCGGTTTTGTGTTTTAATAAATTACTCCCTCTTTTGGAACAGGCGGATTATGAGAAAGGTATAATTAATTACTATGCTTATGTGTCTTATATTTATATTTCCCAGGGAAAAATTCAAGAGGCAGTTGATCTTGTTTATGAGGGAAAAGAAAAACACTTCGACAAACTTGTTGATGAAAATATGCGGATGTTTTTTGTTATGTTGGAAATAAGGGTCTTAGAAAGACAAGAAAAGTATTTGGAGGTTTTGTCTTTGATAGAAAAAATAATGCCTGAAGTCACGATAAATCAACAAAAGGCATATTTATATACGACCAGAGGAGTAAACTACCAAAGATTGGGAGAATACGAAAAGGCTCTTTCTGACCAATATGAAGCATTGAAGTTGTATAAATCTATACAGGAGACCGAAAATGTAATTACTATATATAACAGGTTAGGGCTTTTGAATAATGAACTTCAGGATCCTCAAAAAGAACTTTCCTTTTATGAAAAAGCACTCAAACTTGCTCAGGACACAGAAGACGAAGAAGGGCTTCAAATGGTTTATAACAATTTAGCAATCTTTTACAAGCAAACAGATTCTTTAAACAAAGCACTGGAATATTACGAAAAAAGCCGTGAACTGGCAAAAAAATATAACAGCCCGATAGATTTTGCTATGTTACTTTTTAATATAGGGGATGTTTATGCAGAAACGGGAAAAACCCGACAGGCTATTGATAATTTTAATCAGTCCCTTGCCATATCGAAGGAGTTTGGTGTTCCTCAGGGAATAATGTACAACTATTTAGGTTTAGGGAAAGTCTATACAAAAACGGGAGAATATAGCATTTCTAAAACCAATTATGACAGTCTTATGGTTTATGCCAAGAGATTTGAAAGACCAAATATGGAAGGAGCAACCCAAGATTTTGATTTCGGGATTGATGCCAAACTGTTCGGGTATTCGGGTTCGGCTTTGTACAGCTTAATTGAGAATAATCAAGATAATTTTGTGATTCAGGGACGTGCTTTGCCTTTTGACGATAATGATGTGGTTTCGCTAGGATTCAGAGCCAATGAGGCTGGAAGCTATACAATTTCCTTAGCTGATTTTGACGGAATTTTTGCAGAAGGTCAGGATATTTTTATCAAAGATAACCTTACCCAAACCGAGCAAAACCTGAAAAACGGAAATTACAGCTTTGTAAGTGAGCAAGGAATTTTCAACACCCGTTTTGAAGTGGTTTACAAGCAATCGGGAACTTTAGATATTATCAATCCTGACCTTAACAACAGCTGGATAATTTATAAGCAAAATAATGTGTTTCATATTTTCTCGGAAGGCTTTGAGATGAGTAAAGTTACGGTTTATGATATGTTGGGAAGAAAGGTTTACACTTCCCAAGCAAGCGGAAACAGTCATATTATTTCCCATATTACAGCCAATCAGGTGCTGATAGTGAAAGTAACAACTTCTGAAAATGAAGTTTTGAGTAAGAAAGTAAGTAATTAGAACAGAATTTTACCAAAATATATTGTAATTCTTTGCAGGTTATATTTCTCGCGAAGTTGCAAAGCAACTGACTTGTATTAAAGAAAAATTCTTTGCGGTTTTGCAAGAGAAAAAAACAGAATTTTTGTAAGAAAAACAGCAATTTATAAATGGCAAATTGTTGTTTTTCAGTATTTTTATTATTGGTTTTTGATTTTTGTCGTGTATTGAACTATTTTTGTTAAAAAAACAATATGAATTCAAAGATATTTTTTGTTTTTCGTGTTGCCGTTCTTTTTGTCTGGCTTATATCAGGTTGTAGTCTTTTCGCTCAACAAGCGGAAGATAAGGTTTTGCAGTTACAACAACTCGATGCAAAACAAGAAAAAACCACAGAAGATATTGTTGAAATAATTTCGTTATGTGAAGATTTATATGGTAGTAATCCTACGATTGTTTCGGGTTATCTCGAAAAAATCAAATCACTAATTCAGGAACATAACTATTATGTCGGTTGGTCGTCATATTGTTATTTAGTTAAGAACATTTACATAGAAGAAGGGGCAACCGAAGATGCGGTTAAAGAAATCCGGGATATATACCTAACTTATAAACACAAGCTGGAAGAGGAAGATGCTTTATACATACAATATTGTCTGGCTGACGTTCTGTATGAATTGAGAGAGCTGGAAAAATCAAAAAAAACAGTTGATGAGGTGCTTGCCGAAACTTCTTCCGAATCGTTGAAGGCCTCATTATACTATCTCCGTGCAAGTATTTATAGAGAAACGGGAGACTATACCAAAGCTATAGAAGACGGAATTAAAACTATTGAATTATTCAAATCAATTAATGACAGTCTGAATCTTTCGGTTGCTTATAGTTTGGTCGGAAATGTTTATATAAAGATAAACAATCCCGAAAAAGCACTTTACTATTCTCAGAAAGCCATCCCTATTGCAAAGAAACTAAAAAATGATATAAACCTGATTACTTTTTATGTCAATGCCGGTACTTATCATTCCGCTTTAAATCAACTTGATTCTGCATTACATTATTATCAGCAATCAATGGTTTTGTCTAAAAAGCATAACCAATCAATTTCCATTGCAAGGAATATGATGAATATAGGAAATATATACCTGAAAAAAGAAGAGTATGAAAAGGCAAAGGTTCATTACAAAGAGTCTTTGGAGGCTTGCTACCAAACCAATACAAAATACGGAATATTGCTAAACTACATCAATCTTGCAGGGGTTTATTTAAGAGAGAAAAACTATACCCGAACCAAATCAGCTATCGACAGTGCAGATGTTTATGTCAATATTTTGGAATCGTCTGTAGAAAGAGCACACGTACAGGAGCTGTATTATGAGCTTTATAAAGCACAGGGGAATTTTAAAGAAGCATTATATCATCACGAAAATTACCTTACAGCCATACAAGAGATAGACAAAGAAAAGGCAAGAAAAGAAATTGCCGAACTTCAGGGAAAATATGACACCTCATTAAAAGACATAGAAATAGAAAAAATTCACTATGCTTTTGAAAGTAAAAAAGCTCAAAACAGAACGCTTTTAATAGGGATAATTTTAGTGGTTTTTGTAGCGGGATTTGTAATGTTTTTCCTCATATACAGAAACAAAACCTTAAAAGAGCTTTACAATCGGAATATAGAACTCCTCAACACAGTAAATTTCTATAAAATTACTCCCGAAAATATAGACAACAGAGATCAACTGAAAAAGATTTTTGACAGACTTCTCAATTTGCTCAACAACGAACAAATATTCAAAGACCCAAATCTGGGAATTAAAGATGTGGCAGAGCTGATAAAGACCAACGAAAAATATATCTCCTCTGCTGTGGCGACCTATGCTAAAATGAATTACAGCAATTTCATCAACTTCTATCGGATAAGCGAAGCCAAAAAACTCATCAATGAATTAGAACTTGCCAACCTCAACGAAATTATGTATGCTTGTGGTTTCAACTCCAGAACTACCTTTTATAATGCTTTTAAAAAATTTACAGGACTTTCCCCAAAACAATTCAAAGAAATGAAAAAAGTACACTTCTTTGACCATTCAGAAAATTAGTTGTCCTAAAACACAATCACTTCAATTCCCGTTTTTTAATTTCTCAAACATAAAGATTGCTGTTTTAAAATGTTTTTTTAGAACTGGTTTCAATCTTTTTTCACACGAATTTTTCGGTTTTTTCTACTTCAAACCATACGGTTGATGTGGCTTTTTTTAAAGAAAACTGCTTCAATCGGTATAAGCTGATGGTTGAAAAACAAAATTTTAATGGTGTTTTTTGTCTTTCTCCTTGCTTGATTATCAAGTGCTTGTCGAATATGAAACCTTTTTTCCGAAATCGGAACATCTTTTCTTTTTTCACAAAAATGAGTTTTTTCAACTTTGCGTAGAATTTAACCACAAAAACGTTGAGCAATGAAAAAGAAAATTTACTTTTTATTTTTGATATTGTCTTTTTCTTTTATTTCTATAGAAGTAAAAGCACAATGCCCTCCCGGAGATATAGGCTTCTATTCTCAAGCAGAAATTGATGCTTTTGCAATCAACTACCCGAACTGTACGGAGATTTCGGGTGATTTAGACATCAACAACTCTAACATTACTAATCTCAACGGATTAAGTAATTTGACAAGTGTTGGAGGAAGTCTTTATATTAATTCTACAAATTTACCCAATCTTGACGGATTAAGTAATTTGACAAGTGTGGGAGGAGCTCTTGATATTGGCTATAACTTTAATGTAACCAACCTTGAGGGATTGGGCAATTTGACGAGTATAGGAGACGATCTTTATATTTACCTTAATGGATTACAGAACCTTAATGGATTAAGCAATTTGACAAATGTAGGACATAACCTCATTATTGATGCTAACTCAAACTTAACCAATATTGATGGATTAAGTAATTTGACAAGTGTTGGAGGTGATTTAGTAATTGTATATAATTATTCTTTACCCAATCTTGACGGATTAAGCAATTTGACAAGTATTGAAGGTGATTTAGCAATTTCATATAATAATTATTTAACCGATATTTCCGGCTTACAAAATATTGATCTTGCTTTTTTACCAGATTATGAAGCGGGATTGTATATTACACACAACTCCTTACTTTCAGTTTGTAATTTACCTAATTTCTGTACTTATCTGTCCAATCCTGCCAACCCGAGATCCATATCGGGCAATGCAGGAAATTGCTTAGATGAAGCTACGGTAACCGCTGAGTGTGATCCTTGTATAGCTCCCGTGGATTTAGGTGTGGAAAATATAGGATCCGGTTCTGCAAAACTGATTTGGGAAGCAGGCGGAGATTCGTTTGAGATTGAATGGGGCGAAGCAGGATTTGCACAAGGCAGCGGAACAATGATTACAAATATAGTAGAAAATCAGTATGAACTTTCCGGACTGCAAGCCGAGACAGCTTATGAGTTCTATGTCCGGACAGATTGCGGGGGCTATAACCAAAGCGACTGGACAGGCCCTCTTAGTTTTACAACCTTTCCCACCTGCCCAAGCTGGGATTTGACTTTTTACAGCCAGCAAGATTTGGATAATTTCGGGTTTCCGGATTGCTCCCATTTTCCGGGGAACGTAATTATCAAAGGATATAATATTACCGACCTGAGCAATCTCAGTCAATTGCAGAGTATTGGAGGAAATCTCGAAATTGAAAACAACTCTATCTTAACCCAACTGGATGCTTTTCCTTTGTTGGAAAGCATAGGAGGTCAGCTGAGAATTAATTACAATCCCCAGTTGGAAAGCATTGCCACATTCGAGCACCTTGAAAGCATAGGCCTTATATTTTCGCTCTTTGGTAACGAATCATTAACGGAAATAAGCGGTTTTTCAGAACTGAACCACGTCGGAACTACGTTGAGCATAGGTGGAAATCCCTTTCTTTCTGACTTGGAATGGCTGTCTGCACTTCAAACCGTCGGAAGCATCTGTGGCATCTATAATAATCCCGCTTTGGTAAACCTGAGCGGGTTGGATAACCTGGAGTCTGTCGGAGATTATTTAGATATAAATAACAACAACAACCTAATCAGTTTACAAGGTCTGGGTTCGCTCCAAACAACAGGAGGCTTAAACATCTATAATAATCCAGCCCTAAGCAGTTTAGGCGGCTTAGATGTTCTGGCAGAAATTAACGGTTTTTTTTCGATAACAAACAACGCTTCCTTGACACACTTAAACGAGCTCAGCCCTCTTACCCAGATAAACGGTCCTATTTTTATTCAGAATCATCCCTTGCTTTCAGACA
>JBAYSC010000047.1:0-14977 GCA_041676345.1 Flavobacteriaceae bacterium | reverse complement strand
TGGTTTTCGCCTGATTTTGTTTCTGCTGTTTTTTTCGGTAACGGTCTATCCGATGTCGAATAATTTTAAGTTTCTCACGTCTATTTTAGGAAATTTTGCCTTTGAAAATTATACCGGAGAGCGGACTTTTGGCTACCCGCTTTTAATGGCTTTTTGTCTGAATAACAATTATTTATTGGTATTTGCTCAGCTACTTATCGGAGTTTTCACTTGGGTATTTTGGTATAAAACTCTTTTGAATGTAAAGTTTAGTCCAAAAATATCGTTTTATATTACCTTGTTTTCGGGAAGCTTTATTCATATTTTTTTGTATGAAACTTCCGTAATGCTTGAAACCGTTTTGCTTTTGGTGATAAGTTGGATTTTTTACCTGCTCTCCAACGGATATTTAGAAAAATCAAACCGAAAAACCGATTGGCTGATGGCTCTTTTGGTGGCTTATCTGATTATGTTAAAGCCTTTTTTTGTGTATGTTCCGTTTTTGATTTATGGGTTTTCCGTATTGAAAGACTTTCGTTTTAAAGCATTTATTTCTCATAAAATTATTATCGTCCTAAGCGGGTTGTTTTGCTATTTTGGTTGGTCATATATCAATAAACTCCATACAGGGCATTTTGTTTCCAGTACGTTTTTAGGACTGAATTTAGCCCAGAATTGCGTTCATTTTGCTGAAAACACAACCGAAGAATACAGGGAATTAGGAAACCTTTATGCCAAACACAGGGAAATTGCTATCAAAGAAAACAAAGAGCCTGCTATGAGTGTTTGGTATGCAGGAGACGAAATCAAGCAGCTCATAAACATTGATTATTTCCCGGATTATTCAGCCTATTTGGGGGAATATGCCAAAGCAACTATCGCTCTGAACAAAGAGCAATATATAGAACAGGTAATTACGGTTTCGTGGGTAGATTTCTGGAAGTCAGATATTTATTGGGAGTTTATCCAACCGAAATATCCGTTTGTAAAACCCGTTTTGCAAAACATCTGGAACATTCAGGAAAAAATCCTTATCGGATTGAAACTGATTTTTATCTTGCTCATTCCGTGGTATATTATCCGATTTATTTGCAACCGCAAAATTACCTTTGCACTTGTGGTCATCACTTTTGTGTTAGCCACTTCGGTTTTACAGGCGATAGTAACCTACGGAACCAACTCCCGATACAGCTATCCGTTTGAATATCTGATGATTATTGTGGTTTTTCTGACTTTTTTCCGTAGTTGGAGAAAATCAGCCTGATTAAACTCCCGTACTCCCGAAACCTCCTGCACCTCTCTGAGTTTCAGAGAGTTCGTTTACTTCGATAAGTTCTGCCTGCTCATATTTTGCGATAACGAGTTGAGCGATTCGTTCGCCATTTTCGATAAGGAAATCCTCATTGGAAAGGTTGATGAGAATCACCCCGATTTCGCCTCTGTAATCAGCATCAATCGTACCCGGAGTGTTCAGCACGGTAATTCCTTTTTTTAGGGCAAGACCACTTCTGGGACGAACCTGAGCTTCATATCCGAGAGGAAGCTCAATGAAAAGTCCGGTTTTTACAAGGATTCTCTCAAAAGGTTTCAAAACAATACTTTCCGTAAGGTTGGCTCTGAGATCCATTCCTGCAGAAGCAACGGTTTCGTATTTTGGCAGTTGGTGACTCGATTTGTTGATGATGTTGATTTTCATAGTTATCTTTTTAATAATGCTTTAAGCGTGGTTTTTTCCAAATAATAAATAAGTGCTGTAAAAATCAGGATAAATGAAATTCCGATGAAATAATTTTCTCTGAAACCGTAAAAATAAACCGCTGAAAACAGCGTAGAAATTCCTAAGTAAATTCCGATTTTCTTCATATCATAGGGAATATCATAATATTTTTTGCCCATAAAATAAGAGATAATCATCATACTTCCGTAGGCAGCCAAAGTAGCGATGGCAGAACCCATATAGGAAATTTTCGGAATCAGAATAAAGTTCAAAACCAGTGTAATCACAGCTCCGACAATCGAAATATAGGCTCCCATTTTGGTTTTGTCTGTGAGTTTATACCAAACCGAAAGATTGTGGTAAATTCCGAGAAAGAAATTGGCAAGAATAATGAGCGGAACCACTTTCATCGCTTCCCAATAGGCAGTATTCGGAATCATAATTTGCTTTAGAATATCAGCAAAAACAACTACTCCCAAAAGGATTACCGAACCGAAAATCACAAAGAATTTGGTGATTTGAGCATAGGTTTTTTGGGCATTTTCGTTTTTGGCATAACTAAAGAAAAAAGGCTCAATTCCCAACCGGAAAGCCGTAGCAAAAAGCACCATAAAAAGCCCTAATTTATAGCAAGCTCCATAAACTCCGACTTCGTGTTTGGCAATATCTTCCGGTAAAATCCACTCTAAGAGAATCTTATCGAAATGTTCGTTTATGGCAAAGGCAATTCCCGCAATGAGAATCGGGAAACCGTAGCTCATCATTTTTTTCCACAAGGCAAAATCAAACTGCCATTTGATTCGGATATAATCGGGTAAAAGATAGAGAAATGTGAGTAAACTGGCGATGAGATTGGCTACAAAAATATAACCGACCTGAAAATCTTCGACATAAATTCCGCTAAAAAAACTATCGGGATTTGCCTGTGCTATTTTCGGAAGATAGAGCAAAAAAAACAGGTTCAACAGTATGTTGACAGTCGTGTTGGCAATTTTTATAAAGGCATAGGTTTTGGGTTTTGCGTGAGCCCGAAGTCTGGAAAACGGAATCACCACCAAGGCATCCAAAACCAATATCCAAACCGCATACGTAACATATTCAGACTCAACATTTATCCACGAAGAACCCGCAATATCACCTCTGAAAAGCAATGCCACAAAAAGGAAAATCAAAGACGACCAAAAAACGGAAATCATCGAGGTCTGAACTACTTTCTGCTTGTTGTTTTCGGAATTATAAAAGCGGAAAAACGAAGTTTCCATTCCGTAGGAAAGTATCACATTCATAAAAACCAGCCAGGCAAACACTATGGTTACCACTCCGTAATCACTCGCCTCTTTGAGAGTATCGGTATAGAGCGGAACCAGCAAAAACGTGAGCATCCTCGGAAGCACCGTGGCAATTCCGTAGATAGAAGTTTGTTTGAAAAGGCTTTTATAGAGGCTCAAAGCAAGTGGTTTATGGCTACAAATATAGTGTTAAGTTTAAACTGTTTTTCCATTGATGAGAACTTTCTCAATCAAATTCGTTCCAAACGAATACGGAATCTGATAATAGTTTGGAATAGGTTTGGTAATGATTAAATTGGCTTTTTTACCTTTGGTAATACTACCGACCTGATTTTGTACTCCCATAGCATAAGCTCCGTTAATCGTTGCTGCATTGATAGCTTCTTCGGGAGTCATTTTCATTTTGATGCAGGCAGTGGCAACAACAAAATTCATATTTCCGCTTGGAGTTGTTCCCGGGTTAAAGTCCGAAGCTAAAGCTAAAGGCAATCCCTCCGAAATCATTTTTCGGGCTGGAGTATAAGGAATACTGATAAAATACGAACAAGACGGAAGTGCCACAGGCATTGTTTTCGTGCCTTTCAAAACCTCGATATCTTCATCATTCACAACTTCCAGATGGTCAATCGAAAGTGCATTATTTTCAACACACATTTTTATTCCTCCGATTGTGGTAAACTGATTGACGTGAATTTTAGCAGGAAGTCCGTATTTGTTTCCTGCCTCAATAATTTGTTTTGTCTGTTCAACCGAAAAATAGCCTGTTTCCAGAAAAGCATCAATATAATCGGCTAATTTTTCTGCTGCAATTTTCGGAAGCATTTCGTTAATAATAAGGTCAATATAAGCCTGTTGGTTTTCTTTGTATTCAGTCGGAAAAGCGTGAGCTCCCAAAAAAGTTGCTTTTACAGGAAGTTTATAATCTTCTCGTAATCTTTTGATTACACGAAGCATTTTAAGCTCTCCTTCAAGTGTAAGTCCGTAACCTGATTTGATTTCGACCGCTCCTGTTCCCTGTGAAATTACCTCTTCTAAACGGGCTTTGGATTGGTTGTACAAATCTTCTTCGGAAGTTTCGTTGAGCAGTTGAGCGGAGTTCAGAATTCCGCCTCCACGATTGGCAATTTCTTCGTATGAAAGTCCGTTTATTCTATCGACAAATTCCTGTACACGGTTTCCTGCATAAACAATATGTGTATGCGAATCCACCCAAGTCGGAAGTACCACTTTTCCTGTGGCATCAATTACGTTTTCAACCTCAATTTCAGGCAAATCTTTCATCAGCCCAAAATCGGAAATCAAATCGTTTTCAATCAATAAATAAGCATTTTCCAAAATAGGTAAATTCGACATATCTGCTCCTGAAACCATTTCTACATTGGTTTCTCTGACCTGAACTAATTGTTTTATATTGATGATTAAGGTTTGCATATTTTTGGTTTAAAGTTTAAGGTTTAAAGTTAAAGACCTCACAGGTTTTAAAAACCTGTGAGGTCTGAATTTGGATTTTACATCAGATAAAAGATAAAAAACATATAGACTACGATTCCGAAAAGTAAAAATATCATATTCAGAAAAAGTAGGAATAATCCTCTGAAAAGTGTACTTATTCTTGAATAGCCGTAAACCTTTCTATGTGCTTTAAAAAAATAGATAAATGTCCAAATATAGATGGCAAAATTAGCGATAACAGCTATGGTTTTTATCGCCCACCCGGTAAGCTCAGAAATGGTATTTACGACCGAAAGAGAAGTAAAAAAAGCCAGTAATAGGAACAAGAAATAATGTAAGGTAAAAATTCCGGGGTCGAAATAAAACCATTTCTTGTTGCTGTGAAATACCCACATAAAAAACGCAAAAACAGGCATATAGAAAAACAAGAACTTCGGAATATTTTTTTGGGCAACCTCCATTATTTTTATTCCGAGTTGGGACTTGGTATATTTTTGTTTTAGTTCGATTTCTTTTCGGTTGACGATTCTATCCATCCCTTTATCTTTTAAATTTTCAGGTAAAATATTTTGAATGGAGTCGTATTCTTTGAGAGTTTTTTCTTTTGTACTAAAAGGCCAGCTTTCGGAATTTTTGGCGACCGTTAAACTGTCTTTTTTTCGTTGTTCTTCGGATATTTCAATTGTTTTTTTAGGTTTATTAATTCCGAATCCGTCAAAATCAGATTTGAAACTCATTTTAGAAATAATTCCTCCCACAAAAAACACAAAAAAGCTGACAAAAATATAGAGCTTCACCGGAGCTACATATTTTTTTCGTTTTCCTTCAAGGTATTCTTTAGTAAGAACTCCCGGTTTGAACAGGAGGTATTTCAGGGTTTTCCAGAAACTTCCGTCATAATGCACCAAATCTTCGATAAAATGTGTAAACAAATAATGAAACGACTGCCTTGTTTCTACGTTTTCCTGTCCGCATTTTGGGCAAAATCGCTTACGGACAACATATCCGCAGTTCAAACACTTTTTGTCTTCTCGTAGTTTGTGGTGAGCCATTTTTGAGGGGGTTTGATTAAATTCGCTTACAAAAATAATAAAATCTCAATGCCTTATTGAGAAAATCTTCTAAATTTGCTTGAAACCAAAAATAACAATCAAAAATGCTCACTTGGGAAGAATTTGAAAAAACAGATATCAGAACCGGAACCATTATCGAAGTCAACGATTTTCCGAAAGCCCGAAAACCGGCTTATCAGCTTACGATTGACTTTGGAGAGCTTGGAATCAAAAGAAGTTCTGCTCAAATCGTAACATTATACACCAAAGAACAACTCATAGGAAAACAAATCATTGCCGTAGTAAATTTTCCTCCCAAACAAATAGCCAACTTTATTTCGGAATGCTTGGTTTTGGGAGTGCATACAACCGAAAAAGATGTGGTTTTGCTCACTACCGATTCACAAACCAAAAACGGATTGAAAATTAGTTGACGTAGGATTTTAGGACGTAAGACTTCAGGACATAAGACTTTAGGACATAAGACTTCAGGACGTAAGACATAAGACTTTAGGATATAAGACATTAAGAACAAAACAGATATGAAAAACGTATTAAAAATTTTAGCAGTATTTTTCCTTCTCGGGAATTTTAATTTTTTGATGGCTCAGGAAGAGGTTGTGCCTAACAATCAGGAGCTTTTTGATGATTTTTTATACCGTAGAAGCAACCAATATCGTTCGGCCTCGGGCATTCCGGCTCATAATTATTTCCAAAATCAGGCAGATTATGTCATCGAAGCCGAATTAGATGATCAAACTGGCATTCTCAAAGGGAAAATTACACTTTCCTACACCAACAATTCCCCTGAAGAACTGCCTTTTATCTGGATGTATCTGGAGCAAAACCGCTTTACCGAAGACAGCAGAGGAACCCTCACCACTCCGGTTATGGGCAATCGCTACAAAGGCGATACGGATGGCGGAGTGAAAATTTCTGATTTTTCTGCCAAAGTAAAAACGGTTGCCACAGATTATTACATTACCGACACCCGAATGAAGGTTACCTTTAACGAACCCATTCCTTCAAAAGGCGGAAAAGCAACGGTTTCGATGAATTTTGAGTTTAAAATTCCCAACAGCGGAATGGACAGAATGGGGCAGCTGCAAACCGAAAAAGGAACCATATATGCTTTGGCTCAATGGTATCCGAGAGTGGCTGTTTTTGATGATGTGTCGGGTTGGAATACTGAGCCTTACTTGGGAGCAGGAGAGTTTTATTGCGAATACGGAAATTTCGATTATAAAATAACCGTGCCCTACAACCACATTGTGGTGGCTTCGGGAGAACTTCAAAACCCGAAAGAGGTATTGACCAAAACCCAAATCGAACGGCTGAATCAGGCTTCAAAAAGCGATAAAACCGTGATGATTCTCCCTTTAGACGAAGTCGGGAAAACTCAAATCACCAGACCCAAACAATCGGGAAAACTCACCTGGCACTACAAAATGCAAAACACCCGTGATGTGGCTTTTGCCAGTTCGGTTGCTTTTATATGGGATGCTGCCCGAATCAATCTGCCAAGCGGAAAAACAGCCATGGCACAATCGGTTTATCCGAAAGAAAGCCACGGACAAAACGGCTGGTCCCGCTCTACGGAATACACAAAAGCATCCATCGAGTTTTATTCCGATTGGTTGTTTGAATACCCGTATCCGACAGCTATAAATGTGGCTTGTAATGTAGGCGGAATGGAATATCCGGGAGTTTCGTTTTGCAGGTATTCCGCTCAGGGAGAAGGACTTTGGGGTGTTACTGATCACGAATTCGGACACAATTGGTTTCCGATGATTGTGGGTTCCAACGAAAGAAAACACGCCTGGATGGACGAAGGTTTCAACACTTTTATCAACCATTACAGCACCAAGAATTTCAACAAAGGCGAATATCCGTCAGACGAAGACAAAGGCAGAAACAGAGTGGGGTGGATGACCTGGCGAAATCGGGAAGCCGTACACACTTTTCCCGATGTGGCAAAGAGTTACAACTTAGCTTATGTAGCCTATTATAAGCCTGCTACGGGAATGGTTTTGCTGAGGGAATATATCTTAGAACCCGAAATTTTTGATGAGGCTTTCAAAGGATACATCAACACTTGGGCATACAAACACCCACAACCAACCGATTTTTTCAATTATATGGAAAATGCCACAGGCGAAAACCTGAACTGGTTCTGGAAAAGCTGGTTTTACACCAACGGAAACATAGATTTAGCCATTGATACAGTTGAGAAAAAAACCAACGGCACTCATATTACCTTTTTGAATAATGGAGAAATCCCGATGCCTGTGATTTTTGAAGTTACCTTTGAAGACGGAAGCAAAGCAACCAAAAAACTTCCGGTTGAAATCTGGCAACGAGGTTCTCAATGGACACACCTTTTAAAAACCGATAAAACCGTAATCAAAGTACAAATCGACCCCCAAGGATTTTTGCCTGATAAGAATGATAGAGATAATGTTTGGGAGTAGATAGAAAGAATCTTTATATTCGCTTGTTGTATATTTAAAGATAATTATAAATTATAAACGTTTAAAAGTAGGGTGTATTGATAAGTTAGCAGCCATTTTAGAGATAAACAGACAACGATGAGTTACGGAAAATTTCAGAAAGAAACTGGCATATATACGACTTGGAGGAGGAACAATAATCTTCCCTATTTAGAGTGGCAAAAAGTTGACGAAATTATTCGGGACAAATGGATTGCAGACAAACGTTATAAAGAATTAATTGCTTTTATTCTCGAAAATTGGGACTCTGGGAATTGTGATTATTTTAGCAGACCTTTTAGTAAACATCTAATTGACAATAACGAACTAATCTTTTATAAAAAACTTTGGAAAGGTATAATCAGAAACAGATTAGACAAACTTTGGAACCATTATGAATATCTAAAACAAGAGTTGCCTAATTTTACAATTAATAAAATAAAGTCAGTCAATATTGATAATTTTAATCAGTTTTCATCAGAAGAAAGTATTGAACGGATTGTTGCTTGGGAACGATTATATATCATTGAAGGTATTAACGAGTTTATGGAAGGGCTTGAAATTCTAAAAGACAATGAAGAAATAACAAAACAAACCTCATTGCTTAATATAGTTTCAAGTCTTGAAAAACCTAAACCTAAACCCACGACAGACAAAAGAAAAATTGATGAAAGTCTATTTTGGCAATTGATTGACGAAACACGCCAAATATCAACTGACCAATTCAATTTTCTTGACAATTTAAAATTAATTTTAGAAACATTTCACCCAAAGGAATTGAGAAATTTTGACAAATTATTGATTACAAAAGCTAACGAATTAAACACTTGGGAACATTGGGCATTAGCTTATATAATCAGAGGTGGTTGTGGAGATGATGAATTTGACTACTTCAGAGTTTGGTCGGTTTCTAAAGGGCAAACAGCATTTGAAGCAATAAAAGAATTGGACGAAAAGCAACTTTTGCAAATCTTTGACGAAGACCCACGATTTGAAGAATTATACTATTTAGCCGAACAAGTTTATGAAGCAAAAACCTCTGACTTAATGCCACCAATAAGAGTTAAGGTAAATAAGTTAACAGGAAAACAATGGGAAGAAGATAGACTTACACAGACTTTTCCAACACTATGTAAACTTTTCAACTATGAACAACAGAATAAAAACGGCTGCTAACAAAGATAACCGTTGCACAACTCTCTTTTTAGGCAATGTGGCAAAAACATAAAATTTGAAATATACAAAAAAGAGGTCTTCTGACCTCTTTTTTTATATATAAAACTCAATCAATTTAAAACAATCGTATAAGCAGATAAATAAGTCCGGCTACGATAGCTGAAATCGGAATGGTAAGCACCCAAGCCCAAAGCAGTTTGATGGTTACTCCCCAACGTACGGCTGACACACGTTTGGTTGCTCCAACCCCAATGATACTACCGGTAATAGTGTGTGTGGTCGAAACCGGAATCCCGAAATGTTCCGAAACATAAAGTGTTATGGCTCCTGCTGTTTCAGCACTCACACCTTCCAGGGAAGTTACCTTGGTGATTTTAGACCCCATGGTTTTTACGATTTTCCAACCTCCGCTCATCGTTCCTAAACCGATGATTACGAATGAAGTAAACGGTACCCAAGCCCATTCTTCGACAAAGTGAGCAAATTGATCGGGAGAGTTTATCCATTCGGCATGACCGGCATCTACGTGATAGAAAATCACCGCTGCCCCAATAATACCCATAACTTTCTGAGCATCGTTGGCTCCGTGTCCTAAACTGAACAGGGCAGAAGAAACCAGCTGTAGTTTTCTGAACCATTTGTCGGCCCGGTGAGGAGTGGTTTTTCTGCAAATCCACATAATGGCGACCGTGAGCAGGTGGGCTATAAAAAATCCTATGGAAGGAGCGAGAAAAATAAAGGCAATAATCGGGAGTACTTTTGCATAGTTGATTACCGCATTCAAATCGGCCGAAATCATATAGGCATGCATAAGGGCAGCTCCCATAAATCCTCCGATGAGTGTGTGGGAAGAAGAAGACGGAATCCCGAACTTCCAGGTGAGCAGGTTCCAGAGAATCGCTGCGATGAGTCCCGCAAAAATTACTTCAAGAGTAATCAAATCCTGACCGTCTGCCGTAAACGGGTGGACGGTTTTGGCAATGGTGTTACCAATTTTAAACTCTCCAATCCAGTATTTGGAAATAAAGTAAGCCACAAAGTTGAAAAATGCAGCCCACAAAACCGCCTGAAAAGGAGTAAGAACCCGGGTTGCCACAATGGTTGCAATAGAGTTGGCAGCATCGTGAAAACCGTTGATATAATCAAAAATAAAAGCGAGTATGATGATTATGACAAGTAGTGTAAAACTATCCATAATTACAATTTAAAGGTTGTTTTAAGAATATTTTACCACGATAGTTTCCAGTACGTTGGCTACGTCTTTGCACTTGTCTGAAGCATCTTCAAGGGCAGTAAGCACTTCTTTATATTTAATGATTTTGATGGCATCGGTTTCGTTTTCAAAAATATCCATAACGGCATTGTCAAAAACCACGTCTGCTTTGCTTTCTAATTTGGCAATTTTTTTACAGGCAACCGTAACTCTTTTCAAATCGTTGTGTTCTTTTAAATCGGTAACAGCACGTTTGATAAGCTGGCAGGCTTCGAGGTTGATTTCGGTGAGTTTTCGGATGGATTTTGTAATTTTTTCTACCTGATACATCTTCATTCTGCTGGCAGAACCGTGAAGAAAATCGGTTACATCGTCAATAGATTTGATAAGCGAATGAATGTCTTCCCGGTCAAAAGGAGTAAGGAAGTTTCGGCTTAGTTCAATGTTGGTTTTGTGAACCAGTTCGTCAATAGCCATTTCTAATTGGTCTATTTTCTGGAAGTATTCGTCTCTTTGTTGTTTCGGAGCATTTACTACTTCGTTTAAGGCAGTTGCTAATTCTACTAAGTTTGAAGTAGCTTCTTCAAATAACGGAAAGAACTTTTTGTCTTTTGGCGTTAAGAACTGAAAAATATCATTTAGTTTAAATGCCATTTTTTTAAGGTTTAATTTTCGGGACAAAAGTACAGATTAGCTGTGTTACCGAAATGTTTTAAACATTAACTTAATGTTACCTTAATGTTAAGCAGGTAGCGAAATTTAGTCTCGCTTAACCTGAGATACACTCAATATTTAAAGGCATAATTGATGATGTTAGCTCCCATTTTCAGGGCTTTTTCACGGGTTTCTGCGGGATTGTTGTGCACTTCGGGGTCTTCCCAGCCATCACCCAAATCGGTTTCGTAGGTATAAAGACAAATGAGTTTTCCGTCTTTGAAAAGTCCGAAAGCCTGTGGAGGTTTGTTGTCGTGCTCGTGAATTTTCGGAATTCCGTTCGGGAAGGAGTAGGGCTCTTTAAAAATCGTATGGTCTTTGCTGATTTCCATAAAATCAAGCTCCGGAAAAACCCGTTTCATTTCCCGTCTGACGTATTGGTCTAAACCGTAATTGTCATCAATGTGAAGAAATCCGCCTCCGAGCAGGTATTTTCTGAGATTTTTTACTTCCGTATCATTAAAAACGATATTTCCGTGTCCGGTAATGTGAATAAAAGGATAGAGAAACAAAGCCGAACCCGACAACTCGACAGTAATCGGTTTCGGGGCGATTTCCGTACCCACATTGGCATTGCAGTAAGCAATCAGATTCGGTAATGACGTAGGGTTAGCATACCAGTCGCCTCCACCCGAATATTTTACTAAAGCTATTTCCTGAGCTTTTGCAACCGGAATAAAGAGGAATAAAAATACAAACAAAAAGTGTTTCATAAGACTTCAAAGATATAGAAAAACCTCATATTTCTACAGAAATATGAGGTTAATTTTACTTTCAAAAGATATTATTTGTTGTAAACAGTTTCTTTTTTAAAGTGTTTTGTAAGCAGGTAATAGATTACAGCTCTATATTTGCTTCGGTTTGATTTTCCGTATTGTTCAATAACAGTTTCAAGAGCTTTGTCTAATTCGGGACCGTCTTTCAGTTCTAATTTTTTAATCAAAAAATTAGATTTTACTCTGTCTAATTCTGATTGGTCTGAACCGGCAACTATTTCAGCATCAGGTTTGTAAATAGAGGGTCCAAGACCGATTACTACTTTTGTAAGCAAATCCATATCGGGAGTTACTTTTACTTTGTCTTTTAAATCTGCCGCATATTTGGCAATCATTTCATCTCTTTTACTCATTGCGTATCATTTTTAGGTTAATTGATAGTTTCAAAAGTAACTTTTTTAATTGCAAAAAACAAGACTATAAATGTTAAATCAATATGCTGTTTTATCTGATTTTTGGCTCCATTGCCGAAAAACCTGTAGTGATTCTTCCCGACTGATTTGCTCAAACGGAATTTTTCGCTCATTCATCGGGAGGTTGATTTCGCTATAGATAAAATCATCGTCAAAGCCTATTTGTGCAGCGTCTTCACGGGTGTTGGCATAAAAAACTTTATCGGGTCTTGCCCAATAAATCGCTCCGAGACACATCGGGCAGGGTTCGCAGGAGGTGTAGAGCACACAGCCGTCTAACTGAAACGTATTCAGGTTTTTACAGGCATCCCTGATGGCTATAACCTCTGCATGAGCGGTAGGGTCATTGCTCGAAGTTACTTTATTGTTACCCACACCAACGATTTTCCCGTCTTTGACAACTATGGCTCCAAAAGGACCTCCGTCATTGTTTTTCATTCCGTTTTCTGACTGCTCAATAGCCTGAGTCATAAACTGCTGATGTACACACATAATTTTAATTTTTTTGGCAAATATAGCCAATTTACACGGGTTTATATCAGAATAAACCTTATCTTGCCTTAAAATTACCGTGATATGAAAAGAATATTTTTACTACTTGTTGTAACAGTGCTTGTTTCTTGTCAGAAAAGCGAAAACTCAAAGGCTGACGAATTCTGGGAGCAGCTCCAAACCCATTGCGGAAAAGCCTATGAAGGCACACTTACGTATCCTTTGGAAGATGCTGATTTTGGAGATAAAAAGCTCGTGATGCACATCAGGGAATGTTCTGAAAATCAGATAAAGATTCCGTTTTTTGTGGGAGATGATAAATCCCGTACGTGGATTTTTACCAGAAAAGACGGAAAAATCGAACTCAAACACGACCACAGACACGAAGACGGAACTCCCGAAGACATCACGATGTATGGCGGTCTGGCAACCAATACAGGTCAGGCAACTATTCAGATTTTTCCTGCTGATGAGCAAACTACGGCTATGCTTCCTGCAGCTTCGACCAATGTGTGGTGGGTAACGCTCGACCATGGCAGTTTTACCTATAACTTACGGAGGGTAGGCTCAGACAGGCTTTTTACCGTAACTTTTGATTTGAGCAAAACCGTTGAAATTCCCGATGCTCCGTGGGGCTGGGAAGAAGGTAAAAACAAATAATTACTTACATAAACGGAGAAGTCAGGCGAACGATTCGCTCGATAAACCGCTTTATTTTGGAGCGTTTCCTCCAACGTTGCGAATCTATTTGTTCTGCATCTTCAAGGTCTTTATAAAAGGAATCCCGAAGTTCTTTTGCGATTTTTTCGTCATAAACCAAAGCCGAAACTTCAAAATTCAAATCAAAACTCCGCATATCCAGATTGGCAGTTCCCACAGAAGCAAGTTGCCCGTCAACCACAAAAGTTTTGGAATGTACAAAGCCTTTTTCGTAAATATAAACTTTTACTCCGGCTCTGAGCAGGGTGTCAAAAAAGGATTTTGTTACGATATCAACAGCTTTGGAATCTCCTTTTTTAGGAACCAGAATCCTGACATCGACTCCGCTGAGCGAAGCAATGACCAAAGCTTCCTGTAGCGATACATCGGGAACATAATAAGGAGTGGTGAGCAACACCTCTTTTTGAGCCGAATTTACTGCCTGAACAATGGCATAGAGTATATTGGGCAGGTCTGAATCGGGACCACTCGACACGATTTGTGTGTAAATTGCCTTGTCATAAGCCACCGTATTGAGCGGAAAATAGTTTTTGTCAATAAGTATGTTTTCTTCGCTGCAAAAATTCCAGTCTGAGAGGAAAATTCGCTGTAAACTCAATGAAGAATAGCCTTTTATCATCAGGTGAACATCTCTCCAGTAGCGTCCGGTGGGAGAGGGGTTGATGTAGCGGTCAGACACGTTGATACCTCCGATAAACGAAGTTTTTCCGTCAATGACAACGATTTTTCGGTGGTTGCGGTAATTCAGGCGGTTTGCCAGAAGAATAAAATAAATTTTGTTAAACGGATATGCCTGAACTCCTGCTGCCCGAAGCTCTCGAACGATATTTTTACGAATATCTTTACTTCCGAAATCATCATAAATAAAACGAACTTCCACACCCTGACGGGCTTTTTCTATCAGTATGTCTTTAATTTCGTTACCGATTTTGTCGTTTTCGTAAATGTAATATTCGATGTGAATATGGCTTTTGGCTTTGCGAAGTTCTTCCAGCATTTTCGGATAAAGCACTTCTCCGTTGTGGAGAATTTCTACCGAATGGTTGGGCAAAACCGAAGTGTTTCCCGCTTTTCGGTTGGCAACCAGATTGATGAGTTTCAGGTTTTTCTGAATCGAAATGTTCTCAAGCTCAGGAATGGTTTTGTTATATTCGTCTAAGGTGGTCTCCAATTCTTTTTTGAGCCGTTCGTCGATTTCGAGTTTGCGGTTGTATATCTTTCTTTTTCGGTAATTGATTCCGAAAGAGAAGTAGAAAATTATTCCGATAACCGGTACAAAAAACACAAACAGCAAGTAAGCCAGAGTTTTGCTGACCGAGCGGGTATCAAAAATAATTCTGATACACACCAGAATCATCAGCAACATGTAGAGCAACTCGATGACAATTAACCATTTTGCCTGTTCAAAAAATGTATTCACCTGAAATATCGTTTTTTAGTGGCACTAAGTTACGATTTTTATGGAATTAAACGACACACGTAGCAAAAGCCAATT
>JBAYSC010000046.1:0-14997 GCA_041676345.1 Flavobacteriaceae bacterium | reverse complement strand
AGTCCGTCTGCCAACGTATAAGCCAGTTCAATATCATTGGTTCCTCCAGCCTCTTGCATATGATAACCCGAAATAGAAATCGAGTTGAACTTTGGCATAAACTTGCTGGTATATTCGAAAATATCTGCAATGATTTTCATAGAAGGTGTTGGCGGATAGATATAAGTGTTTCTCACCATAAATTCTTTCAGAATATCGTTTTGGATAGTTCCTGAAAGTAACTTTTTGTCCACTCCTTGTTCTTCGGCTGCTACGATATAGAAAGCCATAATCGGAAGAACCGCTCCGTTCATCGTCATCGAAACCGACATTTCACCAAGTGGAATTTGGTCAAACAATACTTTCATATCTTCAACCGAATCAATCGCTACTCCCGCCTTTCCGACATCTCCAACTACTCTTTCGTGGTCGGAATCGTAACCTCTGTGCGTAGCCAAATCAAACGCTACCGAAAGTCCTTTTTGTCCTGCCGCTAAATTTCGTCTGTAAAAAGCGTTACTTTCTTCCGCTGTCGAAAATCCTGCATATTGACGAATTGTCCAAGGTCGTCTCACATACATTGTTGAATAAGGACCTCTTAAATTCGGAGCAAAACCAGCTGCAAAACCTATGTGTTCTAAATTCTCCAAATCCTTTTCGGAATACGATTTTTTGACTTCAACTCCCTCTGCTGTTAGAAAAGCCTCCCCCAACCCCTCCGAAGGAGGGGAGCTTTTGACTTTTGACTTTTGACTTATTGTTATGTGTTGTATGTTTTTTCGCATTTTTAATTTTCTTTTATCTCACCAACTTGAGGTGTCATTTTGGTACCTCAAATTTTGCATAAAGTCTTTAGGAAATCTTTCTGCCTTATATTTAACCGCCTTTTTACCAATATGAGACTATCGAAGTATAGTCTATTTTTAACTAATTCTGTATTGCAGTTAATATATTGTTTTCAAAATATAGATAATTTCCATTTCCATAAACCCATTGTTCAGTTTGCTTACCTGCAACAGCTGTTTTATTAACATCTGTTGGTTCTCCCCAAGACAATTTACACATTTCTTTCGTCATACCTATTTTTACTTTTCCCTTGAAGATTGTATTAAAGTTTTCAACACCAAATTTCTTCTTATATTTCTCTACTTCAGAGACATAAAATACTCCAGTCCATTTTTCTTTTAACACAGACTGATTCATACCTATTTTTTCTCCTTTATTATTTTCTAAAATATATAAATAATTAAAGAATTCTTCTTCAATAATTAAATCTATACATTTCCATTTTTGTTCTGTTTTTTGTGTGATTGGAAGCCCTGTATAAACATCTTTAATCTCCTCTAAATATTTATCTGCAAAAACATATTCTTTTCCTAAATAATCTCCTTTTTGTTTTTCGTAGAATTTAACAGCCACAAAAGGGAAAGATGATTCATATTTTGAGTGGTATTCATAAAAAAGAATATCGTTACTCTCTTTTTCTTGAAGTTTTAGATAATAAATGCCACCATACATTATTTTTCCTTTAGGAGTGTCTTTTTCTGGATGTTCAATAACATCTATAACCTTAAAATACTTCCCAGCTAGTTCGTTGTATTTTGAACCAACACCATCACAGCATTTATATATATTACTTTTATCTGATATACTTTTTTTATAATCGATAATAAAACCATCATATCCGTACTGTTGTAGTATTTCACTTTTTGGTTCTATCCATAATATTTCTCCAATATATCTTCTCACGTTCTCACCTAAAAAATTAACTGACCCATCATAAGAAGTTAAAACCTCTTGTTTTGTAGCCATTTTCGTGGTTGTTATTTGACCAAAACAAGTAATGCTTGATAAAATAAAAAGGAATAAAACATTTTTTTTCATAGATAATAGTATTGTGATTTTATAAATTATTTTATGGAATATTGACAATTAAAAAATTAAACCCTTTTTCTCTCATTCTTTTTTGAGTTTCTTTAATGTTCATTGAAATATCATCTAAAACATTATTAGGAGGATTTATTGTATTCACATATTCTTCATATTTATCAATTTCTGTATTAAATTCTTCAATAGATTCATCATATTCGCTTTTAAATCTCTTTTCAATTGTTTTGTGTATTATTTTTACAATGTTATACACCATATTTAATTCTTCGTTAGAAGCAGGAAATCTTTTTCCAATAAGTTTCTTCCACCAAGGTGTAAACTTTTTATCAAATCCGTCTCGATTATGATGAGCTAATACTTTATTTCTTTTTATTCTAAAAGAATCAAATTTATTTAAGTATTCAATTAAAGGCTCTAACACATAAAAAGTATCATACAGATAATCATTATTTTGACTTTTTACATAATTATCAAACACTTTTAATTCATCTAAAAGATTGCAAATATATAATGCACAAACTCTATCAACGTCAAGTCTTACTTGATTGTCATAAGGTAATTTTAATCTTTTTATTTCTTTGTTTGATATTTCAATGTGTGTACAGATATGATGTATATTAAATAAAATTTGTTTTAATTTAAGTTTATCCATTGTTTCTTTTTATTGTTTAGCAACAAAAATATCAAGTTATTCTTCAAGTATATTGAGTCTGCAAACTTTTCTTCTATAATATTATCATTCATAACATATTCGCTCACTTTCTTTTTTCATTTTTTTATTCCGTTGCTAACCTCTCCTGCTCCAATTTTTCAAATGATTACAAATTGTAAGCACTTATTTCTTCTCAATCTGTTTAACCGTATCTTTCCCTTCTAAACTTGCTTTTGCATTTAGGGAAGTAACTACTTTTTTGCCTGTTTTTTGTTCTAATTCCAATCGTGCTACTTTGGCTACGTTTCCTCCCTGAAAAGCAACTTTTGCATTATCCTCAAAAGTTTCAGGGTTTACTGCCTGTGAAATATCTTTTGTAGAAGCCTCTGCCAACATATTTAAAATCAGCTCGGTATTGGTCATATTATCCCGAAGATTTTCTTTTTTCAGCCCTTTGAGAACTTTGTATTCTTTGGTTGTTTTACCACTCCACGCTTTGGTAATAATGTCCGTTAAAGTAGCAAACTGCATTCCCTCTTTCATTCCCCGTTTTTTCCATTCGTCTGTAAGCTCTTTTCGGATTTCGATACTTTTCAGACGTTGGTTTATCCAATTTTCGGAATAACCCAACTTTAAATATTGCTCCAAAGCCCTGTCAATAGTGATTTCCGGGTCTTGCATTTCGTCCAAACGCTCCGATGCCAATTGTGCCAACCACAACTTAAACGGCTCTGCCTTTGGTGACGGAATAGATTGTATCAAACGAAAAATCTGCTCTGTATCAGCTACATCGGTCATTCTCATTTTACCGTCTTTGGCCTCCATTTTCAAACCGTTACAATTTGTAACGGTTTCATTTCCCTCTGCTTTTAACCGTTTTTTTAACACACGCCAATATACTTGTGGATTAGGACTATCTGTCAATGCCTCAATCACATCAACAATAGAAATGAACCACTTTTCCTGCTCTTCGTCCCAAAGTGTACGGACTTTCTTTTCCTCAAATAATTTTATTTCGTTTTTCTTTTCCATAATAAAAATTATTTTTCAGTTTCCAACCGTTCCTGCTCCAATTTTTCAGCCAGACGTTTTTCGATAATCGGAGTAATCAATGTTTTTCTCGGATTTTGTTTTACGAATGGGAACAACTCCAAATCGTGTTTCATTCGGTCTTCTTTGTTCGGATATTTGTTGGTCCCCAACAAAATTTCTTTTCCATCATCAAAAAGATTTTGTTCTTTTTCGGCTGATTCGGTTATTTTTCTTTGGATCGTTCCTTCGATAAGTTGCGTAATTAAACCTCCGTTTTTCTCGATATCTTTGAATAATTCCAATGCTTTTTCGGCTAATTGTTCGGTTAGCGATTCGATATAATAGGCTCCATCTGCCGGATTGTCAACTTTATCGAAATAACTTTCGTGCTTTAAAACCAAAAGCTGATTTCTCGAAATTCGGTCTCCGAATTCGTTTTCTTTATGAAACAACACATCATACGACAGGTTTGAAACAGCATCGGCTCCACCCAAAACGGCACTCATACACTCGGTTGTCGTTCGGAGCATGTTGACGTTATAATCGTATAAAGTTTTGTTTCGTTTTGTCGGTTGAGCGATGATATGACAATCGAAATCGTAGTTGTATTCCTTTTTCAGAACGTCAAACAACATTCGCAAAGCCCGAAGTTTAGCGATTTCGAAGAAATAATTTGAGCCCACACTCACTTCGATAGTTATTGGTTGTCGGTTGTCGGTTATCGATTGAAGTCTGTTGAAATATTCGTTGATATGTGCCAAAGTATAAGCCAATTGCTGAACGATATTTGCTCCTGCATTTTGGTACAACCCGGAATCAATACTCAAAAAAGGAAGTTCAATTTTAGAGTTCATATCATTTAAAACCGAAAAATCAGTATCTAAATTTGTGAACCAGTTCCCGTCTTTAGCCAATTGCCCGATTGGGTCTAAAAGCAGTTTTATCTGTAAACCATTCGCTTTGGCAAATTCATTTAGTTTCAACGAAAATTCTTCTGAAAGGAACAGCGTTTTTACGTAATAAATCACCTCTTTCGGGAGCTCGGCAAACAAAACCGACAAATCAGTTTCGGGTTTTTCGATAGTGAAATAGATACTTTCAGCACCTCTTTGCAGGGTTTCTTTGGCTCTTTTGTTTGATTTTTCTACATCGAAAACATAGATTCGTTGCAGGATTTTAAACTCCGAAATCCGGGTATTTACACTTACCGTATTTTCAAATTCATCGTTGTGGTAAAAGGGTTTTACTTTGATGCCTTCGGGAGTTTCCCAGACAAGGGTTTGGTTGTAATCGGCTCCTTTTAACTCAAACTGAATTTGCTGTTTCCATTGTTTGGAAGAAACAGCCTCGAATTCTTGAAATAATTTACTCATTTTTTAATCGTATCGTTTTCGTACTCAATAATATAAACATCTTCATTGGATTTTTGCATATAGTATTTTTCCCTTGCATAATGCTCAATCTTTTCTATATTATTGAGTTCTTTGATTTGTTTACGGTCTTTATTGATTTCGTCCCTGTAGTATTTTTTGTTAGATTCCAAAGTCTTGATTTCTTTGTTTAAATCTCTGTGTCTCAAGAAAGAAGCATCATCCAAAAACACAATCCAGATTCCGAAAAAGAGCAATACCACAAAATACCTGTTTCCGAAAAGTTTCAGAAACGGATATTTTTCGACACTATTTTTAAACGGATTTTTCATAAGCCTTTTGTGAATTTGCTTTTTTTAAGTACCAAAGATAATAAAAAGTATTAAGACGAAAGTATTAAGTAGTAAGACGGAAGCAGTAAATCAGAGGTGTTAAGGCAAAAACGAAAAGTCTTGGTACTTACTCTTATCTTGATGCTTTAGCCATATACAAAACCAAGTCAATCAGCCTTGAAGAGTAGCCGATTTCGTTGTCATACCAACCTACAACCTTTACCATATCGTCAATCACCGAAGTGAGTTCAGCATCAAATAAACAAGACAAACGATTTCCCACAATATCCACAGAAACAATCGGGTCTTCGGTATAACCTAAAATTCCTTTGAGCTCTGTTTGAGCAGCTTCTTTGAAAGTTCGGTTTATCTCTTCGATAGTTACTTTTCTTCGGACGTGGCAGGTGATATCAGTCAGCGAACCGTCAGCAACGGGAACTCTGATTCCGCAACCTCCGATTTTATTTCCCAATCTCGGAAAAATTTTGGTCAGTGCTTTGGCTGCTCCGGTAGTTGTCGGAACAATTGATTGTGCTGCTCCTCTGGCTCTTCGCAAATCTTTATGTGGTTGGTCGTGCAGGCTTTGGTCGGTCGTGTAGGAATGAACAGTCGTAATGTAAGCCTGTTCGATTCCGCAAAGTTCGTCCAAAACTTTGAGCATCGGAGCTGCATTATTGGTGGTACAACTGGCATTGGAAACGATTTTTTCGCTTCCGTCCAGAATATCGTGATTGACTCCCAAAACAACCGTTTTGATTTTGTCATCCTCAGGCGGAACAGACAAAATTACTTTTTTTGCTCCAGCCAGAATATGTTGGTATAAAAGTCCGAAAGTTTTGTGTTTTCCGGTACATTCAATGACGAAATCAATATCTAATTCTTTCCAGGATAAATCGGAAATGTTTTTTTCGTGGAAAAAGCGAAACTTCTTATCCCCTACTGAAATATGAAAGCTGTCATAAGAAACTTCGTAGGGCAAAACCCCGTGTATGCTGTCGTATTTCAGCAAATGAGCCATCGTACGATTATCTGAAATATCGTTGATAGCCACTACTTCGATTTCCGGATGATTCAATAGCAAACGGAAAAGATTTCGTCCGATACGACCGAAGCCGTTTATTGCGATTCTGATTTTTGGTTTAAGGTTCAAAGTTTAAGGTTTAATCATTTTCAAAATAGTACTTTTATTTTCGTACGCCTTTTGGATTATCTGTTCATTTGTCTTATTAGTATTTCCAAAAACTTCTTGTTTTATTACTTTGTCATTTTTGAAAAAAACATTTGTTTCTTCTAACTTTTCAAAATCCAAATTTATAAGATTTTTTTCTTTTAAATAATGATATTTAATCAGTCTGTTATCCGAAAAATAATAGTTTTCTGTAATGTTTGTCCCGTTTTTAAACGAATAGAATTCCTCCACTTTAAGAACTAACGTATCATTTTTTTTAGAATATGAATTAAAATGATAACCACCTATGGTCTTCTTGAAAAACAAAAATGATTTTTTAGTTATTGCTCCGCTTTCTTGAATTGTAGAAATACTATCGCTGTTTACTTCAAAAGCTTTTTCATCAATCTTTATTACTTTATCAGTAATTTCTTTTAATTCTTTTTCGTTTTGAGCAAAGGAAAGACATACTAAAAAAAGAAACACTATTGTAACTTTCGTTCTCAATGGTTAAATAATTTAATCGTTGAACCGTTATTTGTTGAGTCGTTTTACAGGAACTTTGATAATTCCATTACTAAATTCAGGATCTTTTAAACCTTTGAATTTAAGTTGAATTTCCAAAGTATCAGATGTGCTTTTTTCGGAAGGATAATTGATTTCCATTACAGCTCTATCTTTTTTAAATTCAACCAATCTAATACCTCTCCCTGTAACTATCCAAGAATTTTTCTCAATGTTTGTCCAAACAAATTCTGCTTTTGTAGGCATATCGTAAACCAAATAATCCGCATTGTCTTCAAGAATCAGCTCAATTCTTTTATCATCAACTTGTACAATAAAAGGATTTTTAGTTTCCTGTTTTTGACAAGCTGTTACTACAACAAAAAACAGTAAGATATATTTTATTTTCATAATAATAGAGATTGCTTCTTTCCTCACAATAATGGACAGGCTACTGATTTATGAGTTTAAAAAATCTTTGAGTTTTGGATGAGTCAACAATTTATATAAAAGTAACACTCCACCAATGACAATTAATAACGTTCTAATAATAATTATTTCATTAGCATAAGACCAATGCATTATTTTAAAAGGTATAGCAATAACATCTACTAAAAACCCTAATCCCAAAACCAATAAAGCGTGTTTTGTTTTCATAGTCTATTTTTTAGGGACAAAATGCGACACAAAGGACTTTACTCGAAATCGAAAATCATCAATTGCAAATCACCAATCTTAAATCAAAGAATATGTTTCTGTGCTTTATAAGACGAACGTACGAGTGCTCCGCTTTCTACATGTCGGAAGCCTAATTCTTTTCCGATTTCTTCGTATTTTTTGAATTGATCGGGTGTGATGAATTCTTTTACCGGAAGGTGTTTTTTACTTGGTTGAAGGTATTGCCCGATAGTAACCACATCAAGGTTTACTTTACGTAAATCGTGCAGCGTTTCAATCACTTCGTCTTCGGTTTCTCCCAAACCAAGCATAATTCCTGTTTTGGTTCGGTTTACTCCACTTTTTTTCAGGTAGTTCAACACTTCAAGACTTCTTTCGTATTTCGCCTGAATTCTCACTTCACGGGTCAAGCGTTTTACGGTTTCCATATTGTGAGAAACCACTTCGGGAGCGACTTCGATAATTCGGTCTAAATGACGTTCTACTCCCTGAAAATCAGGAATTAGCGTTTCCAGAGTCGTTTCAGGATTCATTCTCCGGACAGCCTTAACGGTTTCTGCCCAAATAATGCTTCCCATATCTTTGAGGTCATCTCTGTCCACACTTGTCAAAACTGCATGCTTGATATTCATCAACTTGATAGAACGGGCTACTTTTTCGGGTTCGTCCCAATCAACGGTTTCCGGACGACCGGTTTTCACTCCGCAAAATCCGCACGAACGAGTACAGATATTTCCGAGAATCATAAAGGTTGCTGTTCCTTCGCCCCAACATTCTCCCATATTCGGGCAACTTCCCGATGTACAGATGGTGTTCAGGTTATATTTGTCAACCAAATTTCTGAGGTCTGTATATTTCTTTCCGGTAGGTAGTTTCACCCGAAGCCATTTCGGTTTGGGCTGTTTTTGTTCTAAAATGCTCTGCATTTCTTAATCTTTTTAGAAAGGCAAAGGTACGAAAAAAGTATATGAAATCCATAGCGGAATTGCTGCACAAAAAAAGAGGCAATACCTTAAAAAAGCCTGCCTCTTACGTGTTTATATCGAGTTTTGTTTAGAATTTAAGCCCTGCGGATATTTGAAATATCGAGTTTTTGACCTCAGCATCTCTCGAAACGTCTGTCAAGCCTGCCATATAACGACCCTGAATAAACAAACTGCTTCCGAGGTTGTATGTGATTCCGCCTCCAACGGAAAAGTCAAACGATTCGGTTTCAAAGGTTTCTTCTACGTTGTCATCGGTCAGAAAAGCAAATTGAGGTCCCAAATCCAGGCTCAGATTATCGGTAAGATAAAATTTCACCATTACCGGAACCGTTATATATTTGAAGTCCACATCATCAACATTTCCTATGGCTGAATCGACTTTAGCTCCCTGAACAGAATACAACAATTCGGGCTGTATCGCCAGATTTTCAAAAAGCCGGATTTCTGCGACAGCTCCGAAATGATAACTACTTCGGGTTTCAAAATCTATGGTTTCCACATCGCCTTTAAGGTTTGAGAAGTTGACACCTGCTTTAATTCCGAGGCTCAATAATTTGTCTTGTGCACTGGTTACAGCAGTTGTAAGCACGAGTGCTAATAGCATTAGTTTTTTCATATTCTGTTGGATTTTAATATTACACTTCAAAAACAGACAATTATTATTCCAAAGCGGAAATTGAGGAAAAACAAAGGGTCTGGGATAAAAACAAGTCCGGAAAATTCCTCATTTTGTGAGAAATTCTACAATAATATCTCACTTTCCAGGTCTGAAACTCCGATATCGAAATCCATTTCAAGGCGGTTCATCAGTTCAAAAACCAGTTTTTTATACCAGTTTTCTGATTTGGGGTGAATGTAGATTTTTTCGATAAGTTGCTGTACGTCGATATTGATTTTGAGTCCGTCATTTATGGAAATGTCATAGGAAGTGGCATCGGTTATGATTCTGATTTCCCGTTCATACTGGAAACTTTTTCGTTTATACAAAAACGGAAAAAAAGTATCATCAAACGGAATATGTTCGGTTTTGTAATCAATATAATTCACCTCCCCGATGTGTTGCTCGAAATGCAAATCCAATCGCAACGCATTTTTAATTTTCCCGATAGTCGATTGAATGGCAAGCCCTTCTTTGCTTTTGGTGAAAACCTGCCACATCGCAAATGATTCGTAATCACTTTGGTGCCAACTGCTAATCACCACATTTTTGCGATGCTCTTTGTAGTATTCCAAGAACTTCGGGTTGTTCTCTGATAGCTTTTTGATTTCTTTAAACGTTGGTTCGCTAAACGTACCTTCATACTGGTCTTCAAACTTATCCGACCGAGCCATGAAGAGCTGTTTGTGAAGCAGCAAATCCAAAAATTTAGACAAATCCAGATATTTCCAGACAATAGTGTCCGGGTTTAAAGGTGCTATTTTTGGGTTTTGTATGTACATTTTTTATTTGTATAATGTAGAGATGTATATTGTAATTAGTATTCGTAATCAATACATTCATCACGAACTTTTATACCTTTTTTCCGTAAATCTTTTTTGAGTTCTCTCCAGTGATTATCTGATAGGGTTCCTCCATAAAACAATTTAGTCTGATAATTCTTAGATATAACCCGAAGTCCGTTAGGGCTTCTTTGTTGTTGTTCAAAAACAATTTCTTCAATTTCTTCTAATCTAAAAACTCTTACCCTCCAAGGCAAATAAAAGTTTTTGACAATAAAATAATTTCGTGAGATTCCGTAATAATGCATAAGCCAGGCACTCACATAATACCTAAGCAAGATAGGAAAGGTTATAAATGCTATTGCAAGTAGTGAAAGTGGTTGCTTTTGCAGAAGCTTAGATAATATGCCCAAGCAAAGTAAAACCATTACCCATAATAAAATTCCACGCAAAGTCAACAAATTGAAAATTCCTTTGTAATAGGCAAAATGTACATTCTTTATCTCTATTAACTTAACAGCCTGAAAATTAGATGATTTATATTCTTTTTTATCTTCCACAACTTGTTTTAAATAATCTTTGATTTCCCAGACATTGGAATACATATCATCATAAATAAACTTTTCGGTTCCGTTTTTAAATTCAATATAGAAGCCTTCCATCGGAAATTTAAGAATATAGCGGAACGGTACTTTACAAGTAAGGTTTAAAAACTGAATATCATTAAGATTAAAAGATTCTTTGTTGAAGAAAATTCTGTTTCTTTCGATAATAATTTTAGGGGAGCTTTTTATGTATTGACTAATTGTATAAAATGCAAGTGCCACAAATACTATCCCCAACAGAAGAATCAAATAGATTTTATTTCCTGCTTTTAATTTTTCTTCATCATCAAAAAATTGACTGATAGAAAATATTCCCATCAGGAAAAAGAACAAAAACCCAAATATTACTGAAAAGTAAAATTTAAAAATGTGTCGTTTCGTCTCTAATCTCATAAGGATAATTACTCAAAACTTTGCATTTGAACCAATTTTGAATACATTCCGTTTTTGGCAAGAAGTTCCTCATGAGTTCCTTGCTCTACGATTTCTCCTTTTTGCATCACCACAATCGTATCGGCTTTTTGAATGGTCGAAAGTCTATGAGCAATCACAACCGAAGTACGGTTTTGCATCATATTCTCCAAAGCCTGTTGTACCAATCTTTCTGATTCGGTATCCAAAGCAGAAGTAGCTTCGTCTAAAACCATAATCGGAGGGTTTTTCAGAACGGCTCTGGCAATCGACAATCGCTGTTTTTGTCCTCCCGAGAGTTTGTTTCCGCTATCTCCGATATTGGTGTTGATTCCGTCTGGCAAATCTTTGACAAATTCATAAGCATTGGCAACTTTCAGGGCTTCGATGATTTCTTGGTCTGAGGCATTTTCTTTACCCAGCAAAAGATTGTTTTTGATGGTGTCGTTAAACAAAATACTGTCCTGAGTTACCAAGCCCATCAAGCCTCTCAAGCTTTGAAGATTGAAATCTTTTATGTCGATTCCGTCGATTTTGATGCTTCCTTTTTGAACATCATAAAAACGAGTTAGCAAATTGGCAATCGTACTTTTTCCACTTCCTGATTGCCCTACCAAAGCTACCGTTTTTCCTTTCGAAACCTGAAGCGAAAAATTGCTCAACACATTTTCGTTTTCATAAGCAAAACTGATATTTTCGATAGAAATACTGTTGTTAAAATCAGTTTTACTGATGGAATCGGGTTTGCTGACAATCGGGTTTTGGGTTTCCAAAACTTCTAAAACCCGTTCTGCTGCTGCATCTCCTTTTTTCACGGAATAGGAAGCTTTTGAAATTGCCTTAGCAGGAGTGAGAATGTTATAAGCCATCCCGATATAGGCGATGAAAGAAGCACTTGAAAGCGTTCCTTCATTCAAAACCAGATTTCCTCCATAGATAAGCAAAACGGCAATGGTGATGATTCCGAGAAATTCGCTCAAAGGCGAAGACAGATTCTGACGATTCAAAATTTTGTTGTTGATTCTAAAAAATCGAGCCGTTGAATCTTCAAACGTTTTTGAAAATCGCTTTTCACCATTGAAACTTTTGATAACCTTGAGTCCGCCTAAGGTTTCATCAATTATCGAAAGGAAATAACCTTGTTCTCTGGCTGCCCTGTCTGATTTTTTCTTTAGTGATTTCCCTACTTTGGAAATGATAAAACCCGAAATCGGAATAAAAATAAACACGAACAACGTCAGCTCTGCACTGATGAAAAACATTGCCACAATGGTAAACAAAATCGTAAGCGGTTCTTTGATAATCAGCTCCAAAATCGACAAAAAGGAGTGTTGAATCTCCAACACATCAGAGGTCATTCTGGAAATCATATCGCCTTTTCGCTTTTCGGAAAAATAGGAAAGCGGCAATTCCACCGATTTTTTATACATCGCATTTCGGATGTCTTTCAGGATTCCGTTTCTAAGAAATGTGATGAAATACATTGCCCAATAATTGAACATATTTTTTAACAGAAAAAGAGCAATAATCCCGATAATCATTACATTAAGAGCATATTGTGTTCCGTAGGTTTCGGAAGTTGTCGTAATGTAATAATTCATATAGTCGAGCAGGTAGTCTTTCACCTCTCCGAGTCCTGTATATTGTGGTTTTTCGTGGATTTTATCTGCATCACCAAACATCACCGTCAACATCGGAATCAATGCCACAAACGACAAAGCACTAAACAAAGCATACAAAATGTTGAAAAATATGTTTAACCACATATATTTTTTGTATGGCCCTGCAAATCGGAATATTTTTTTAAAGTATTGGCTAATCATATTTTATTTATTTGTTGTTATTATGAAGGTTTTGGGAAGTTTAAACCCAAATTCAAATACGCTTAAATTTTGATTTATAAATATTTGAAATAAAAAACTACATATCCTGAAACACACCCCACAATAAATGTTATATTTCCGATAAGGGTTTGTTCCCAAGCATTTTTTATATTTAAACTATTGTAAAGCTCATTATTCATAAATGTCCTTTCTTCATTAGTAGAGAGAGATTTATCTCTATTAAAAAACAGTGTTCCTATTGTTATTACAGCACACCAAAAAGGTAAATATAATTCGGAAGTGAGCATTCTGCTAAAGAAAAACAGAAAAAAACCAAAAACAAACATTAAAACAATCCACAAAATTATATTTCGTTTAAATACGAAAAAATACAGATAAGAATATCTTACTATTTTGATTAAAAGATAGGTTATTACAACTATCTTTAGGATTATCCAAATCAACTCCATAACTAAATTTAATGCTTACAACTTCATATCCTCAATAATTTTTTGGATTTTTGTGTCTAAATACTGCTCGGTTTCTTTTGCTTTTTCGATGCTTTCCAAAGGTTCGTTTACACTGAAATAAAACTTAATCTTAGGTTCTGTTCCGCTTGGTCTGGCACAGATTTTACTACCGTCTTCCAGATAATAAATCAATACGTTTGACTTTGGAATTGTGATTTCATATTCCTCATTATTCATAAAATCTTTACCGACAGAGCTTTGGTAATCTTCCAACATCATCACTCGTTGTCCGGCAATTTCAGTAAACGGATTTTCCCTGAAATCAATCATCATTTGTTTGATTTCGCTAGCTCCATCAATTCCTTTTTTGGTAATCGAAATCAAATGTTCTTTGTAGCAGGCATAGTCGATATACAGGTTTAGTAACTCTTTATATAGCGAACTTCCCGCTGCTTTGGCTTGTGCTGCAATTTCGCATACCAAAAGCGTTGAGCCAACCGCATCTTTATCTCTCACCTTGTCTCCCACCATATATCCGAAACTCTCTTCACCACCTCCGATAAAGGTCTGTTCCGGGAAATCTTTGATGAATTTCGCTATCCATTTGAATCCTGTAAGACCTACTTTGCATTCCACTCCATAGGCTTCCGCTAAATCAAGCATCATCGGAGTTGAAACAATGGTAGAACCAATGAATTCTTTACCTGTGATTTTGCCCTGACGTTTCCAGTTTTCCAACAAAAAAGCCGTCATGATTACCATGGTTTGGTTTCCGCTCAGTAAAACCATTTTTCCGTTTAAATCTCTCACAGCTACTCCCAGACGATCGGAATCCGGGTCTGTACCGATAACGATATCAGCACCTGTTTTTTCAGCCATTTCTAAAGCCATCGTCAGAGCTTCCGGCTCTTCAGGATTCGGAGATTTTACGGTTGGAAAGTTTCCGTTTGGTTCTGCTTGTTCCTTCACGATTTGCACATCAGAAAATCCGGCTCTTTCCAACACAGTCGGAATCAGCTTAATCGAAGTTCCATGAAGCGAAGTGAAAACGATTTTCAGGTTTTCTTTAGCACTTTCAGGCGTACCGAAATTGATATTTTCTAAAGTCGATTGAATAAAAGCCTCATCAACCTGAGTGTCGATATATTCGATGAGATTTTCGTTGGCTTCAAACCTTATATCTTCATAATTCAGGTTTTCGATAACCTTGATAATTTCACCGTCCTGAGGCGGAACAAGTTGCCCTCCGTCTTGCCAATATACTTTATAACCGTTATATTCAGGCGGGTTATGAGAAGCGGTGAGCACAATTCCTGCCTGACAATTCAGGTGACGAACGGCAAACGACAATTCCGGAGTGGGTCTGAGGTCTGAAAAAAGATAAACTTTGATTCCGTTGGCCGAAAAAACATCAGCTACTACCTTGGCAAAAGTGTTGCTGTTGTGACGACAATCGTAGGCAATGGCTACTTTGATTTCCTGATCAGGAAAAGATTTTTTCAGATAATCTGAAAGTCCCTGAGTGTTTTTTCCTAAGGTGTATTTGTTGATTCGGTTGGTTCCGACTCCCATTACTCCCCGCATTCCGCCTGTTCCGAACTCTAAATTTTTATAAAAAGCATCTTCCAGCTCTTTGGGAGCCGAAGTCATCATCCGT
>JBAYSC010000045.1:0-15114 GCA_041676345.1 Flavobacteriaceae bacterium | reverse complement strand
TCAAAATGTACCTCAATTATTTTCGTACATACAAGGAATTGTTGATGAAAGAAAACAGGCAGGGCAATATATTCTTACAGGTTCACAAAACTTTTTGCTTTTGGAAAAAATAAGCCAATCTTTGGCAGGACGAACTTATATTTTTCATTTACTGCCTTTCAGTCAAAGTGAAATTGCCCAAAAATATAATCAGGATTTGTTTCAATCATTGTGGAATGGGAGCTATCCTGCCGTTTATGACAGACAGATTTCTCCTTCTGATTATTTTCCGTCTTACATACAAACCTATATAGAACGTGATGTAAGAAGCGTGATGCAGATAAAAGATTTGAACCTTTTTATTACATTTTTAAAAGTCTGTGCAGGAAGAACAGGGCAACTGTTTAATGCTTCTGCCATTGCCAATGAGATAGATGTGGATTATAAAACGGTTCAGAATTGGCTTTCTGTTTTGGAAACGAGTTTTATCGTTTTTCGTCTGAATCCTTGGTATGTTAATTTCAATAAAAGAATTGTCAAATCGCCTAAATTGTACTTTTATGATACGGGTTTAGTCTGTCATTTGTTGGGAATAAACAAAGCAGAAGAACTGAATTTTCACTATGCCAAAGGAGCTTTGTTTGAAAATTACATCATTACCGAATACCTCAAAAACAACCGAAACAAAGGGGATAATAGTAATCCGTATTTTTGGAGAGATAATGTAGGAAATGAAATTGATTTATTAGAAGATTTGGGGCAACAGCTTAAAATTATTGAAATAAAATCAGGAAAAACCATTAAGGACGATTTCTTTAAGGGCTTGACCTATTTTGAAAAAATACAATCCAATTATACGGTTGCTAAATATTTAATTTACGGAGGTAATACCTCAAGAAAGCAATACGAAACACAAGTTTTGCCTTGGAATAAAATAGATAAACTATAAACATTCTTTACAAATTAGGAGTTGTATTCCTAATTTGTAAAGAATAATTTCTAAAGTAAAAAAATGTTATTAAGCTAAAATTCGTGAAGTATAAATCATCAAAAAAGCCTCAAATTACTTTGAGGCTTTTTTGGCATGCTTATTTTAGAAATTATCTGTTTTCGATTTCTACAAAAGCTCTGTGTGTATGACCGGTATAGATTTGTCTTGGTCTTCCGATAGGTTCTTTGTTTTCTCTCATTTCTTTCCATTGGGCAATCCAACCCGGAAGTCTTCCGATGGCGAACATTACGGTAAACATATCGGTCGGAATTCCCAGAGCACGATAGATGATTCCCGAATAGAAATCTACATTCGGGTACAGGTTTCTCGATTTGAAGTATTCGTCTTCCAAAGCTGCTTTTTCGAGTTTTTTGGCAATGTCCAGAATCGGGTCTTCGATGCCCAATTCTTCCAAAACTTCATCAGCTGCTTTTTTGATGATAGTGGCTCTCGGGTCAAAGTTTTTATACACTCTGTGTCCGAAGCCCATAAGGCGGAACGGGTCGTTTCTGTCTTTGGCTTTAGCCAGATATTTGTCTGCATCACCTCCGTCTGCCTGAATAGCTTCAAGCATTTCAAGTACGGCTTGGTTGGCACCTCCGTGAAGTGGTCCCCAAAGTGCAGAAATTCCCGCAGAAATAGAAGCAAACAAACCTGCATGCGAAGAACCTACCATTCTCACAGTCGAAGCCGAACAGTTTTGCTCGTGGTCTGCATGAAGGATAAACAATTTATCCAAAGCATTTACTACTTTCGGATTGATTTTATAAGGTCCTGTAGGGAGTTTGAACATCAGGTTCAGGAAGTTCTCTACATAACCCAACGTATTGTCATAATAATTCAACGGATAGCCTTCTCTTTTTCTGTAGGTCCAGGTAGCAATGACTAAGAATTTACCCAAGGTTTTGCAAACCGCATGATACATTTCTCTCTCATTCTCAACATTGACCGTCTTAGGGTTAAATGCTGTCAAAGCACTCATAAGAGATGCTAAAATACCCATCGGGTGAGCCGTTTTCGGAAATCCGTCGATTACGTTTTTCATATCCTCATGAACCAACGTATATTTACGGATGTCATTTTCAAATTTTTCTAACTGTTGTTTGCTTGGAAGCTCTCCGAAAACCAAGAGGAAGCACACTTCCAAGAAGCAGGCTTTATCGGCCAAATCTTCGATGGCATAGCCTCTGTATCTCAAAATTCCTTCTTCTCCGTCAAGGTAAGTAATGGCACTTGTGCAAGCACCTGTATTTTTATATCCGGAGTCTATGGTAATGGCTCCCGATAAAGCACGTAGTTTTTCAATATCAATGGCAACTTCATTTTCTGTCCCGACAATGGTCGGGAACTCATATTTTTGCCCGTTTAATTCTAATATAGCTGTGTTTGACATAAGTATGTAGGGGTATTATTTTTTAGATTCGTGCGAAGATAAGGATTTTATCGGTAAATGCCTAAAGAGAGCTGTTATATTTTTATTAAAATCTGTCGTAATTTTGACATTATTCAATCTTAATAAACCCCTGAAGTTAATCAAAAACCTCTGTTTTTTCTCCGTCAAACCAGGCAAAAACCATCTTCGGGTGAGAATCCTGACGGAAAATAGTTCCGTTTTTGTCAATACCTATCGCTCCTGCAAATCCGTCAAAAGTTTTGAGTTCCTCAAAAGTTTTGGCAAACGCTTCTTTGATAGGGAAACCGTCTGTAACACGGGTAACGATTTTGGCTGCTACGGCTCCGCTTACAATATCTTCCCCTACTCCCGTGCAGCTCACTCCGCAGTTTTCGTTGGCAAAATTTCCTGCTACGGTAGCCGAATCAGAAATTCTGCCTACCATTTCGAAACCCTTTCCTCCGGTTGAGGTAGCGGCTGCTATTTTTCCGTTTTTGTCCAATGCTACACAGCCCACAGTTCCGGTTCCGTTTGATTTAAGTTTGGCTGCATATTCTTCTCTTCGTTGCGGAATTTCGGTCGAAAAAGCAGAAAAACCGTTTTTTCGGGCAAATTGTGTCGCTCCTTCACCTCCCAGAATTCTGTCATCTACATCAAGGAGTTTTTGAGCCACCAGAATAGGGTTTTTCACCTCTTCGATATTGATAACTCCGCTCATTTTTTTAGTTTCACCATCCATCACCGAAGCACTCATTCTGATTTTTCCGTCACTCTGAATTTGAGAACCGATTCCTGCATTAAACAACGGGTCGTCTTCTAAGAGCGAAACCGCAAAAATTACGGTCTCCAGAGCCGTATGTGTTTTCAGATACTCATACGACTGTTTCACAATAGAAATCAAAGCCTCTTGTTTGGCTTTTTTGGTCTGTAAATCGGTTGAGGATTCGCTAAAGAATCCTCCGTGAATGATTAGTTTCATTTTCGATGTTTAAGGTTTCACGTTTAAGGTTGCTCAACTTTGAACTTGAAACCTTAAACTTTAAACAAAAGGATTATACGTATTGCGAAGCGTGAATCTGCATATCACCCGTTTCTAAATCATAGGTGTCATTCATACTCATCACGTGTACGATCAGGTTTTTGATGGAAATGGGCTGTCCGAGTTCGACTCTTGTCAGGTTGGTATCTGCAATTTTACGTCCGTCAACCAAAATCACAAGTCCAGACCCGATAGCTTCCATGTGAACACCCTCTTTAATAAGGAGTCCGGTATCTTCTCCCAGACCTATTCCCAACACTTTCGGATTGGTTACTACCGCTTGAAAAAGTCTGCCTGTTCTTCCTCTCTGAACGAAATGCGTATCAATAATTACGTCATTTATAAGACCCAAACCACTGGTGATTTTGATTTCTCCTTTCAATAAAGCTTCCTGAGAACTTCCCTGATAAATCATCGCATTGGAAGCTGCAGCTGCTCCGGCCGACGTTCCTGCATAAATAAAAGCTTCGTTTTTGTATTTGTCCAAAAGCAAGTCATGAAACGGAGTTCCCCCCAGAATCGAACTCAACCGAAGTTGGTCGCCTCCGGTAAACATCACTATATCGGCTTTTCGCAAACGTTCTAAAAATGCTTCTTCGGATGCCTGTTCTCTTTTTTCGATATACAACACATCTGCATTTTCGGCTCCCAGATAATTGAAAGCTTTGATATATTCCGGCCCTACTTCCCGAGGCACTTTGGAGGCAGTTGTAATGATTTCGATTCTCGAATTGTTCTTGTGTTTTGATTCGTCCAAGATGCGTTTTAATATCCCTGTTTCAAAGAAATTCAGGTTGTTGGCAACGTTTGAATCAAACTTTTTTTCGGTAAAACTGCCCGTATCGACAGCTCCGCCTATTATGATGAGTTTTCCTTTTATTTTCATGGAGGCAAAAATAACCAAAAATTAACAACAAAAACACTATGCTTCCTGCTTTATCTTTTTTAACAGAAAAAAAAGGGTAAAAATAAATTCCGGAAAATTTGTTTGAATTTTAAATAAAAAAATATACTTTAGTCGAATCAATATTTTTTTATTCAAACTAAAAACCAAATAACTTTTCAAAAACCAACAAAATTTATATGAAAATCCTAAAAATACAGGCACTCCGAGGTCCGAATATCTGGAGTGTAAGACGAAAAAAACTGATTCAGATGCGTCTGGATCTGGAAGAATTAGAACAAAGACCTACCAACAAAATTGAAGGCTTTAGAGAGCGAATCGAAAAAATGTTTCCGACTATGTATGAGCATCGCTGTTCTGAGGGTGTTCCGGGAGGATTCTTTTCCAGAGTAGAACGAGGAACCTGGATGGGACACGTTATCGAACACATTGCTCTGGAAATTCAGACTTTGGCAGGAATGGAAACCGGTTTCGGGCGAACCCGGGAAACCAAAGACTCCGGAATTTATAATGTGGTTTTCAGCTATGTGGAAGAAAGCGTAGGCGAATATGCAGCCGAAGCAGCGGTCAGGATTGCAGAAGCCCTGATTTCGGGAGAAGAATATGATGTAGAGACCGATATACTAAAAATGAAAGAAATTCGGGAAAGAGTCCGCTTAGGGCCAAGTACCGGAAGTATAGTCGAAGAGGCCGTTTCCAGAGATATTCCGTGGATTCGCTTGGGAACAAATTCGCTTGTTCAGTTGGGTTACGGAATCAACCAAATGCGTTTTCAGGCAACCATCACCTGTCAGACAAGTCATATTGCTGTTGACATTGCCTGTGATAAAGAGGCTACCAAACGTATGCTCGACAACGCCTCAATCCCTGTTGCCAAAGGAGATATTTGTGTTGATGAGGAAGATTTGGAACTCACCATCAAAAAAATCGGTTATCCGATAGTTTTGAAACCGCTGGACGGAAACCATGGAAAAGGAGCTTCTATCAACGTAAAAGACTGGGAAGCTGCCAAAGCAGGATTGGCCCACGCAAAACAATATTCGAGAAGAGTAATCGTAGAGAAATTCATCACAGGATTTGATTTTCGGGTATTGGTTATCAATAATAAGGTCGTGGCTGCTGCCAAAAGAGTACCTGCCCACGTGGTGGGAGACGGAGAGCTTACTATTCAGCAGCTAATCGACAAAGAAAACCTTGACCCAAGACGTGGTTACGGACACGAAAATGTACTGACAGAAATCGAAATAGACAGAGATTCCCTCGATTTGTTAGAAAAAGAAGGACTGACAGCAGAAAGCATCCCTAAAAAAGGAAAAATCGTTTATCTGAAATCGACTGCCAATTTGAGTACGGGAGGAACTTCGGTTGACGTAACCGACATGATGCACCCCGAAAATATCTTTTTGGCAGAACGCATCTCCAGAGTAATCGGGCTTGACGTTTGCGGAATCGACATCATGGCAGAAAACCTGACCCAGCCGCTTCAGGAAAACGGAGGAGTAATTCTGGAAGTAAATGCAGCTCCGGGTTTCCGTATGCACCTGGCTCCATCAGAAGGACTTCCGAGAAACGTAGCCGCTCCGGTTATTGACATGCTTTATCCTCCGGGAAAACCAAGTCGGATTCCGATTATTGCCATTACGGGAACCAACGGAAAAACCACTACCACCCGACTGATGGCTCACATGGTGAAAAACAAAGGTTATCGTGTGGGCTTTACGACCTCAGACGGAATTTACATTCAGAACCACATGCTCGAAAAAGGCGATACCACAGGACCTTTGAGTGCTGAATACATTCTAAAAGACCCGACTGTGGAATTTGCCGTATTGGAAACCGCAAGAGGCGGAATCCTCAGAGCCGGACTCGGTTTTTCACGTTGTGATATCGGGATTATTACCAACATTCAGGAAGACCATTTGGGCTTGAGCGATATTCACACTTTGGCCGATTTGGCACGGGTGAAAAAAGTGGTGGTCAACAGCATCAAAAAAGACGGTTGGGCTGTGCTGAATGCAGATGATGAAGAGTGCAGAAAAATTGCGGATACCCTCGATTGTAATGTAGCCTGGTTTAGTTTAAACGAAGACACTCCGTTTGTGAAAAAACTGGCACGGGAAAACAAAACCGTTGCGGTTTTTGAAAACGGATTTGTTACTATCAAAAAAGGCGACTGGAAAATCCGTATTGAGCGGGTGAGCCAGATTCCGCTTACCTTGGGAGGGAAAGCCAAATTTATGATTGCCAACGCCTTGGCTGCCACATTAGCCGGATATCTTTTCGGGTTTAAAACCGAAGATATCAGTCTTTCGTTGCAAACCTTTATTCCGAGTGTGGCTCAAACTCCGGGACGTATGAATATCTTCGAGTTTAAAAACTTCAAGGTGATGATTGACTTTGCTCACAACCCGTCCGGTTATCTGGCTATCGAAGAATACCTTCAGTCGATTGATTCTCCAAACAAAATCGGAATCATCTCGGGTGTTGGAGACAGACGTGATGAGGATATTAAAGAGTGCGGACTCATTGCAGGACGTATGTTTAACCATATTATCATCCGTCAGGAAAAATACCTCAGAGGAAGAACCGAACAGGAAATCATCGACCTTATCTTGGAAGGTATCAAAGAATCGGGCAAAGAGGTTACCTACGAAATTATCCCGAAAGAAATCGAAGCTCTGAAACACGCTATCAACATAGCAGAAGAAGGAACGTATATCACAGCACTTAGTGATGTGGTTACTAATGCCATCGAAATCGTTCAGAGTTATTTAGACAAAGAAAACGAAGAAGCAATGGCATAACTCCTTTAATATATAGAAACATAAAACCCTGTTAGCTCAAATACTGACAGGGTTTTTCGTTTATCTATTCAAAACCTCAATACTCTGAGTTGGAGTCTTGATGTTTTCTCTTTCAAAAGCGGTTTTAATTTCAAACAAAATTTCTGAAACCATAGCCGAAAAATCTTTTCGGGCAGCCCAAGGTCTTAGGTAGAATATGGAAGCTCCCTCGATTATTTCTGATAAAGCAACCGCTGGAGCAGGGTTTTTTAGCACTTTTGGATTGTTTTGCAGGATTTGCAGCAACAACCGATTTACTTTTTCTAAATCGTTGTCGGTAGCAACGGTAATTTTCAGGTTGGCTCTTCGGTTGGTTTCTCTGGAATAGTTGATGACCGTTCCGTTGGAGAGGATTCCGTTGGGGATAAAAATCGCCTGATTGTTGTCTGAATTTATCTGAGTATTGAAAACCTGAATTTGCTTTACGGTTCCGCCTACTCCTTGGGCTTCGATATAGTCGCCTACCCTGAAAGGCTTAAACATAATGATGAGCAAACCTCCGGTAAAGTTCGACAGCGACCCTTGTAATGAAAGCCCTATTGCCAAACCCATAGCTCCCAAAACAGCCACAAAAGAAGAGGTTTCTACGCCTAATTTTGAAATAACGGCTATAAAAAGGAGTAATTTCAAGAGCCACGAAATCATATTGAGCAAAAAGCCCGAAACGGTCGGGTCAACTTCTTTTTTCTCAACAATTTTTTTAATAATGCCCCTGAGGAGTCTGATAACCAAAATTCCGATAGCGAGCACTACCAATGCAGAGGCTATTTTTACCGAAAATTGCAGCAATACATCAACTCCGTGGTCTAAAAATTCTTCCAAACGGTTCAGGCTAATTTCTTCTTCCATAAATTCAAATCGTCAGTTTTTGGATAACTTCATCAATTGCCTGCAAAGGTAAATGACAAATTTTATTTTCGCATACAAAAAAATGCAATTTATTTTCAGCAAATTTATCTCTTAAAAAAGGTAACTGACTCTCTTTTTCTGTTCCCGAAATCATACTATGCGGAAAGTAATTTTGGTTGATGAGTTGCACATATTCCGAAGCTTTTTCACCGGTTACGGCTACTTCTTTCTGTGGTTGATTGAAATTCAGATATACGTTGAGCCAACCCGAAAAAGCAGACGGATAATCAATAGTTGAAACGATTGTTTGGGTCATTTTTCGGGAAATATCTTCATAAAAAGGCAGTAAAAAATAAACGGAAAGCACATATAAATTCTGAGCCATAACCGAATTGGAGCTATCAATCACGTTGTCTTCGATTTCGTAATTTTCGCTTACCAAAGCCGCATCTTCTCTGGAGGTAAACCTGAAAAATCCTTTTTCGGAGTCGTAGAAATGCTCCAAAACATAATCGGTGAGTTGTTTGGCATCTCTCAGATGATTTTCTTCTAAGGTAACCTCATACAAACCTATCAAAGCATCAATCACACAAGCATAATCTTCGAGAAAAGCGTTGATTTTTGGAGTTTCGTTTTTGTAGGTTCGGAACAGATTCCCGCTATCAGACCAGAGTTTTTGTTTGATAAAGCGAATGTTTTTTTGGGCAATTTCGAGATATTTTTCGTTGCCGAAAGCCTTGTATGCCTCTATAAAACCCCGGGCAGTCATAGCATTCCACGAAGTGATGATTTTGTCATCGAGTCGGGGTTTGTGTCTTTTTTCTCTGATTTTAAACAGGGTTTTTTCAAAAAAGGCTTTTTTCTCTTTAGTTTCCGAAATCGTAATTTCAAACTTTTGAGCGATTTCTTCCAAAGGCTGGTTTTGAATCAATACGTAGTTTCCGTTTTCCCAAACTCCGAAATCGTTGCAGTTGAAAATCTCCGAAAAAAGCGGAAAATCATCTTCAAAAATTGCTTCTAATTCCTGCTTTCGCCAGACATAAAAAGCACCCTCTTCTACTTTTCCGTTGTCATTTAGGCTATCTGCATCAAAGGCGGAGTAAAAGCCTCCTTCCTCAGTAAGCCACTCTCTTTCGACAAAATCAGCCGTTTTTTTGACAATTTCTTTATAGAGTTCGTTTTTTGTGAGTTTATAGGCTTTGCTATATAAATTAAGGAGTTGCCCATTGTCGTAAAGCATTTTTTCAAAATGAGGCACATGCCATTTCATATCTACCGAATATCTGGAAAATCCTCCGTCAATTACGTCAAAAACTCCTCCGTAAGCCATTTTGGTAAGGGTGAGATTTACATAATCCAGCAGTTTTTCATCTTGGGTCTGATAGGCATAGCGAAGTAAAAAATTGTAGTTGGAAGGCATCATAAACTTCGGAGCCCGAACATAACCTCCGAATTCCCAATCGAAGCTTTTGCTCCATTTGGCTAAGAATCCTCCCAGAATATCATCGTTTTTCCCCTTTGGAGATTCCTGAGAAAAATCAGTAAAACTGTGAAGTGCCTGTTGGAGTTTCAGGGCATAATCCTCCATTTTTTCAGGGAAATCACGATACATTTCGTGGAGTTGTTCCAAGGAATTTATCCATTCGTTTTTACGAAAATACGTGCCGCCCCAAACCGGTTTGCCATCGGGCAGAGCAACCACATTTAGCGGCCAGCCGCCTCGTTGGGTCATCAGCTGAACGGCTTTCATATAGATAGCATCTACATCAGGTCGCTCTTCTCTATCGACTTTTATATTGATAAAATTCTCATTCATCACAGCAGCGACTTCTTCGTCTTCAAAACTCTCGTGCTCCATCACATGACACCAATGGCAGGCCGAATATCCGATAGAAATAATAAGGAGTTTATTGGTTTTTTGGGCTTCTTCCAAAACAGATTGATGCCAGCCTTTCCAAAAAACCGGATTGTCTTTGTGTTGTAATAAATAAGGACTTGTTTCGTTGTGGAGTTCGTTCATTTTTCAAAAAATAAGAGCCCCTAAGTTACTAAAAAATAATCAGACTCTCATACGAATCGGAGTTGTTTTTCCGTTTGCTTTATAATTTCCTTTCTAAATATTATTGAAAGAGAAAAAAAATTATACCTTTGGGACGTTTAAAAAAATAAAAACATTTGTTGAATATCTATTTTACTGAAAAATGACAAGGAAAATTATTATTGCCCTTTGCCTTACTACTATTGCTTTTTTCTCGAAAACGTATGCCCAGCCCATATCGTTGTATGATTCCTTTTTTGGGAAATATGACTACACAGCTGTTGGAAACACTATGAACCTTTCTGAGAATCAATTGAATGCCAGCAACCCTATTGATTATCCGTGTCAGATATTGACTTCGTCGAGTGCTGATTTAAACTTAGCTGCCGGACAGAATATAATTGCTGCTTATCTGTATTGGGCAGGTTCGGGGTCGGGTGATTTCAATGTTACTTTAAACGGAAATAACATTGTTGCAGAAAGAGAGTTTCATTACACACATTTTCAAACATTTGAATATCCTGTTTTCGGAGCTTTTGCAGATGTTACCTCTATAGTTCAAACCACAGGAAACGGAACCTATACACTTTCTAATTTAGATCTTACCTCGGTTATTACGAGTTTTCCAAGTTATTGTCCTGTTGGTTTAAATTTTGGAGGATGGGCTATTATTGTGGTGTATGAAGACCCTGCTTTTAACAATAGTTTGGTGCTGATATATGATGGATTTGAACAGTTTTCTTCATCAAACCCTGAATTAAATTTCACCCTTCAAGGGCTTAACGTAACTGAACCTACAAACAACAAAATCGGTTTCTTAGCTTGGGAGGGAGATAATGTTACCGTTATAAACGAAAATCTTAAAGTTAATGGAGTGATATTAACTAACCCTCCATTAAACCCGTTAAATAATATGTTTAACGGAACAAACAGTTTTACAGGAAGTAATACGTTCTATAATATGGATTTGGATTACTTTGATATTAGTGATATTATCAATGTTGGTGATACCACCTTAGATGTTCAATTTACTTCAGGTCAAGACTTCGTTTTGTTAAATAATATAGTTGTTGTGCTTAGTAATGAGCTTCCTGATGCTACCGTTACGATTGATGAAATCGAAGGGTTGGATATTTGCGGAAACCGGGAGCTTACCATTACTTATACCGTTTCAAATACAGAAGGTACTGATATATTGCCCGCAGGTACTCCTATTTCTTTTTATGCAGACAGTGTATTACTCGACACCGTAAATACTACGACAGACATTGCCATCGGAGGAAGTGCTACTTATACCATTACATTAGATATTCCTGTTACGGTTGCTAACAACTTTGAGCTATTGATAGTGGCTGACGATGACGGAACAGGCGAAGGTATTCAACAAGAAACAGACGAATTAAACAATACGGCAACCCTGCAAATTGATCTCCCGAACGAAATGATCGTTACTATTTCTGATTTGGAGGTTTGTAGCGATACTACCACAGGAGTTTTCAACCTAACGAATGCTTTTACCCAAAACCCTGACTGGACAGTTTCTTTTTATACTTCGGAACAAAATGCAGAAAACCAAACCAGTGCTATTGCAGACCCTACTAACTATTCCAGTGGTTCGGCTACGGTTTGGGTGAGAATAAACGACAACACTTCACTGTGTTATTATATCACTGATTTCGAGTTGACGGTAAACCAAAATCCTGTTATTGTGCAGCCTTCAGACCTGTCTGTTTGTGATGATGACGAAGACGGTTTTACGGTTTTCAACCTGAATCAGTTGATTCCCGCAATTCTTGACGGAACGACCGCTACGGTTACTTTCCACACTTCCCTTACTGATGCTGAGCAGGGCATTGACGAAATTGCCAATCCGGGGAGTTATACCAATGAGGTTATCAACATGCAAACCATTTATGTCAGAGCCGAAAACGATGACTGTTTCAGCACTACGTTTTTTGATATCATCGTAAGCCTACAGCCCGAAATCGTTCAGCCTGCTACCGGTTTTGAACTTTGTAGCCCTACGACTCAGGCGATTTTTGATCTGACGGAAAAAAGCACGGAAATCCTCAACGGAAATACCTATACGCTTACCTTTCATACCTCGTTGGCAGCTGCCCAAAACGGAACAGGTGCTATTGCCAACCCAACCGAATACAGCACCGGGACACAAACCATATACGTTCGTGCAGAAAGTGGACAAGATTGTTTTGCCATCACTTCGTTTGAGATTGTCGTGAATATGATTCCTTCGACTTCACCTATCACTCCTTATGAGTTCTGTAGTAATGACGATAGTGAATTTGCCATATTTGACCTTACCATAAAAACAGATGAAATCTTAAACGGACAAACTGCTTCGGTTACTTTTTACGAAAGTTTAAACGATGCCGAAAACGCAAACAACGCTATTGCTGACCCGACTGCTTATACCAACACTTCAAGCCCTCAAACTATTTATGTGAGAATCGAAGGTCAGGCAGGGTGTTTTGCGATAAATCAGTTTGAATTGGTAGTGCACCAATATCCTGATATTATTACACCTGAACCCTTAGAGTTTTGTGATGACAACAATGACGGAATCGGGATTTTTGATTTAGAATCTGTTATCAACCAAATGACAGGCGGAAATACCGGAGTTTCGGTAACTTTCCATTTAACTCCCGAAGATGCTACTTTTGGAGCCAACCCAATTGTCAATACAACGGCTTATGTAAACAATACGCCTCTTCATCAGATAATTTATGTGAGAGTAACCACACAAAGCGGAATTTGTCCGGTAGTGATTGCTTTGGATTTGTATGTACACCTGCTTCCTGAAATCACAGACCCTGAACCTTTGGAGATGTGTGATGACGATTACGATGGTTTTGTAGCATTTGACTTGAGCTCCAAAAGCGAAGAAGTTTTGGGCAGTTTAAACCCGCTCACTCACGAAGTCAGCTACTTTGTTACTCAGGAAGATGCTCATAATAATGTAAACGAAATCGGGAATATCACGACCTATACAAACCAAATCATTCACGAAGATACGGTTTGGGTACGAGTTGACGACCAGGACACAGGCTGTTATGCTGTAGCGGAACTCACCCTGATTGTTAATCCGTTGCCTGTTGTGGCTATGCCTGAGGTTGACGAATATCATTTGTGTGATGAAGACGGAGACGGCTATGTGGAATTTGACCTGCAAACTCAGATTGCCACTATCATCAACGGACAGGCAGGGCTAACGGTTACCTTCCACGACACCTACGAAGATGCGGAATTAGACCAAAACCCTTATCCGTATTTACACACCAACAACGAACCTTTTATTGAAGCTGTATTCGTAAGAGTAGAAACCGAAAAAGGCTGTTTTGTAATTACGATTATGGATCTTGTTGCAGACCCGCTTCCTTCTCTTGCCATGCCATTGGAGCCTGTGATTTCCTGTGAAGGAGACGGAGACGGTTATAGCGTATTTAACTTAGAAGAGCTCATTGAAGATATGCTCAACGGAGCTGACCCTGCGGAGTTTCAGGTTACTTTCCATGAAACCTATAACAATGCCGTAGAGGCTCAAAACCCTATTGTTGAGCTGGAAGCCTACTATAATCTCGACCCGTTTAGTCAAACTATTTATGTGAATGTTACTGACCTTGTTTCGGGCTGTTTTACGGTATATCCGCTTACTTTGGTAGTAGAAACCGCTCCTGAGATTCCGGTAGATGCAGAAAACCTGCTTCCTGAGATTGAATTGTGTGATGACAATTTTGACGGAATTACCTATTTCGACTTTACCGAGCAAACCAACTACATCATGGCTGCTCAGGATGACCCGACCAATCTGGTAGTAACCTATCACCAAACTCAGGAAGATGCTGAAAACGGAGTTTTGGCTATCGCTACCCCTGACCATTATCAAAACATCAGCAACCCTCAGATTATTTGGGTACGTCTCGAAAATACAGAAACCGAATGTTTTGATACGGCTTCGTTTGAAATCATCGTAAACATTCCGTTGGAAATTCCTGAGGACTTGCTTTTGGTGGTTTGTGATACAGATTCAGACGGTGAGGTTATTTTTGACCTGACCAGTATGAATCCGGCTATTTTGGCAAATGCCAGCAACCCGAACAACTATCAGGTAGATTTCTATCCGACTCTCGAAGATGCAGAAAACGAAACCAACATCATCGCCAACCCGACCAATTTCAGCAATGAACAACTCGGAGGTGAAGGCGTTTATACGATTATTGTTGCAGTAACCGATTTGATAACCGGATGTAAAAGCTATCAACCACTCACCATTCTGAGGGCTGCTATGCCAAATCCGCTTACGGATGACATCGTTCCGTTGGAGCTTTGTGATTCGGTTACGGTAGATGATATGATGGAAGAGTTTGATTTGACTTCGTATGAAAATTACATCAGAAACGGAAACACAACCCTTATTATTACCTATCACCTAAGTGAAGAGGAGGCTCAGAACAACGAAAATGCGATTGTGAATCCTGAGGCTTATTTCACAGGCAGCACTACTATTTATATCAGAGTTGCCAATCAGCCTGTGGGAGATCAAAGCTGTGCCGTAATCATAGCTTTGGAGGTGATTGTGAATCCGTTGCCTGAAGTAGCACAAGATTATTATGCCATTTGTGAAGTAGGTTCTACAGGTTTTGCCCAGTTTGATTTGAACGGTTTTACTCCTACCTTGCTGGGAGCCAACCAAAATCCGGATGATTTCTTAGTGGAGTATTATCTGACTTTGGCAGATGCGGAAAACCAAACCAACCCGATAAACCAAGGTGTTTTGTATGAAAATACAACCCAAGGTTCACAAACGATTTACGTACATATCTTTAATGAAATTACCGAATGCGAACGTATAGCGGAATTTACACTCTACGCAGAAGAAGCTGCGGTGGCACATCCGGTACAGGATATTACTTTGTGTGATGAGGACGGAAACAATGACGGAATCGTAGAGGTGAACTTAGACAACTACTGGCAAGCTGCTGTATTAGATGGTCAGGATCCGGTTCAGTTTGCGGTTACCTACCACCTGAGTCAGGAAGATGCGGAAAACAACACCAATG
>JBAYSC010000044.1:0-15161 GCA_041676345.1 Flavobacteriaceae bacterium | reverse complement strand
CTTCCTGCATCAGCTCCGTCAACTACCCAATGGCTAAAAGCATAACATATAGATTCAGGAGTAGCGGTAAATGAAACATTTTCTCCAGTTGTAACTCCGCTTGTTCCGGGAGTAACATCTCCTCCCTCAGGTTGAGTCACAGTAATAGTGTGATCTCCTGTAACAGCAACTAATTCATAATTAATTGTAATTGAAGCCCATCTTGTTTGTGCATGAGGCTTTAGGCTTATTTCGCTCACATCATCACCTGTAACTGTCAACGTTACAGTAGAAGCATCTGCAACACCACTAACTGTCCCTGTTCCTGAAAGAACTGAAAGCACACTATTTGTTCCTACGGCAGCTGTAGCATAAGTACTACTAGTTGCAGTAATTACGACACTGGTGATTTTCTGAACATTTTCTCCTCCCGAAAAAGTCACCGTATTGTTGGTATAAACTCTCCAAGGAGAATAATCTGCAAAATTAGAATCTGTCCCTTTTGCGTGGGTAACAGTAAAGTTATCCGTAGTAAATACCATTTCATCATTTACGATGGTACCCACAGGACAATCTAAAACGTCCGTCTGCCCCCAACTTGTGAGACCAAAACACAAAAATAAAATCATCAATGATGATTTCCATACTGTTTTTAAATAATTTGCAATCATAATTTTTCACTTTAAAATTTCGCAACAAAGTTAGATATTTTTTTCTAAATAACGGGTTCTTAACCGAAAGATAATGTAGATTATTTAGAATTTGTGAAGGTGTACTAAAAATTCCGTTGCTTTTTATTTTATCACAAAAAAATATCCCTTTTCAGGAATTTTATTTTTCTGAAAAAGGAATATGGTTTTAAATTTCCGCTGGAGTATTCAGGAAATCAAAAAAGAAATCACATCTTAATATTCACCCATTTTGAGGAGTTGAGCGGAGAAATTCTGTTGAGGTTTTCGACCAAATCAGCAATAGTAACCTGAGGGCCGCCTGAGAAAACAGTTTGAATCTCATCGGCTTTGGCATCAAAGAAAATTCGGGTCAAAAAAGCATTGGGGCGAACTCTGTGTACTTGTGATAAAGTCGCTACGGCTGATTTCACACCTTCTTTTCCTGATTTTACATCTTCGCTCATCTTGTCCAGACCCTGAAGGTGGTATTCATACAACGTTTTTCGGAAAGAAGAAAACGTGTTGGAAAGCAAGTCCTGAGCTAAGAAAAAACGGTTTTGATTGCCTCCGTCTGATTGCCTCCATCCTTTATAAGGGCTCGACTGAGCCAGGTTTACGATATTCTGAGCGGCTTCATAATAGGGTGTTCCGCCTTCGAGAACAAAAGAATCAGCATCTAAACCAATAATGATATTGGCATAAAAAGCCAAAACAGAAGTGAGATTGGAATCGAAACTGTTGGGGTTATAAAACAGGTTTTCAAACTCGATATACCGGAAGGTGAAATCTCTGTCGTTGAAGTTTAAAATAGGTGTAGTATAGGTAGAACCAAAAACCGGTCTGGAAGACTGTACCTGAATCGAGGTCGAAAAACCTCCGGAATTGTATTCGTTGATATTGATAAACATCGTACACACAATTTTTTCATTTTGTCTGAACGATTGGGTTGTCCATTTCGTATTGTTCATAAAATCGTTTAACGATGTTTCCAACGTTTTGAATATCTGAGGATTAACATTGGTTATTTTGTCATAACCCACCGTTACTGTGCAGTTCAGTTCCTGAGCTTTAACCGAAAAAACCGAAAGTGCGAACCCTATTACAAGAACAATTCTATTCATAATGTCGTATGATTTTATTTACAATATCCTGAGCCACTTCTTCTTTTGTCTTTAGAGGAAACTGCTCTATGGTTTTATTTTTATCTATAAATGTAACCTTATTGGTCGCTTTGCCAAAGCCTGCTCCTTCGTCGTTGAGCGAATTGAGCACAATCAAATCCAGATTCTTTTTCTGGATTTTCTGCATCGCATTTTCTACTTCATTTTCGGTTTCTAAGGCAAAACCCACCAAAAACTGTTTTGTTTTCCCAGCTCCCAGCGAAGCCAAAATATCCTGTGTTTTTTCGAGTTCTATGGTGAGATTCTCGTCTTTTTTCTTGATTTTCTGTGCAGCTACCTCTTTAGGTCTGTAATCGGCTACGGCTGCTGCTGCCACCACAATATCCACATTGTCATACACTTTGTGGCAGGCTTCAAACATTTGCAAAGCCGATAGTACCTTAACGAGATTTATACCCGAATGTTGTATTGTCAAATGAGTAGGTCCTGCAACCAAAGTAACTTCTGCTCCCTTTTCGGCTAAAGCCTGTGCAATATCGAAGCCCATTTTTCCCGAAGAATGATTCCCGATAAAGCGAACCGGGTCGATAGCTTCATAGGTCGGGCCTGCTGTTACCAAAGCTTTTTTTCCTCTAAGAGGGAGATTTTTCTCTAAATCACTTTTGATGAAAGCTACTATATTTTCGGGCTCTGCCATTCGCCCTTCGCCTGAGAGTCCGCTGGCTAATTCACCCGTTTCAGCCGGAATCATCACGTTGCCAAACGCCTGTAATTTGGTGAAATTCTCCAGAGTGGTGGGGTGCTTATACATATCCAAATCCATAGCCGGAGCAAAATAAACTTTGCTCTTAGCAGACAAATAAGTAGCCAAAAGCAGGTTATCGCAGGTTCCGTTTGCCATTTTAGACAAGGTATTGGCTGTGGCAGGAGCAATAAGCAGGAAATCTGCCCAGAGAGCCAATTCCACGTGGTTGTTCCACTTGGCATTTTCGTCCTGAGGGTCATAAAAAGCAGAAAACACTTCCCTTTTGGAAAGTGTTGAGAGTGTAAGCGGAGTTACAAAATCTTTGGCAGCGGGTGTCATCACTACCTGTACCTGAGCTCCTTCTTTAACCAAAAGCCGTACAAGCAAAGCTGTTTTATAGGCTGCAATTCCACCCGAAATTCCAAGCAGGATTTTTTTACCTCTTAAAACAGCCATTTCATTTGGTTTTAAAAATTATTTTGCAGTCTCTTTATACTGCACTTTTCCGTCCATCCATTCCTCTACTGCCAAAGCGTGTGGTTTTGGCAATTTTTCGTAGAATTTAGAAACTTCGATTTGCTCTTTATTCTCAAAAACTTCATCCAGACTATCGCTGTATGTCGCAAATTCGTCTAATTTTTCAGACAATTCCTTTTTGATTTCGGAGTTAATCTGGCTGGCTCTCTTAGCAATAATAGTAACCGCTTTGTAAATGTTTCCGGTTTCTTTCTCCAACACATCTTTGTCATAAGTAACCGTGTTTACCGGAGCCGTTGTTTTTCTTAAATCCATAAGATATACTAATTAAATTTTGTGTAATTCACCTTCTATGTCAGCAAGCATTTTTACTGCTTTGTCTTTATATTTTGTGTCGGCTTTAAACTTTGTCAGAGCATCATAAGCCGATTTCGCCTGATTCAAACGTTCTTTTTTCTTATCCGGAACACTGTTTACGGCAATTTTATACATCGAATCAAACTTGTAAAACAAGGCATCTTCGGTATAGATTGTTCCCGGAAATTCAATCAGGAAATTATCCAAAGCCACTATAGCAGCCTTATAATCACGGGTATAACCCGCTATGGTATTGTATTGTCTGGCATTTTCGAAATGCTTTTTCTCGATCTTTTGATTGAGTTCTGCTACTATCGCATTGGCCTCCTTTATATATTCAGACTCCGGATATTTGTTGATAAACTGCTGTAATTTATCGACAGCTTTATAGGTATCGGTCTGGTCGAGCGAATATCTCGGAGAGAGTTCTGCATAGCTTTTTCCCATCAAAAACCAGGCTTCTTCAGCTTTTTGAGAATAGGAATACTGAGCCACAAACCGCTCAAACAAATGAGACGACATCATATATTGCTCCTCTTTGTAGGTGGACATCGCATACATATAATACATCTTTTCTGCCTGAGGTTTGCCTCTGTAGCCCGGAGCAATCTGCTCAAAAAGGCGGATGGCTTTGTTGTATTTCTCTATCGAATAGAGCGAATCTGCCATTTTATACTTCAAAGTAACATCTTCTGAGTTGAGTGCCTTTTGATACTGGCTGCAAGAAGCCAGACACAAAACAAAGCACAACAAGAACACTATTTTTTTTATTATCGTCATTATGTTTTTGGTATAACACAGCAAAAAATGCCTGCAAAGTTAGTTATTATTTTCTTATAATCAATACTCTGTTTAAGGTTTAAAGTTTAAGGTTTTTGAGCAACTTTAAACCTTAAACTTTAAACAAAAAAACTAAACAGGAGCTTGCCCCGTAAAACTCTTCATATCGTTATCAAACAAATACAGTCCGCCTTTGTCATCTCCGATAAGGTTGATTTTATCCAAAATGGTTCTTGCCGTAGATTCTTCTTCGATTTGCTCGGCAACATACCATTGCAGAAAATTATGGGTGGCATAATCTTTTTCCTGCAACGAAACATGTACCAATTCGTTGATACTCTGAGACACAAAAACCTCATGTTCAAATAATTGCGTAAACAAGGTTTTGAACGAAGTGTGATCTAAATGAGGTTCTTCTACCTGAGGAATTTTGGCTTCTCCTCCTCTTTGGTTGATATATTTTATCAATTTGAGCATGTGCAATCGCTCTTCGTCTGATTGGTTATACATAAAAGTCGCAATCCCTTCAAAGCCTTGATTTTCAGCCCAGGAAGCCATCGCTAAATAAATCTGAGACGAATCACCCTCTAATTTCACCTGATTGTTTAATGCGGTTTCTAATGTTTTTGATAGCATACTATTTAATCTAAAAAATTGAAAAATCTAAAAAATCTAAAAAAAATGTATCAATTACAATGAATGTAATTCCGATACAAATTTATGAAGTCTGCCCGATAAATCTTCATTTACATTTACCAAAGGCAAACGAACGGTGTTTTCAGAAATTCCCAAGTGTTTGAAAATTTCTTTGATTCCTGCCGGATTTCCCTGTTCGAAAATCATATCAATACTGTCTGCCAATTTATAATGCAGGTCATAAGCCTCTTTGACTTTTCCTTGCAATCCCAAGCGAACCATCTGAGAAAATTCTTTCGGAAATCCTTCTCCGATAACCGAAATCACTCCGCTTCCTCCAGCCAAAACCATCGGAAGTGTAATCATATCATCACCTGAAATCACCAGAAAATCTTTGGGTTTGTTCTGGATGAGTTTCATCGCCTGAACAATATCTCCGGCCGCTTCTTTGATTCCGATGATGTTTTTGAAATCGTTTGCCAACCGAAGCACCGTAGCGGGCAACATATTGCTTGCCGTTCTGCCCGGAACATTATACAGAATCACAGGAATCGGGCTGTTTTGGGCAATCATTTTAAAGTGCTGATAGATTCCTTCCTGAGTAGGTTTATTATAATAAGGAGAAACCGAAAGAATAGCCGAAAAAGCAGATAAATCTCTTGTTTTCAACTCGTTGACAACTTCCTGAGTGTTGTTTCCGCCTACACCCAAAACCAAAGGAAGTTTTCCCGAATTTTCGTCAATAATGGTTTTGATAACCAATTCTTTTTCGTCTTTGGAAAGTGTAGCCGATTCGGCCGTAGTGCCCAAAACCACTAAATATTCCACTCCTCCGTCTATATTATAGCGAACAATCTTTCTCAGCGCCTCTACATCAACCGAAAAATCCTTTTTAAAAGGAGTTACCAAAGCCACTCCCGTGCCTGTAAGTGCATTCATTTATATTTTATTAAAATTTTTTAAATACTTGAAAAGTTCATCTATAAAAACCTGATAGCCAGCAAGATTAACATCAATCATAAAATCGTTTTTCCCTAAGTGATTCTGTTTAAACCCCACCCGAAAATCGGCTTTTGAAACCGAAGACAAATAGAGCAACTCAACCGTTTTTTCATCATAATAATTTATCAGCAAATCATACGGATACAAAAACTGATTTTCGAGTGCTTTGTTTTTGAAACGACCGCTGGTTTCGATGTCTTCGGAACGGAAATAAACAATGTTTTCTGAGCTTTCCGCTTTTTTATCCCGAGTAAAAACAAAGGCTTTCACTTGTTGTATGCCTTGTTTTTCAACCAAAGCCATCAATTCGTTTATGGCTTTAAAACGGGTTGAATCTATCAATAGAGCTACCGATTTTATTTTTATTTCCGATATTTGCCTCTCGTTATCAGAAAAGTTTTTCTTAACGATTTTTTTTAATATGAAACCCTTATAAAATCTCAAAAACATACTACTTTTACTACTTCGACAAAGATAACCAAAAAAGACGCTTGTGCTATGGCAAAACTAAGAAACTCTGCCTCTTGTTTAAAATTTTTTATTTTAACCTTAACACTTTCGATGCTTTGGAGTTGTTCTTCTGAACAAAACCGACTCTCGAAAATCAAAGGCAAACAAATTCCGATTGATGAAAAAATTGCTTCTTCCCCTGCTCTGGAAAAAGTGATTGAACCTTATCGGACACACATCAACAAAGATTTAGACAGTGTTCTGGCATATTGCCCTGAAACCTTAGACAAAAATCACGGAAAATGGAGCACGGCTATCGGGAATCTTCTTGCCGATGTAACCTTACAAAAAGCTGACCAACTTTTTCAAAAAAGACATCAGCAACAAGTGGCTATTTGTTTGCTCAATCACGGAGGTATCCGGGCTACTTTGCCAAAAGGCAACGTAACCACCCGAACTGCCTTTGAAATTATGCCTTTTGAAAATAATTTGGTTATCGCAGCTCTGAAAGGAGAACAAATTGAGGAAATGGTTGATTATTTTATCAAAGGCAAAAAAGCCCATCCTGTTTCGGGAATTGAAATTGTACTTACTCCTGACGAAAAATCCTACGAATCCATAGCTATTCAGGGAAAACTTTTGGATAAAAAACAGACCTATTTTGTGGCTACGTCTGACTATTTGATAACGGGAGGCGACAATATGACTTTTTTTGCCAAAGCTACTTCTACGTATGATATGGACTACAAGCTCCGCAACCTGATTATCGACTATTTCAAAGAAACCGATACGATTCCGGTAATCAAAGACAACAGAGTAAGGATTTTAAAATAACAGACTGATTTTATGTAAATTACACCCAATATTTATAGGGATTTGCAATCAAGTTAGAGTTATAATATTGTGGCTTTCCGGTAACTTCTTCCCCAAGCCACACAGGTCTTTTGAAAGTTTCGAGTTTGGATTGGAGTTCGATTTCGGCTATGACAAGCCCTTGGTTTTCTCCTGAGAATTCGTCTATTTCAAAAGTTTTTCCTTCGACCACAACCTCATAACGGATTTTTTCGATGATTCCCTTTTCACAGATTTTGAGTAATTTTTCCACATCTTGAGGAGAAATTCCCGTTTCCCATTCAAATCGGGAAAGCCCCGAGGCATCACTTTTTCCTTTTACGGTAAGATAACCTTTATCAGCTTTGAGGCGAACCCTGACCACTCTTTCGGGGTCTGAGTTCAGAAAAGCCTGAACAATAGGGTATTTTTTTGAAGCCAATGTTTTATAAACATCAGAATTTACTAAAAATTTTCGTTCTATTTCCTGCATAAACGGCATTGTTTTTTCAGGAGCTAAAGTTAACAAAATATGGATACATTACGAATTCTAATTCATTTTATTGTATTTTAATAAATAGTATTATATTTGCCACTAACTTTTTTTAATGGAGAAACTATATGAGAATTATTACTACTCTTTTTATGGCTATTTGCCTGTCTGTTGGGAGTTTTGCCCAACAAACCCGATTTAATACTTTTTCTTTGGAAGCCGGTGGTGGTGTGCATCTGCCTTTTCTTCCGTCTGATAATTTAGACCGGATGGCATTCCTTTCTGTAAACCAATTCCAGGTTGGAGGACGGTATATGTTTACGGAAAAATTTGGGTTGAAAGCTCAATATGCCAAACACGTTTTTGCAGACAAAGAAAACACCAGCCAAGGAATGATTCAGCATAAAGTGACTCTGGAAGCGGTTTATAATATAGGAGAAGTTTTTAATTTCAATTATAAATTTTACGAAAATTTTGCCCTGTTGATGCATGCAGGTGTAGGTTTTTCTACTTTAAATCCGAAAGGGTTGACGGAATACAGCTATGTAGCCAACATTCAGGGTGGGCTGACTCCGCTTATTCGCCTGTCAGACAAAATGGCTCTGTATTTAGACGGAACTCTGGTAGTAAATGTTGGTCAGGAATATTCTTATTCCGGGCAACCTATCGCTTCTTCCTTAGGTGTTTTCCCTACTGCCAATGCAGGTCTTGTTTTCTACCTCGGAGACAAACGCTATCATGCAGATTGGTTCTAATTCAGGAATTGGGATTTAGGATTCAGGAATTAGGATTTAGGAATTGGGATTTTTGGTTTACGGACTAAAAATCCCAATTTTATTTGTCTGTTTTTTGTATTTTTACACAAATTCTTTTTTACGTTTTGCAAACAACAAAAACACTCGAAGTTTCCGATTTGAGCATCGGGTATAAAAACCTGAAAATAGCCGATTCCATTTCTTTTTCCTTAGAAAAAGGAAAACTCACCGCCTTGCTCGGGGCAAACGGAATCGGGAAATCAACACTTTTAAGAACCCTTACAACAGCGCAACCCTTGCTGAGCGGAACTATTCTGCTCAACGGAAAAAATATTGCGGAGTTTTCGCAAAAAGAATTGGCTCAACAACTCAGTGTAGTGCTGACCGAAAAACTCCCTCCGAGCAACCTCTCGGTTTATGAAGTAGTGGCTTTGGGCAGGCAACCCTACACCAATTGGCTGGGAGACCTTTCGCCTGTTGACCAACAAAAAACCCGGGAAGCCATTGAGCAGGTGCAGATTGAAGAACTCACTCACAAAAAACACTTCGAACTCAGTGACGGACAGCTCCAAAAAGTGCTCATTGCAAGAGCTCTGGCTCAGGATACCGATTTGGTTATTTTGGACGAACCCACTACACACCTGGATTTAGTGCATAAAGCCTCGGTTATCCGATTGTTGAAAAAACTCACCCGACAAACCCAAAAAAGCATTCTTTTTTCTACTCACGACATTGACCTTGCCTTGGAATTTTGTGACGAAATCATCGTGATGACTTCCCAAAAAACCGAAAAAGACACCCCCGAAAATCTCATTCAAAAAGGAACTTTTGACAAGCTTTTTGAAGGTGAATCAGTTTATTTTGATAAGGAAAAAAGGAAGTTTGTTTTTTAGTGTTCTGTCAGTAACTATATGTACCTTAAAAATTATCAATTTCAGAGTCTTCTTTTTCCTTCTGAAACCAAAAATCGTTTATCATCAATCTTAAATCGCTATGTTTCAATTCAAACAGTTTGCCGTTCGTCAGGACAAAACCGCTATGAAAGTGGGCACAGATGGAGTGCTTTTGGGAGTCTGGACACCCCTACCCGACTCGGTTTTTTCAATTCTCGATATTGGCACAGGAACGGGGCTTGTGGCTCTGCTGCTGGCTCAACGAAGCTCTGCCCAACAGATTGATGCTCTGGAAATTGACGAAGATGCCTATGAACAAGCCGTTGAAAATTTTGAAGAAAGCCCCTGGAATGACCGGCTGTTCTGCTATCATGCAGGATTGGATGAATTTACAGACGAAATCGAAGACCGCTATGATTTGATTGTCTGCAACCCGCCCTATTTTAAACCCAATAACCTGATTGACGACAAGGCTCGAAGCAAAGCCCGTTTTTATGACATATTGCCCTTTGAAGAACTCATGAAAGGTGCTTCGGTATTGCTTGCCCAAAATGGAATTTTCTCGGTTATCATTCCGTTTGAGGAAGAAAAACATTTTTTGGAATTAGCCCGAAACGAATCGCTTTTTCCGCTAAAAATAACCCGTGTGAAAGGCACTCCGACAACAAAAATAAAACGAAGTCTTATCGCTTTTTCCAAAAAAACTAAAGAAGGAGAAGCAACAGAGAACACTTTAGTTCTCGAACTCGAAAGGCATCATTACACTCCCGAATTTGCAGCAATGGTAAAAGATTTTTACCTGAGAATGTAAAAAGTTAAAGCCGTAAAAGAAAAAATCCTTTACGGCTCAAGTGAATATACAAGTTTGTGATAATTATTTTCCCGCTTTTCGGGCTGCCTGTTGCATTTTGAATTCCAGCTCTCTGAGTTTTATTTCTTTTTCGTTGAGTTTCAACTCTTGTTTTTGTTCATCTACAGAAGATAATTTTCCTTTGAGTTTTTTCTTTTCAAATTTGTTTCGTTCTTTTTCGAGAGCTATTTTGGCTTTGGTATATTTATCAGAGGCTTTTACGTATTGCTTTTCGGCTTTGAGTTGAGCTTTGGCTTCTTTTTCGGCTTTAGCGATTGCTTTGGCTTCTTTCTTTAGCATTTTTTCCTGCTGTTTTGCCAGCTTTTCGGCTTGCTTTTTTTGTGCTGCTTCTAATTTGGCTTGCTTGGCAATTTTATCTTGCTCTTCTTTACTGAGCTCTGCTTCTTTAGCAGGTTTTATACTCTCAATAGCAGGGGTTGCTTCTTTGTTTTTTTCGGTTTCCTGAGCCGATACCGCAAAAGTTCCCATTAAGAATAATCCTAAGATAAAGTGTTTTGTTTTCATAAGTTTGTCTTTTTATTATGTTAATGCAAAGGTAACACCATTTTAGTTATCACTCCAAATTTTCACATACTTTTGGGCTATCTTTAAATGATAATGTTCTTTACGTATAAATTCTTTAGCATTTTCAGATATTTCTGAAATCCGGTGTGGATTTTCTATCAAAAACGAGATTTTTTCCACAAGATATTCCACATTGGGTAGGGTGTTGATGGCTATTTCGTCTTCCTGAAGTCCGAAATATTCCCGGAATTCTCTTTCCACTCCCGTGAAGACTACTTTCCCTTTTGCCATAGCCTCCAAAGCATTATAACCCTGGTCATAACTGTAGATTTGGTCGAGCAGAATATGACACCTGTTATAGGCATTTATATATTCCGAATAGGGCAGATTTTCAACCACCACCACTTCGACTTTGTCAGGATAGCGTTGTTTGATTTTCTCCAAGGCTTTTTCGAAATAGGGAATTCCCTTTTTATATCGGGCATTTCGGTTGATACCTAAAAAGATTGCGATTTTACCTGCTGTATTCAAAGGAACAACTTCCAGTTTATTTGTATTTATCGGATTCGGAATCAATCCTAAAAACTTCGGGTTGCCCTGCAAGGGCAATACGTAATCAAAATCTGAAGCGATGACTCCGTTTACGTTTTCATACAGAAAATCCGAAATCTTTTGATAGGGCTCTTTGAGGTATTTCAACGAATGAGCATAATAGGGAGCTAAGGTTCTATCTTCAAAATAAGGGTTGAGCAAACCGTAGCGAAAACCGCCTTCGACCATAAATACAATCGAAACGTGGTCGGCTCCGCAAGAAAGCAAAAAGGTTTTTTTGTTTTGACGAATGAGTTTTTTCAGGATGATTTTTTCCAGCCAGGCAAAAGTCTGCACCGGAGTTTCGTTAATGAGCTGCACTACCTCATAATCTTTCAGCTTGGGCAGCATTCTCCAAAAGCGAATTCCCCTTTCGGGAATGGAAAGATCCCAACCAAAAAGCCGGATACAAATCTTATTCGGAATATTGAAAATAGCTTTTCGGGTGGTTTTGGCATCATAATTCAAATCTGTAGGGAATCGTTTGAAATCGTCTCCCATCCCTGCCAAAAGCACTTCGTGACCAAGCTCCTGCAACCCTTCTTTTAGAGAGTTGTGCAATCGGCTATATTCACCTATGAGTGCTATTTTCATCAGAAAATTTTATAAAAACTAATACTTCATCCACTTATACAACTCTTTCCAACTCGGTTTTTTGCCATACATCAGGATTCCCACCCGATAGATTTTGGCTGCAGCCCATACGATAAAAAAGAAAGTGGCATAGAGCAAAACCGCACTTAAAATGATCTGCCAAAGCGGAACTCCAAACGGAATCCGCATCAACATCACAATCGGAGAAGTAAACGGAATCAGCGAAAAAACCACAGCTACCGAACCGTGTGGGTCGTCCATTACGGTAAAAAATCCGATGTAAACAGCCAACATCAAAGGCATTATAATTGGCATCAGGAATTGTTGCGAATCGGTTTCGTTGTCAACTGCTGCTCCGATAGCTGCATACACCGAACTGTACAAGAAATAACCACCTGCAAAGAACACGAAAAACGAAAGAATAATCGTTACCCAAGGCAAATCGCTGATAATGGTTTGCATATAAATCTGGGCAGTTTGTATGAGTTGGGTTTTTTCGGAGTCTGAAACCTGTGAGCTCATTTCGCTTAAAGCGGAAGTGCTTCCACCCATATTAAGCCCTAAGAAACTGACCGCTGCAAAATACAATATCACTCCTACCACAGCCCAAATAAAGAATTGTAGCAATCCGGCTAATGAATTTCCGAGGATTTTTCCCATCATCAGCTGGAAAGGTTTTACTGACGAAACGATGATTTCGATAATACGATTGGTTTTTTCTTCGATAACGCTTCGCATTACAAAGTTTCCGTAAATCATAATAAACATCATAATCAGGTATCCGAAAATCGAACCGATTGCCACTTTTATTCCGTTGAGTCCTTTAATGCTGTCTTCTCCTGAGAATTTTGCCAGATGAATATTGGCATCTACTTTGGCATTTTCGATAACCGAATAATCCACACCCGAATTTTCGATATTGAGTTTTGTGATTTTATCCTCGATAATGTTTTCCAATTTATAGATAAAATCCATACTCGGGCTGTTGTCGGAAAGGTATTCGACTTTGGTGGTCAAATCTTTTTGCTCCACATTTTCAGGGACATACAAAAGAGCCTCATAACTCTCTGCTGCAATTTCTTTGGCTTTGTCAAAATCCATATCCGACAAATACTGATATTCGTATTTTTTATCGCTTACGAGTTCGTCTTTTGTAAAGAAATTTCCTTTGTCAAAAACAGCAATTTTCTTGACTTCTCCCTGATTGATATTCGCCAAATACCCGATTAAAACTGCCATTCCGACAAATAATAACGGACTCAAAAAAGTCATCACAATAAACGATTTGTTACGGACTTTGGCTATAAATTCTCTTTTTATGATTAGTGAAAGAACACTCATTGTATATTGTATTTTTGTATATTGTATAATGTAACGTACTGCCTACTGAAAACTGTGACTGTAAACTGATTACTCCCCCTTTACCGTTCTGATAAAAATTTCGTTTACACTCGGAATTTTTTCTGTAAAATGAGTTACTGTTCCTCTTTCTGAAAGGATTTGTAACAGTTCGTTTGAGTTGTGTTCTCCCAACGAAATATCCAATTTCAATTCGTCATTCAGCGATTTAAAATCAGTTTGTGCAACAGAAAATTTCTGAGTAATGTCATACATCAACCCTTCGATATTATCGGTCAAAACTCCCACCTCAAACGTATTGGTTCTGTATTGTTTTTTGACATCAATCAGGTTTCCTTCAATCAGCTTTTCCGATTTGTTGATAAGGGCAATTTCATCACACAATTCCTCTACACTTTCCATTCTGTGGGTGGAAAAAATTACGGTTGCTCCCTGTTTTCTGAGTTCTAAAATTTCGTCTTTGATAAGGTTGGCATTTACAGGGTCAAAGCCCGAAAAAGGCTCGTCAAATATGAGCAATTTCGGTTTGTGAAGCACCGTAACGATAAACTGTACTTTTTGAGCCATTCCTTTAGAGAGCTCGGATATTTTTTTGTTCCACCATTCCTGAATTCCGAAACGTTCAAACCAGTAATCCAGTTGTTTTTTGGCTTCTGCTTTAGAAAGTCCTTTGAGTTGAGCCAAATATAGTGCTTGTTCTCCTACTTTCATCGTTTTATAAAGTCCTCGTTCTTCAGGCATATAGCCAATGTGCTGTACGTGATGAGGTGTTAATTTTTCTCCGTCCAAAAAAATCGCTCCCGAATCGGGCATTGTGATTTGATTGATGATTCGGATAAGTGAAGTTTTTCCTGCTCCGTTAGGTCCTAAAAGTCCGTAAATACTTCCTTTTGGGACGGTTATTGAAACATCATTAAGGGCTGTATAATTTCCGTATTTTTTGACTACGTTTTTTACTTCGAGTATGTTTGGCATTTTTGATTTTTGATTTAGTGGGTCAAAGATAATTGTTTTCCTCTATCTTTTGTATAATTTGTCTTGGAGCTGGGTTGTAGTAACAAAAATATCATAGCCTTTGGCTGTCAGCCCGTCAATTAAAGTTCTGTCACCTGTCCAGATTTTGTGTTTTTTGTAGAAATGTAATGCCAAAAAAGGGGCATCGTCTTTGTCTATATCAGAAACTATTTCAACAGCTTTTTGCCTGTATTTCATTGGGATTTCTTCTGTAGGGACAATCGTTATTTTAACCATTAATTGCTTTAGATTCTGCTTTATTTCCGTTTTCGATTTATTTACATAATCGGCAATTCTTTGCAGATGTTCTTCTATTTCTTCTATCAAATAATCGGGGACTAAAAACTGAATTTTGCTTTTAGAGGTTAGAATTTGTGCAATTACACCTTTGGGGGTCAACAAAGCACTAAAGAATATATTACTATCAGCTATAACTATCATTTTGAGTAAGGTTAATAGACTATACCTGATTCTTTATACCATTTTTCGGCAACTGCTTTATTTACCTTTTTGGAGAGTTCTTCTATGAGTTGCTCTTTGCTTTCTTTTTTATTGGCAATAGTTTTTTCTGTAGCTGTACTTTCTTCTATTATTTTTATACCTGACTGGTTTTTTAAAATAGTATCTACCATTGCCAAAAAGGCTTTACCTGCTTTGGTTTTTTTGTTGACCTCTATGGTTATTTTTGTAGTCATAACTGATTATTCTTTCTACAAATATACAATTTTTGGAACAAAAACGCCGTTTTCGTGAATCTGTATAAATTGCCTAAAAAAATCCCCTTTCTTTGCGGAAAGGGGTTTAGATAACTTTTCTTACGAAAACATATCCTTAACCTTCTCAAAAAAAGACTTGTCTGATTTTTCAGGCTTTGGGACAAAGTTCTCGTGATTTAGATTTTCTTCAAAAAATTGTTTTTGTTCTTTGGTAAGTTTCTTTGGTGTCCATACATTTACGTGAACCAATAAATCTCCGTGTCCGTATCCGTTGATGTTGGGAATACCTTTCGAACGCAATCGCAGTATTTTTCCCGATTGT
>JBAYSC010000043.1:0-15565 GCA_041676345.1 Flavobacteriaceae bacterium | reverse complement strand
ACTTTCTTTGAAATGCTCCAGAATCTTTTTGGCTGTTTTGGTGTCTGAATTTCGATGCAGAATTAAAGCCAACATTGCTTTTTCGTAAAGTGAAAGTGTAAGCCAATTTTCTTTAAAGTATTGGGTTCTTTGATCTATTTTTTTGACCAGATTATCAAAAACCGGAATTTCCGGATAGAAGCTTCGGGCATATAAATAATGCAAGTCGTTATAAAAATATGTATCCGTCGTTTTCTGGAATTCCGTATCCAGATAGGTTATCATATTTTGGGTGATTTCATCAGTATCTGTGTCTGAAATACCTAATTTCTTCAAATGCCCGAATCCGATTGCAATATGAGTGGTGATAAATCGGTTTTCGCTCCCGCCTTCAAACCAACTAAAACTTCCTGAGGAGTTCTGACGTTCTTTCAGTTTGTCTAAAATTTCTGCAGACGAAGTCGTCATTTTCTGTACGTCAAACAAAATTGCCAGATTTTTCTTTTGTTCTTCCTGGCTCTGAGCCTGACGAACCCACGGAGTTTCTGAAAGCAAAATGTTTTTGAGTTCCTGATTTTGTTCTAACTTCGATGTCGGATTCTTGCTCCAATGTTCTAAAACCTCTTTTATTTTTGGGTTGTCATCCAATATTTTATGAGCCAATATATTAGCGTAGTATCTGGCAAAAAGTTGTTCAGAACATTCGTGTTGATATTCCATCAAATACGGAAGAGCACCAATAGCTATCCAAGTTGGGTTTGAAGTATATTCCAACGTAAAAGAATGATTTTCTAAGGTTGCTGAAGTGTTGTTTTTCAGGTTTTCGAAAACGAAATCTTTTTTGGAATTTTCTTTTACCCATATCGGCAGGCTTTCGGTGATAAAAATTCGGCTGGACAGCACCGGAATAATGCTTTGCTCTCCATCTGTAAAGTTGCCTGCTTTAGCAGTAATCTTATATTCCAATCCTTGTAATCCTTTCGGAATATAGATTGTCCAACTCAATGTTTCTGAGGTTTTGGGTTGTGTAGCAAACGACTTTACGTTGTTTTTGTTGGCTGTTATTTTGTCAATATTTTCTCCCGTAATCGGGTCAAAAAGCTGTAACATCGCCATTCCGTTATGAACATCAGCAGAAAGGTTTGCTATTCTGGCTTTAATAATAATCGTATCGGTTTCCCGAACAAACCGAGGCATATTGGGCTGAATCATCAGTTCTTTTTGAGTAGTTACCACACTCTCAAAATAACCCGAAAGAAGGTTTTTGGTGTGTGACATCATTCGGAACTTCCATTGCGTGAGCGATTCCGGAGAGGTGAAGTTAAAACTCAGATTTCCGTTTTTATCGGTAGTAATATGCGGAAAGAAAAAAGCGGTTTCTTTTAAGTTTTGTCTGGTCTGCACTTGTGAGAGGGCTTCCATCCCTTTTTTGGTAGTGATAATAATCACTCCGTTGGCTCCACGAGCTCCATAGATAGCAGTAGCACCAGCATCTTTAAGTACGCTTACATCTACAATGTCGCTGGAATTCAGTTCTCTGAAATCTTCTTCAGATAAAGGAACTCCATCAATCACATAAAGCGGATTTGTTTTTCCGTTAATAGAACCGGAGCCTTTCAAGATAACCGTTGCATTTGCTCCGGGTTGCCCGGAACTTGCTACTATGTTCAATCCGGGTACTTGACCTTTTAACACTTCTACAATCTCAGAATGTGTGTTGTCTAAAACAATATCACCCTCCTCTGAGGCTACTGCTGCTACATTTGATAAAGCTCTGGAAGTCGTTCTATAGCCTTCTACATAAACGACATCCAATGTATTATCCTCAACCAGTTCAATAATGTTGTCATATTGGTAACGAGACTCCAATAGTAGTTCTACAGTTTTCATTCCCGTAAAGGAAAGAATCAGAATATCACCTATGTTTGCATTGATTTCAAAATAGCCATCAAGGTCTGTTTGGACGCCTCTGGTTGTTCCTTTTACGGTAACATTGACTCCCGGAAGCCCTAACCCGTCACTTGCCGTAACAACCCCGGTTATAAGTCGGGTGTCTTGGAGAGCCTCTTTGGTTTTTAAAAATTCGTAATAATATTTTTTGTCTATTTTGAAATCGGTAAAGTGATAACCAAACCAGTTGAATTGATCGTTTTTCAGGTTTCGTGACGAATAAGGAGTGCCTAAGTTTTTGAAATATACCCTTAAATGAGTTTTATCCTGATAGTAATCAGATTGATAATACTGGAAATAATTTTTCCGATAAGAATTTCTCTTTAAATCTCTCCATTCATTTGTGTCGAAAGCGTCCAATGATTTGTCGTACATAGAAGCCAAAACCTCTGCTATTTGTCCTTCCCCGTCCTGATTTTTAAGAACAAACGACCAGGTTTGTGAAGCATTAGGTTCTAATTTATTAGTCATACTGACCACTTCGGTCGAGAGATAAAAACTCTTAGGAGGAAAATACAGTTGGTCTGTAAAGGTGTAATTGTTATTCTCCCAGGCAAAATTAAAGTAAGTCTCAATACTTCCTTCTAAGTTGTTTTCGACAGGAATATCTATCAACAAATGGTTTTGGTCAAAAGACACTACATTTTTATAAATGTTTTGGTCTTTTCTTTCCGGTGTATAAGCAAAAGCCTCTATAAAAACCACTAAATTATCTTCAACCGCTTTGCTCAGTTTATATCTGATATAACCATCTTTTTTGAAATCGTTATTGACTTTTACATATTGAAATACTTTTCCACCCGGAGGCAAATTGTCGGATAAATTAGTAAGAGTAAAAGTTCCTTCTTGTGTAATTTCCTTCTCGGAATAGGCATCTGTGGCAGAAATTTTGACGGTATAGTCTCCTGATTTCCAGTTTTTTAATTTGTTTAAAGAGATTGTTGTTTTTTCGTTGGTATTGAAAGTTTCAGAATAAACGAGTTCTTCCTCCGTAAGTTCCGGTTCTGCATAAGGCTCATAAGGAAACAAAGCTTCAAAATCTTCTTTCGCAATAGACGGACTTTCAGGAATACTAAACTTTCTGGCTAATTGTAGTTTTTTCGGAACGGCACTTTTATAGATTTCCAATTTGAGGTCAGTAGCGATGAATTTTCCGTTAAGGTTGGTGGAAATTGCAGTTATCTGAAGACTGCCTTCTGCCTTTATTTCTTCAGGAACATTCAAATCCAGTTCTAAATTGTGATACCCTAATTTTATGGAATGATTAGCTTCCTGAGTTTCGCCTTGCGTATCGGTAACATCTGCATAAACTGTATAAGTAAAAACAGGTAAACCGTCTTTTTCTATCTCGTCCCGGGGAGGTATAGCTTTGAATTTTATTTCGAAATTTCCCTGAGAATCGGTAATTACTTCTCCGAAATCAATCTGTTCGTTGTCATAGAGATAACTTCCGTAATAGGGTTTGGAATAACGACTGTTTCTATAAATTTTATAGTTGACGTTTGCTCCCGAAACCATTGCTCCCGAAAAACTCTGTGCTTTTCCTTTGACAATTACGGAATCATTAACGACATAATTATCTGTCTCCTTTATGAATGTTATTTCAAAAGTCGGACGTTTGTATTCTTCTACTTTTACAGACAGATATTCTGTGTTAAAATCAACATAATCCCAAAACGGGTGTTCGTCTTCCTCTTCATCATAGGCTTCATCATTTTCATAATCGTCATCTTCCATAACTTCTATGGTCAGATCTCCTGTTGCTATATTTTTCGGAATCATAAACTCACCCGAAAACGACCCGAATTCATTGGTTTTAATTCGTTCCGAATGCAGGACGGTATAGTTGTCATCCTGAAATTCCACGGTTAGATATACGTTAGGCACCACAGATTTCTCTCCGTTTTTATTTTCGTATAAAATAACTTTGTAATATAAAGGTTGCCCCGGTCTGTAAATAGCCCGGTCTGTATAGATTTCTGCAGAAGCCGTCCATTCTTCATCGTCATCACCATTCCATCCGGAATAGTCATAAAACGATTCCGAATAATAATTGTCCTGATATTGTATGACAACACTATCTCTACGATTGGTTTTTTCTTTAGATTCAAAAGCCACTTCTCCCCATTGGTCTGTTTTTTTGGTAGTGTTGTTATAATAGACTGCTGCTCCTTCGAGGGGTTGCCCCGTTTTTCGGTGAAGGATTCTAAAGTGATTGTTTCCATGTATTATCGCTTGCTGGAACGAAATATCGGTAACAGCAACAAAGGTATATCCGAAGGAGAAATCTTCCTCTTTCTTGCTGATAGCATCACCCGCTACAAAAAGATAGGTTCCTCTTTCTAACAAAGGCAGTAAAACTTCGGTAGAGTTAAATAAATAATCGTTCCGGTCAGGAAGTGGAGTTTGGAAAGTTTTTTCGGGCTTTTTTGTTTTTATCCATCCTAAAACGAGACTATCCCGTTCGTAGGTTTTTAACTCAGAGTCAAACTCAAAACCATTTTCAACCTTATAAAAATATCCGTTTAAGGTGTCTATGTTTTTATATTTTACAAAAACCCGACTGTTTTCTCCGTAATAAAGGTAGGGGATAGCTTCAATCATTATAAACTTTTGAAGAATCGTTTTTCTCAGTTTTTCGCCATCCAAAAAAGCATCCGATTGTTTTCTGTTGTTTAATACACTGTCTAAAAGGGCAAGGGCTTTGTGATGGTATTCTCCATTATTTTCTCTGTTTCCAAGCTGATGATAAAGTTCTGCCTGACGAAAAAGAGCATCATATTTATAATAAGGAAATTGGCTTTGCTGAGCAAAATTCTGATAAGCCTCTATATCTGATAAATCAGCCAGAGTAAGATATTTGAGGCGTTCAAACCAGACTCTTTCAAGATTTTCTCTTTGGTTGTTTTCCAAATAATAGCTTTCTAATTCCTGAAACAACCGCATAATTTTGTGAAGCTTAAAATCAGAAAAATCGGTTTTGATAAAAGTTTCAGGCGATGCCAAACTGTGGGAAATTAGAGGGTCTGATTTTTTATTTTTATGAGAGTAATAAGGTCTTTTGGAATACTTGATAGCTTCAAAAACCAAGAAATCATAGAGATTCCGGTTGGTGTTTTTACCGAATCTGCCAAATTCGATAAGTTCCTGATAGTTTTTGAGAGGTATTTTTACTAAACTCTCTTTCTGTGCTATAATTTTTTCGAAAGATGCTTCTATTTCAGTTTCAAAATCTTCTTTTGACCACAGCTTAAAATCATCAGGGCGAACTTCGGTAGAGGTTCTGTCCTTGAGCATATATTGATTTTTGGACAAATAAGCGTATAATGACTGGGCATAGATATAATTCAAAAAAGCCTTAGCAGGAGGGGTTGCAGAACTAATTTCTGTCTTCAGGTTTTGGAGCACTTTGGTCTGCCCGTCGTGTTCGAGAGCCAATATAAATTTAGACTGGTAGAGAAAAGCCTTGATGATTTGCTCTTCGTTTTTGTTTTTTTTCGCCCGGGAATAAATCTTATCGACCTCCTTAGAAGCACTAAGGGTTTTTCCATCTAATTCATAACCATAGACTTTGTTCCATTTTTTGTCGTAATCCTGTCCAAAAACCGAAACCGAAAAGCATAAAACCAAAGAAAATAAAAAGTACCTCATAGCAACTTAATTTAGTAGGCACAAGATACTTAAATTTTTAACATATTTTGTTTTCCAAAGAAAAAAACCTCACAAATTTGAAAAATCTGTGAGGTTTGTAATTAGGACGTTTTTTAGACTCCCCTCTCCTTTGGAGAGGGGTTGGGGGTGAGGCTTTTAACAAAACTCATCATAAGCATCTTTCAGGTTTTCTGCGATAATTTCGGCAGGGCGACCCTCGATGTGATGACGTTCTAACATGTGCACCAATTCTCCGTTTTTAAACAGTGCCATACTCGGAGATGAAGGAGGAAAAGGGAACATTTGCTCTCTTGCTGCATCAACAGCTTCTCTTTCCATTCCTGCAAAAACCGTAACCAGATGGTCGGGTTTTTTAGCGTTATCCAAGCTCATTTTAGCTCCCGGACGGGCATTTCGGGCAGCACATCCACAAACGGAATTTACCACTACCAGAGTAGTTCCTTCTTTTTCCAAAGCATTTTTTACTTCTTGTGCCGTATAAAGTTCCTCAAAGCCTGCAGCAACAAGCTCCAAACGCATGGGTTTTACTAATTCTTCAGGATACATAATTATTGTGTTTTTTGTTATTTCGCAAAGATACGATTTTTTTAGTGCTCAGTTGGCAGACTTTAGTATTCCGTTTAGAGAAATTCGAGTATATCCGAAACCTTTTCAACTGAACTAAAGTTTTGGTGTTTGATTTCAAAATCAATTCGCTCGTGAGCCCAAGTCGTTCTGAACGGAATATGTGTAGCATAACCTCCGATATTCAAAACAGGTAAAATATCAGATTTTAGCGAATTTCCAATCATATAAAATTCTTCCGGTTTGATTTCCAATCGCTTTAAAAGTTTCAGATAATCTTCATCTGCTTTTTCGGACAACACTTCGATATGATGGAAAAAAGGTCCCAATCCCGAATTGTGCAATTTTCTGTGCTGGTCAAGCAAATCACCTTTGGTAACCACAATCAGTTTGTAGTTTCCGTAAAGTTGTTTTAGGGTTTCTTCGATTCCGTCAATCAGAACAACAGGTTTTGAAAGGAGTTCTTTTCCGTATTGCAGAATTTTTTCAATGGCTTCAATCGGTAGATTTTTTCCCGAAATCTCAATAGCTGTTTCGATAAGCGAAATAATATAAGGCTTTATTCCGTAGCCGTACAACGGTAAATTCCCAATTTGAATCCGAAAAACCTCTTGTGAAATGCTCTGATGCGAAAGATAATCTTCCATCAATACACAAAATTTCTTTTCTATTTCCTCAAAATAGGGTTCGTTTTCCCAAAGGGTATCGTCTGCATCAAAAGCGATTACTTTTATGTTTTGTTTCAAGGTTTGAAATTTATTTTGTTTTTAGTTAATTTCAAAATCAATAAGAGGTTCATCATATACTACATTTATTTTTCCTTCCGAAATGATTATTAGCTCCTCTCCATTTTGAAAAACAGCTTCAAATTCTGCTTTAAATCCGTTTTGGGAATTTACAAAGACTTCATCTGTAAGAGAAATCGACTGTAAATCAACAATTTGTTCTTCATAAGAAGTGTAGGAAATGACATCTATAACATTTTTACCTTTTTTCTTAAACTTCAAAGATATGATTATATCTTTATATGGATTATCGTATGACATCATCCACAGGGTTAGCTTATGTCCTCCCTGAACTAAATCAATTCCATATCCTGTATTCTGAAAATCATACTCAACACCATTTATTTTCATTGAAATAGAAGTTTCAGGGTCAAGAGAAACTCCATTGTTGTCATCATTAGAGCAAGATAACAACAAAAAGCAAGTGCAAAGCACAAATAATAATTTCGATTTCATAGTTTTTACATTTTATTAAACATTAAATTAACTTATTGTAGCTCCATTCTCAACATTTTCCTTATCGGGATTGAGGAAAACAAGTTTTCCGTTTGCATCGTTTGTCATCAGAATCATTCCCTGACTTTCAACTCCACGAAGTTTTCTCGGAGCAAGATTTGCCAAAATCGTAACTCTTTTTCCGATTACTTCTTCGGGAGAAAAATGTTCTGCAATTCCCGAAACAACGGTTCTTATATCCATTCCTGTATCTACTTTCAATACTAAAAGTTTATCTGCTTTCGGCATTTTTTCGGCTTCGAGAATGGTTCCTACTCTCAAATCCATTTTTACGAAATCATCAAAAGTAGTTTCCTCTTTTTGAGGTGCAATTTGTATGTCCTGAACGGAGTTTTCCTTTTTCGTCGCTTCCAATTTATCTATTTGTTTTTGAATTTGTTCGTCTTCGATTTTGTCGAATAATAATTCTGCCTGTCCGATTTGGTGTCCTGCTTTGATTAAATCTGAGCTTTGAGAAATTTTGTTCCAGGTAACATCATTCTGAGCTTGTCGAAGAATAGTTCTTAATTTATCAGCCGTAAAAGGCAAAAACGGCTCACACAAACTGCTCAAAGCAGCTGCAATCTGTAAAGCCACATACATTTGTGTTTTTACTCGTTCCGGATTTTCTTTGATAAGTTTCCAAGGCTCTTCGTCTGCTAAATATTTATTTCCCAAACGGGCAACATTCATCATTTCGTTCAGAGCCTCTCGAAAACGGTATCTTTCGATAGAGCTTTCGATTACTTCGGGATAGGCTTTGAGTTCTGTCAAAGTCTGCTCATCAACTTCGGTAAATTCATTCGGCTCGGGAATAATTCCGTCATAATATTTATGCGTAAGCACTACAACCCGATTGATGAAATTCCCGAAAACTGCTACTAATTCGTTGTTATTTCGAGCCTGAAAATCTTTCCAAGTGAAGTCATTGTCTTTGGTTTCGGGTGCATTGGCTGTCAGAACATAACGCAAAACATCTTGCTTATTCGGAAAGTCTTCCAAATATTCGTGCAGCCAAACAGCCCAGTTTTTAGAAGTCGAAAGTTTATTTCCTTCCAAATTCAAAAACTCGTTGGCAGGGACATTGTCTGGTAAAATATAGCTTCCCTCTGCTTTGAGCATTGCAGGAAAAATCACACAATGGAAAACGATATTATCCTTTCCTATAAAATGAACGAGCTTGGTATCTTTATCTTTCCAATACGGAGTCCAGTCTTTTCCGACTTTTTCAGCCCATTCTTTGGTCGAAGAAATATATCCAATCGGAGCATCAAACCATACATAAAGCACTTTTCCGTCAGCTCCTTCTACCGGAACGGGAATTCCCCAATCCAAATCCCGGGTTACGGCTCTCGGTTTCAGTCCGTCATCGAGCCACGATTTTACCTGTCCGTAAACATTTGGTTTCCAATCGTTTTTATGTCCTTCCAAAATCCATTCCCTCATAAAAGCATCATACTCATTCAGAGGTAAAAACCAATGTTTTGTAGATTTCAGAACAGGTGTTGTTCCTGTAATAGTCGATTTCGGGTTGATTAAATCGGTTGCATTAAGCGAAGTTCCGCATTTTTCACATTGGTCTCCATACGCTTCGGGATTCTGGCACTTCGGGCAAGTTCCGATAACGAAACGGTCTGCCAAAAACTGCTCTGCTTTCGCATCGTATAACTGCTCGGTTTCTTCTTCGATGAATTTTCCGTCTTCATACAATTTTCTGAAAAATTCCGATGCTGTTTTATGATGAATCTCCCGAGATGTACGGGAATAATTATCAAACGAAATTCCGAAATCTTCAAACGATTTACGGATAATTCCGTCATATTTATCGATTACCTGCCCGGGTGTAATTCTCTCTTTTTTGGCTTTCATCGAAATAGCAACTCCGTGTTCGTCGCTTCCGCAAATATAAATCACATCACGATTTTGCAAACGTAAATATCTCGAATAAATATCAGCAGGAACATAAACTCCGGCTAAATGCCCGATGTGAATCGGTCCGTTTGTATAAGGAAGAGCAGCTGTAACAGTATATCTTTTTGGGTTTTTCATCGTAAAAAAATTAAGTTGCAAAAATAGGGAATTTTGAGTATTCAGCCTAAGTAACACCACATTACTTTTTTGATTATATTTGAAAAAAAATAGCAAAACAGATGAAATCTACCTTACTTTTTTTAATAGCACTTCCGTTTTTCGGATTGGCTCAAAACACAGAAACAGATTCGTTATCATTTGGAAAAGATATTGTTGTAGAATCCAATTCGATAATTTTTGGGGAGATGTATGTAGGTGTTGGAGGAAGTAATAATCTTACAACTGCCATAGGTGTGAATCTGAATTTTCAGTTCAACAAAGATGATTTGCTCACGGCAAGATTTTCATCTGCTTATGGAGCTAAAACAAGCTACCTACTTTTATTTCCTTATTCTTTACTGCTATTGAGACGTAGTGAAACTGTTTTAGAATACGGAGTTTTATACGGGAAACGCTATGTTTTCAAAAGCAGTTCTTTTAGCTTTTCGGGAGGAATTGCCTATTACAACCGAGATTTTTATCAAAAAAGGGAAGGCGGTTATACCTTTGAACACGAAAACTATTTTGGCTTTCCTTTTGAGCTGAACTATAAATTGTTTAAGGGCAGAAAAAAGCGATTTCGAGCCTATTACGGGTTGATTCCTGTGGGAAAAGAGAAAGTAGCTTTTGGAAGAAGCATTGGTTTTAAACTCTACGGAGACATTTCCCGAAACAGCCATTTCGGTTTTGGAATAACCTATGGCTTCGGGACACACAAAGATTATTCGAGAGAAAATCCGTAATTTTGCAGATAAACCAAATTATCTGTTTTGAAAAAAATTCTCTTACTCTCAGACACACATAGCTATATAGACGACAAGATTTTGAAATACGTCAATCAGGCAGATGAGGTTTGGCATGCAGGAGACATCGGAGATTTAAAAGTAACCGATACGATAAAAAAGTTGAAACCGCTTCGGGCTGTTTACGGAAATATTGACGATACCAAAGCAAGAATGGAGTTCCCGCTGGACAACCGTTTTGTTTGTGAAGATGTTGAAGTCTATATGACCCATATCGGAGGATATCCGAAAAAATACAACCAGCGGGTTTTGGCAGAATTAAAAAGAGAGACACCAAAACTTTTTATTTGCGGACATTCTCACATCCTAAAAGTAATTTACGACAAGGATTTTAATTTATTACACCTGAACCCGGGAGCAGCCGGAATTTATGGAATGCACCAAGTGAGAACCATGTTGCGGTTTGAAATCGACAAAGACCAAATCGGGAATTTAGAGATAATAGAATTGGGAAGTAAGTATTAAGATTTGAGTATTAAGTATTAAGACTTTTTTGATTTAAGATTGATGATTAACGATTTTTGATTGCAGATTTAGGATAATAGTATTCAACAAATGAAACAAAAAATACAGGAAAACAGTAAGGGTTTCGTTTCCCCCTCTCCTTTGGAGAGGGGGTTAGGGGGTGAGGTTTTTTTTCACAAATACCAAGGCACCGGAAACGATTTTGTAATGATTGACAACCGTGATAATTCGTTTCCGAAAGAAAATACACAGCTCGTTGCTAAGCTCTGCGATAGGCGTTTCGGGATTGGAGCAGACGGACTTATCCTGCTGGAAAACGATGCTCAGACCGATTTCAGGATGGTTTATTACAATTCAGACGGAAACGAAAGTTCGATGTGTGGCAACGGAGGACGATGTATCGTAGCTTTCGCCAAACACCTCGGAATCATCGAAAACCAAACGACTTTCATCGCCACAGACGGATTGCATTTTGCAACGATTGATGGAGATGTAGTTTCGCTTCAGATGAAAGATGTAGAGGAGGTAAAAATTTCTGATAACTATGTTTTTTTAGATACGGGTTCGCCTCATCATGTGGAATTTGTGGAAGATTTGGAACAACTTGACGTAAAAACCCACGGAGCCGAAATCCGTTACAGCGATTTATACGGAAAAGCAGGCAGCAATGTGAATTTCGTTGTGCAAATCTCAGAAAACACTTTTGCCATAAGAACCTACGAACGAGGTGTGGAAGATGAAACACTTTCGTGTGGAACGGGTGCTACAGCTGTTGCTATTGCGATGCACAAAACCGGAAAAACCACTTCAAATCGTGTCGATATAAAGGTTCAGGGAGGCAGCCTTACGGTTGCTTTTGAACCGAATGACGGGTATAACGGGGTGTTTCTGACAGGAAATGCCGTTTTGGTGTTTCAAGGAGTGTTTTCAGGGATATAAACTTTTCCGAAGTTTCAAACTTTGGAAAAGTTAGAAACTTGATAAAATATTTTCTTCTGGTACAGGATTTGCACTAATTTTGCAGAAAATTTTAATCTAAAAATATCGAAGATGAAAAAAGTACTCTTTTTATGTTTATCCGTAGGGATGTTGTTTTCGTGTAAGGCTACCAAAGACATCAAATCTCAGGACGGAATCAAAGGAAGCTGGACCATCACAAATGTGAATTACACGGGTTCAGATTACATCAAAGTAAACTCTTTCAACATTGCAGAAGCAAAGTGTTTTGAAGGAAGTAAATGGAATTTTGTTCCGAATAATAATAAAGGAACTATGGAGCTTGCCAAATCCGGCTGTCCTGCATTCAGCAGCCCGATTGTCTGGACGATTACCAAAACAGGCGATTTTACCCTGAAAATTACCGAAGGCGACAAAGCCAAAAACGTAACCCAAGGTTATTTCCTGAAAGTGAGAAACCAAACCGAAACCTCTTTCCAACTTGTAGATAATGTGAATGTGGGAGGAAAAAATATCGAAGTCGTATATCAATTTGTCAAACAATAAAATCTCAATCAACCTATGAAAAATTTAAAAATATCTTTAGTCGCTTTGGCTGTGCTGACAGGGTCTGTGTTTACGGGCTGTGATGCAGTACAAAACGCAAGCAACGAGCAAAAAGGAGTGGCAATTGGTGCTGCTTCGGGTGCGGTTATAGGAGGTATCCTCGGAAACAACCTCGGGAAAGGCGGTAATACGGCTCTTGGAGCTATCATCGGAGGTGCTGTTGGTGGTGTTGCAGGAGGGGTTATCGGAAATAAGATGGACAAGCAGGCTCAGAAAATCGAAGAAGCACTTCCCGGAGCAGATGTAGTTCGTGTAGATGAAGGAATTCAGTTGGTGTTGGGTGAAAGCTCGGTTAATTTTGAAATCAGCAAAGCTACGCTAACCTCAACAGCCAAAGCCAATCTGGACAAACTTATTCCGGTTTTCACCGAATATGCAGAAACCGACATCAAAATTTATGGTTATACAGACAGCACGGGTTCTGTAGATTTTAACCAAAAACTCTCTGAACAAAGAGCAGCTTCCGTAAAAGATTATTTGGTGAGCAAAGGGCTGAAAGCTTCTCGTTTTGTGACCAAAGGAATGGGTATTGCAGACCCTATTGCTGATAACACAACCGTTGAAGGACGAAGCAAAAACAGACGGGTAGAATTTGCTATCACTGCCAACGAAACCATGAAGCAACAAGCTGAAAAAGAAGCACAACAGCAATAAAAATTTCTGTTAACAAAGTTTTAACATAAAGAGTGCTTGTGGCACTCTTTATTATTTGTAATTTAGCCCCAAGTTTAACATCAAAAAAAAATACTATGAAAAAATTATTACTATCGGTAGCATTTTTATCGGCTACTTTTATGGGTGCTAATGCACAACAGGTAACTTGGACTCAAGATCAATTAGAAGCTACACAAGATGGAGTGACTTTAGAGGATGCTAATGGATATAATATCTATGTGGGCGGTACGTTAGAATGAACTCTTACAGCTGTTGAAATTACAGCTACCAAAGTATCGGGAACTACTCCGGCAGAAGAGCTTTCTATTTATATTACTCCAACGTCAGCTTTTGGTACGGGAGGATTATTGTATGTAGGAGGTAGCAGTAATACTGCTATTGGGGCAGAGCAGTGGTACACTTGGCCAAATAATGACGGGACTACTATTTCTGGAATGGTAACACTTGATACTCCTATTACCTTTACCGCTACAACTGTTGTTAGGTTGGCAAATTTGTATCTGTCGGAAACTGAAGCAACTTGGGATAATGTTACTGTAACTCTTTATGGTGTTTCTGAGTTTAGCGGAGATTATTGTTTAGCTTATGCAGCAGGTCCTTGGACTGATTTTAACACTGCTGGAGGTGCTCCTGCCACTGAGGGTGCAACAAATGAAATTACAGCTTTTGAAGTATATGCTTCTGAAGCCTATACCATAGATGGATTCGTTCAAGGAAATGAATATACTTTTAGCACATGTAATGGTCCTGGAGCAGGAACTTGGGCTTTAGATTTTACTATTTTAGCACCAAACGGAGACGTTGTGGCTTATGGGGTAGATGCCGATAGTTCTTGTTCTATAACTTGGACAGCTACAGAGAGTGGTGCCTATATTATTATTATTAACGAAGCAGGAAATTGTGGAGTTGCGAATAGTATAGGTAATGGATACCCTGCAGTAACTAATAATGGATTAGCATCGGTTAACGATTTCGCTTCAAACTTCTCAGTTTATCCAAACCCTGCTACAAGTGTTATCAACATTGCTAACTCAGCAGATGCAATTGACAACGTAACTATCACAGATCTTAACGGTAGAACTGTAAAACAAGTTGCTGTTGGAGTAAATGATGCTCAAATCAATATTTCAGATTTAGCTCAAGGTATTTACATCCTTAACGCTACTTCAAACGGTAAATCATTCACTCAAAAAATTGTGAAACAATAATTTCCCATAAACATAATCAATAAGAAAGGGAGCTTTATATAAAGCTCCCTTTTTTTGGACTTCATATCAAAAAACCCTCAAAAGATTTTCCTTTTGAGGGTTTTTATTATACGGTTCAAACTTTAAACATTGAACCTTAAACTTTAAACAAATCTTACAAGTGAATCACTTCTCCGTAAGCATCAGCTACTGCCTCCATTACAGCCTCACTCATAGTCGGGTGAGGGTGAACAGCTTTCAGGATTTCGTGTCCTGTGGTTTCCAATTTACGAGCTACAACAGCCTCTGCAATCATATCGGTAACTCCTGCTCCAATCATGTGACAACCTAACCATTCTCCGTATTTTGCATCGAAAATAACTTTTACAAATCCGTCAGGTGTTCCTGCAGCTTTGGCTTTTCCTGATGCAGAGAATGGGAATTTTCCGACTTTAATATCATATCCTGCCTCTTTGGCTTTTTTCTCTGTAAGTCCAACCGATGCGATTTCGGGTGTTGCATAGGTACAACCCGGAATATTTCCGTAATCAAGAGATTCTACGTGTAATCCTGCGATTTTTTCCACACATAAAATTCCCTCTGCTGAAGCTACGTGAGCCAATGCCTGTCCCGGAACGACATCTCCAATCGCATAATATCCTGCTACATTGGTTTGGTAGAAATCATTTACTAAAATTTTATCCTTATCGGTTTTGATTCCGACTTCTTCCAATCCGATATTTTCGATATTTGATTTGATTCCGACAGCAGAAAGCAAAATATCTGCCTCCAAAATCTCCTCTCCTTTTGCGGTTTTAACGGTTGCTTTTACGCCTTTTCCCGAAGTATCCACTTTCTCAACCGAAGAATTAGTCATAATCTTAATGCCTGCTTTTTTAAGCGAACGTTCAAATTGTTTTGATACATCTTCGTCTTCAACCGGAACGATATTCGGCATAAATTCAACAATCGTAACTTCGGTTCCCATCGAATTATAAAAATGGGCAAACTCCACTCCGATGGCTCCCGAGCCAACCACAATCATCTTTTTCGGTTGTTCAGGCAAAGTCATTGCTTGTCTGTAACCAATAACTTTTTTTCCGTCCTGTGGTAAATTCGGTAATTCTCTTGACCTTGCTCCTGTGGCAATAATAATGTGTTCAGCAGAATATTCGGTTGTTTTTCCGTCTTTGTCTTTGACTTCAACTTTTTTTCCTGCTTTTACTTTCCCGAAGCCCTCAATAATGTCGATTTTGTTTTTCTTCATCAAAAACTGCACGCCTTTGCTCATTCCGTCTGCAACTCCTCTCGAACGGGAAATTACAGCTCCAAAATCCTTGTCCACATCGTTTACTTT
>JBAYSC010000042.1:0-15778 GCA_041676345.1 Flavobacteriaceae bacterium | reverse complement strand
TTTTGTAAAAGGCGTTTCTTATGTTTCAAGAAATCTTAGGTGCCTGTTACAGGGTTATTAAATTGTTTTAACCAACAATGGATTTGTTTAAAGTTCGATGTTTAAGGTTTAATGTTCTGAACACTAACTCCTGAACACTGATTACTGATTAAACCAATCTCAATTGTTCTTTTACGCTTCTTTCATCAGCTTGGTTTACAAGTCCTGAATGAGTTAAAGCTAATTTACGCTTTTTAGATTTTTTAGTCAGAATGTGACTTTTAAAAGCGTGCTTTCTTTTGATTTTTCCTGTACCGGTTACTTTGAAACGTTTCTTAGCTCCCGATTTTGTTTTCATTTTAGGCATCTTTTCCCAGTTTTTATATTACTTAATCTTACTTACTTTTTATGCAAACGGAAATTATCCGTCTCTATGATTATTTTTTCTTTTTCGGAGCAATATACATTGTCATCCGTTTTCCTTCCAAAACAGGCATAGCCTCAACTTTTCCGAACTCTTCCAAGTCCTGAGCCAAACGAAGAAGCAAAATTTGCCCTTGCTCTTTATAAATAATCGAACGCCCTTTGAAGAACACAAAAGCCTTTAACTTTGAGCCTTCTTTAAGGAATTTCTCAGCATTTTTCTTTTTGAATTCATAATCGTGCTCATCGGTTTGAGGTCCGAAACGAATCTCTTTAACGGTGATTTGACTCGATTTGGCTTTGAGTTCCTTTTCTCTTTTCTTTTGTTCGTAAAGGAACTTTTTGTAGTCCATTATTTTGCAGACAGGCGGCTCTGCATTGGGTGAAATCTCCACCAAATCCAGCTCTAAATCTTCTGCCATTTTCAGGGCTATGGAAGTTTTATAAACTCCCATTTCCACATTATCCCCTACCAAACGTACTTCGGGAACTCTGATGAATTCGTTAATTCTGTGTGGGTCTTTTTTTTCCACACGAGGCTGATATCCTCTTCTGTTGTTACTTCTTAGTGCTATGGTTCTGAATATTTAAGTTAAACTTCTATGTTGTTGTTGGTTGTTGGTTAATGGTTATTAGTTAATTGTTGTTTGACTCCTCACTAATAACAAATAACCTTTTGACTATTAACCAAATATTAAAACGGTTTTAGTGTTTTAGCAATTTCATCATTAACGATTTTCACAAAATCCTCTACCGAAACCTTTGTGTTTCCTTTTCCGTCTTGTCCCTGAATACGAAGCGAAACCGTGTTGGTTTTCTCTTCTTCCTCTCCTACAATCAGTAAAAACGGGATTTTTTGCATCTCTGCCTCTCTGATTTTCTTTCCGATGGTTTCGTTTCGGTTGTCAATCAGGGTGCGAATTTCGTGATTTTCCAGCAAACTCAAAACTTTTTTCGCATAATTTTCGTATTTCTCGCTCAAAGACAGGATTATAGCCTGTGTTGGCATCAGCCAAAGCGGGAAATTTCCTGCCGTATGTTCGAGCAAAATTGCCACGAAACGCTCCATCGAGCCAAACGGTGCTCTGTGAATCATCACCGGACGATGCAATTTGTCGTCTGAACCGACATACGTCAAATCAAAACGTTCCGGCAAATTGTAATCTACCTGAATGGTTCCCAACTGCCATTGTCTGCCCAAAGCATCTTTGACCATAAAATCCAATTTCGGACCATAAAATGCAGCTTCTCCGCTTTCGATAACGTAATTTAATCCTTTATCTTTTACAGCCGAAATAATCGCTTGTTCTGCTTTTTCCCAGTTTTCAACCGAACCGATATATTTATCGGGATTATCCAAATCACGAACAGAAACCTGAGCCGTAAAGTTCTCAAAACCAAGCGACCCGAACACGTAAAGCACCAAATCAATTACGTTTTTGAACTCTTCGTCCAACTGCTCCTGCATACAGAAAATATGAGCATCGTCCTGAGTAAATCCTCTTACACGAGTGAGCCCGTGTAATTCTCCCGATTGCTCATAACGATACACCGTTCCGAATTCTGCATAACGTTTCGGTAAATCTTTGTATGACCAAGGTTTTGCTTTATAAATTTCGCAGTGATGCGGGCAATTCATCGGTTTTAGCAAAAATTCCTCTCCTTCATTTGGAGTGTGAATCGGTTGGAAACTATCTGCTCCGTATTTGGCATAGTGACCAGAAGTTACATACAATTCTTTGTGCCCGATATGAGGGGAAACCACTTGTTCGTAACCTGCTTTTTTCTGTGCTTTTTTCAAGAATTGCTCCAAACGGTCACGAAGTGCAGCACCTTTTGGTAACCACAACGGCAAGCCCTGACCCACTCTTTGCGAAAAATGGAAAAGCTCTAATTCTTTCCCTAATTTTCTGTGGTCACGTTTTTTGGCTTCTTCCAAAAGCTCCAGATATTCGGTTAAATCTTTTTGTTTCGGGAATGAAATTCCGTAAACTCTGGTGAGCTGTTTATTGTTTTCGTCTCCTCTCCAATAGGCTCCTGCCACACTCAAAATCTTAACCGCTTTGATAATTCCGGTGTTCGGAATGTGTCCTCCACGACATAAATCGGTAAAGTTGGAATGGTCACAAAACGTAATGGTTCCGTCTTCCAGATTCTCAATCAACTCAACTTTATACGGATTATTCTCTTTTTTATAAAAATCCAACGCCTCTGCTTTTGTAGCCGAACGCATTTTGAAATCGTGTTTTTCACGGGAAATTTCGAGCACCCGGTCTTCGATTTTTTTGAAATCGTTGTCCGAAATTTTATTATCAGCGAAATCTACATCATAATAGAATCCGTTTTCGATAGCAGGCCCTATGGTTAGTTTGATTCCGGGATACAGTTCCTGCAACGCCTGAGCCAAAACGTGTGAAGTCGAATGCCAAAAGGCTTTTTTACCTTCCTTGTCGTTCCAGGTATAAAGAACCAAAGACCCATCGGCCGTGAGTGGTGTTTGCGTTTCAATAGTTGTACCATCAAAAGAAGCAGAAATCACGTTTCTTGCCAATCCTTCGCTTATACTTTTGGCAACCTCCATCGGAGTTGCTCCGCTCTGAAACTCCCTAACCGAACCGTCGGGCAATGTAATCTTTATCATACGTTGGAAAAAAAATTTAAAAGTGCAAATATACTAAGAATATACGGAATATTTAAAAATCATTTTTTAGGGTGGAAAATATTTTGTAATGTTGTGTGTATTTTAGGTTTTCTATCAACTCTTAAATAGTTATGGTTAAAAAATTACTACGAGATTATTGCTTAATTAAATATAGAAGTTTGCCTTTGCAGCATTTTGACAAGGAAACTAATTCTGATATTTTATATAGCCCAAATCATGAGGGTGTGTATTGGATAAAATCACCTGAATCGAAAGAAAACAATTCAGAAAAACTTATTCAAGAATTAATTAATCTTATTAGTAGTTTAAACATTAATGATTTAATTTTTCTCAACGAAATAAATTTACCCTGGATTTCAAAATATACTGCTCAAAGAAAGGACTCAAAACAGTTGACAACAGCACTAAATTATTTTAAGTCAAAAAATATATGGACCGACTTTAACGGAGGTGTTTTGGTATGTAAAATTGAGCTAAAGGATTTTCTTTTAAATTTTTATACAATAACCAAACACGATAGCGGATTTTTCTTTTATAATTTCACTGATGAAAAACAAAAAATTATTTTTTACCTTCACTATTCAGGAGATATACAAGTAATTACCCTGACAGAAGAAATGAATATTAGTTTTTTAAAACAAATTAAGAATACTAGTTTCATTGACTGTGGAAGGCAGGACTCAAACAAAATTTAATACACTACATTTACTCAAAATTCATATTTGTAAACAAAAAACTTCGCCAAAATCTTGACGAAGTTTTGTTTTATTTGAGATTCCTTCTATTCGAAATGACAGACAAATCACAGATTTCCTGCATACACCCCTAAATCTACCAGTTTAGCAGCATAGCCATATTCGTTGTCATACCAGGCTACAATTTTATAGAACGTAGCATTCAAAGCGATTCCGGCTTTGGCATCGACCACACAGGTGTGGGTATCGCTAATGAAATCCTGCGAAACCACATCGTCTTCGGTTACACACATAATTCCGTCCATCTCGCCTACTGAGGCTTTTTTCAAAGCAGCTATAATGTCGTCATAGGTGGTTTCTCTGGAGAGTTTCACTGTCAGGTCAACCGCTGAAACATCAATCGTTGGCACTCTGAAAGCCATTCCGGTGAGTTTCCCTTTGAGCTCGGGAATTACTTTGGTAACTGCTGTGGCAGCTCCGGTACTGGCAGGGATAATGTTATTCAGGGCAGAACGACCACCTCTGAAATCTTTTTTCGATGGGCCGTCAACGACCATTTGTGAAGCTGTAGCCGCATGCACGGTCGTCATTAGAGCTTCTTCGATTCCGAATTCATCGTGCAGTACTTTTGCCAAAGGCGCCAAACAATTGGTGGTGCAGGAAGCATTAGAAATAATCGTGTTTTGAGCTGTTAAATCTTTGTGGTTGACCCCCATAACAAACATCGGAGCATCTTTAGACGGAGACGAAATAATCACTTTTTTTGCTCCGGCTTTGATATGAGAATCGGCTTTTTCGAGAGTGGTGAAAATTCCGCTACAATCCAGAATTATCTCTGCTCCTACTTCGTTCCATCTCAGATTGACAGGGTCTTTTTCAGAAGTTACCCGAATTTTTTGTCCGTTTACTACCAGATTTCCGTTTTCGATAGCGACTGTTCCGTCAAATCTTCCGTGAACCGAATCATATTTAAGGAGGTAAGCCAGATGGTCTGCCTCTAATAAATCGTTGACCGCTACTACTTCTACATCATTTCTTTTTACTATTTCCCGTAAAGCCAGTCTGCCTATCCTACCGAATCCGTTGATTCCTATTTTTACTTTTGACATAATTATATTTAGTTATTTGTTATTGGTTATTTGTTGTTGGTTGTCGGTTGTCGATTTCAGGTTTCAGGTTATTGGTCTGCCTACTAAATAGTGACTGTTTACTGAACACTAAAAACTGACCACTTTTTATATACTCACAATATCCGACACTCTGAGCAATTCCTGGTCTATTTTACAGGTTCCTTTGATGGCTTGTTCCAAAGGTGTAAGTTCGATTTTATCATTGAGCAGCCCTACCATATAGCCCGATTTTCCTTCGAGAAGCGATTCTACGGCTTTCACACCCAAACGGCTTGCCAGCACTCTGTCAAAACAAGACGGACTTCCACCTCGTTGCAGGTGTCCTAAAACCGAAACCCTTACGTCATATTCGGGCATGTTTTTTTCTACATATTCTTTGAGTTCAAAAACATTTTTACCTGTATTATCACCTTCTGCCACCACTACGATACTGGATGTTTTCCCCGATTCTTTACTTTTTTTCAAAGATTCCAAAAGCCTGTCCAACCCAAGGTTTTCTTCGGGAATCAGGATTTCTTCCGCTCCTGCTCCGATGCCTGCATTCAGGGCAATGTGACCTGCATCTCTGCCCATTACTTCGACAAAAAACAATCGGTTATGCGAATTTGCGGTATCTCTGATTTTGTCAATCACTTCGACCACCGTATTCAAAGCTGTGTCATAACCCAAAGTGTGGCTGGTTCCGAAAATATCATTGTCAATCGTTCCGGGAATTCCCATCACGGGTATGCCAAATTCTTTGCTAAAGATCAATCCTCCTGTGAAACTTCCGTCACCTCCGATAATCACCAAAGCATCCACACCTTCTTTTTTAAGGTTTTCGTAGGCTTTTTTTCTTCCTTCGGGTGTGATAAATTCTTTTGACCGTGCAGATTTCAGGAGTGTACCGCCTTTGTTGATGATGTTTTTCACACTTCGGGCATCCATTTCTTTAAAATCGCCTTCTATCATTCCCTGATAGCCCCTGTAAATCCCCACACATTTCACATGGTGATATACACCAGCTCTGACAACAGCACGAATAGCAGCATTCATTCCCGGAGCATCGCCTCCGGAGGTGAGAACGGCTATCTTTTTTATTTGCGACATATATTGTTTATTTCGATGCTGTAAATTTAATCATTATATTTGGTATTTTCTCCCATTTTATAACCCTTTTAAGAAAAAATAACAACAGAAAAAACCATCGGGATTACTCTATCATTTTCGGTTTTTTTGGTTTGTTTATAAGAGCCTGTTTTTAATTTTTGTGTTATTTTTTCAGTATAACAAGCTGTCTTGCCGATTTAGATTTGAGAAAATACTGCTAAAACAAAGTTTATCACTATTTTTGCCTGTAAAATCAAAAAAGCTATGCCATCGGATTGTATTACTTTTCAGAATTCGGGATATTTCTCTGAAATCATCACAGACTACTTAAACCAATCTGAAAAGGTCAAACCGTTTTATAAGCATTTTCCTACACTTGATAATTTTAGGCTTCAGATTAAAGAAAAGCAAAATTTCAATACAGAAAACCGAAAAATCCTGACGTCGGCTCTGCAAAAACAATATCAAGGGCTGAGGGTATCGGGAATTACTCAACAAAATATCGAGCTGCTAAACCAAAAAAACACGTTTACTATTACCACCGGGCACCAGCTCAATTTGTTTTCGGGGCATCTGTATTTTGTGTATAAAATCATTTCGGTGATTAAACTTTGTCAGCAACTAAAACAGCAATATCCTGAAAATCATTTTGTTCCCATTTATTGGATGGCAACCGAAGATCACGATTTTGAAGAAATTAACCATTTTTTGCTTCACGAAAAAAAGATTGTCTGGAACAAACCTTCGGGTGGAGCTGTAGGGGAATTTGACACAGAAGGTCTAACAGAAGTTTTTAAAGTGCTTTCTACCGAACTCGGAATCTCGACCCATGCCCAATATTTAAAAGATTTGTTTGAAGATTCTTATCTGAAACACGACAATTTAGCCGATGCTACCCGATTTCTGGTAAACGAACTGTTTTCAGAATACGGATTGGTGATTCTAGACGGCAACGACAAAAATCTGAAAAAACTTTTTGCTCCATATATCCAACAAGAGCTACAAAACCAAGTTTCGTTCACGAAAGTATCTGAAACCCTTAGGGATTTTCCTTATTCGGTTCAGGTAAATCCCAGAGAAATCAACCTTTTTTATCTGGATAAAAACCTACGTGAAAGGATTATCAAAGAGAATGACACCTATATAATCAACAACACCAACCTGAAATTCTCTGAAAGTGAACTTTTGGATATTTTACACTCACAGCCCGAAAAATTCAGTCCGAATGTGATTTTAAGACCGCTTTATCAGGAGGTGATTCTCCCGAATTTATGTTATGTAGGCGGTGGAGGTGAATTGGCTTATTGGCTGGAACTAAAAGCTTTTTTTGAGGAAGTAAAAGTTCCGTTTCCGGTGTTGTTGCTTCGCAATTCGGCAGTTTTGGTGAGTGAAAAACAGAATCGAAAACGAGAAAAACTAAGTCTCACATTTGCTGATTTATTTGAAAAACAACCCAAACTCGTTGACCGAAAAGCCAAAGCATTTTCTGAAATTGATATTGATTTTGCTGAGCTGAAATCACAACTGCAAAAACAATTTGAAACACTCAAAGCAGCCGTTGCCAAAACCGATAAATCGTTTACAGGAGCTGTAAATGCTCAGGAAAGAAAACAAATCAAAGGGTTGGAAAATTTAGAAAAACGACTTCTGAAAGCCCATAAAAAATATTTTGCAGAGCAGTTGAAGCAGATTATCGCTTTGCAAAACGAACTTTTCCCGAATCAAAGTCTGCAAGAAAGACAAAACAATTTTGCAGAATATTACAGTGAATATGGCAAGTTGTTTTTTGACAAGTTATTTGACCAGCTTGAGCCTCTGGCACAAAACTTTAATGTGGTCATATTTTAGAAAATCCCTTTAAATACTAAGCTCTAAAGAATTCTAAAAAAGAAACTCTATTATTTAGACTCAAAAAACTTTTCAGAATTACAGCTTTGCTTTACATTTGTAGCCGATTATGAAAATAAGAGGCTATAAATATTTCATGTTTTTACTCTTAACTCTTGCGGGAGTTATAGGGTTTAATGCTGTGCATAGCAATATGGATGCACAAAAAGCAGTTAGTAGCCTCTCCCTTACCACAAATAATTTCAGGAATCAGTTCTCCGAAGAAAAAGATCAAGATAAAAAAGTTGAACTTGTTCAGTGTGAAATTATAGAAGGAGCTATTTATCCGGTTAAAAAATTAGACTCCGACGAATATTTTCTTCCCTCTCCATTTCTATCTATAACGTATACAATCTTTCAAGGTTCAAAACTTTCTACCGATAAGTTTTATTCCTTTATTCCTATTTTAGATTCGCTTTATATCATTTATTGCGTCTATCGACTGTGATTCTCTAGTTCAGTCTCTTACAACTCTTATCAAAATATTGCAGTAACACTCTAGATTATTCGGTTTTGTAGCGGACTAATCTCATTGTTGTTTTACTACTTTTTAATTCAAGTAATCATTAAAATTTAATCAACTATGTTGAAGAAAACCCTTATGGTATTAGGGTTGGCAGCTATATTATGTAACACCAGCTGTCAATCAGAAAAAAAAGAAAAACATGAAAAAGCTACTTTTTTAGTAACAAACCCTGTAGCTACAGACACTCTGGTTCATAAAGATTATGTGTGTCAGATTCATTCGATAAACCATATCGAAGTTCGTGCTCTCGAAAAAGGATATTTACAAAACATCTATATCGATGAAGGGCAAGCCGTAAAGAAAGGACAACTTCTCTTTAAAATCATGCCTAATATGTATCAGGCAGAAGTTATGAAAGCTCAGGCAGAAGCCGATTATGCTGAGATTGAATACAAAAACACCAAAGCCTTGACCGAAAACAAAGTCGTTGCTCCTAATGAACTTGCTATGGAAAAGGCAAAATGGGATAAAGCAAAAGCAGAACTGGAACTGGCTAAAACTCACTTACAATTTACTGAAATCAGAGCTCCTTTTGACGGAATTATTGACCGTTTAAGAGTACGTGTGGGTAGTCTGATTGATGAAGGCGAACTCATCACAGAACTCTCGGATAACAGCAAAATGTGGGTATATTTTAATGTGACAGAATCTGAATATCTTGATTATATGAATCAGGCTAATAAAGAAAACCTGAAACATGTCGGGTTAAAACTAGCAAACGGAAAAATGTTTCCTCTACAAGGAAAAGTAGAAACCATTGAAGCTGATTTTGATAACGAAACCGGAAATATCTCGTTTAGAGCCACATTTGATAATCCTGACAGATTATTGCGTTATGGGCAAACCGGAAGTGTAGTTATCCCTACTTCTATTGAGAATGCGATGCTTATTCCTCAAAAAGCAACTTTTGAAGTGCTAGACAAACGTTATGTGTATATTATCACAAAAGACAATGTGGTTAAAGCCAAAGAAATAAAAATTCAAGCAGAACTTCCGCATTTATACATTGTCGAATCAGGACTCAAAAAATCAGACAAAATACTATTGGAAGGATTACGAAAAGTGAAAGATAACGACAAAATCGAAATCAAACTGATTGACCCGAAAACTGTTATCTCAAACCTGGAACTCTATTCAGAATAAAACAAACTTAAAAATATGTTTAGTAAAATCATACATAGACCCGTATTAGCTATTGTCTTATCGGTTCTGATCGTTTTTGTAGGTATGCTTGCCGTAAAGCAACTCCCTACATCACAATTCCCACAAATTGCCCCAACAACCATTAGCATTTCGATTGCATATCCGGGTGCCAGTGCAGATGTATTGGTAAAATCATCACTGATTACCTTAGAAAATGCCATCAACGGAGTTCAAGGAATGCGATACCTTTCTTCAGATGCTACCAGTGCAGGTGAAGCGACACTTAACGTAGTATTCGAACCCGGCACAGACCCGAATGATGCTATGGTACTCGTCAAAACCAGGGTTGACCAGGTTATGCCTTTACTTCCTGAGCTAATCCAGAAAGAAGGAGTTGTCGTGATGCCTATACAGCCCAGTATGTTGATGTATGTGAATCTTTACAGTAAGAATAAAAGTATAGACGAAAAATTCCTTTACAACTATGCTACTGTAAGTATGATTCCTGAGATTAACCGTGTTGAAGGAATTGCCAAGGCACAAATTCTAGGAAGCCGGAGATATGCGATGAGAGTTTGGCTGAACCCAGACCGTATGAGAGCTTACAAAATTTCGGCAGACGAAGTGATGGAGGCTTTGGCTGAACAAAGTATTATCGGTCGTCCGGGTCGTATCGGACAAAGTTCCGGAATTGAAGCTCAATCTTTGGAGTACGTACTTACCTATAAAGGACAATACAACAAACCGGAAGAATACGAAAATATCATTCTGAGAGCCAATTCCGAAGGACAAAGCATTCATCTTAAAGATATCGCAAACATAGAGCTCGGAAGTGAATTCTTTGATATTTATTCTAACTTAGATGGTAATCCTTCAGCTTCTATCATGCTGAAACAGAATTACGGAAGTAATGCCAATGAAGTAATTGCTAAAGTAAAAGAGCAGCTAGCCATCATGCAAAAAGACTTCCCTCCGGGAGTGGATTACAAAATAAGTTATGACGTTTCTCAATTCCTGGATGCTTCGATAGACCAAGTAATTCACACCCTTAGAGATGCTTTTATCCTGGTGGCTCTTGTAGTGTTTGTCTTTTTAGGAGATTGGCGCTCAACCCTCATCCCTATTATTGCCGTACCGGTTTCGCTCATCGGAGCTTTTTTCTTTATCAATATTTTCGGATTATCTATCAACTTAGTAACGTTATTCGCTTTGGTGTTATCCATCGGTATTGTAGTAGATAACGCTATTGTCGTCGTCGAGGCCGTCCATGCTAAAATGGAAGAAAAGGACATTTCGCCCTACAAAGCCGTAAAAGAAGTAATGCAGGAAATCGGAGGAGCAATTATAGCCATTACTATGGTCATGGTTTCTGTATTCTTGCCTATTTCATTCATGAGCGGACCTGTGGGAACCTTCTACCGTCAATTCTCAATTACTATGGCAAGTTCGATTATCATATCGGCTGTGGTGGCTTTGACATTAACTCCGGTTTTGTGTGCCATATTGTTGAAAAAACATTCCAAAAAACACAAAAATAAAAATATTGCCGATAAACTCATCGAAGGATTCAACTCTATTTTTGAGCGAGTAACCGGAAAATACACTGGCTTACTTAGAAAAATCGTATCTCGAAAAACGGTTACTTGGGGAATGCTGATTACTTTTTGTATCGGAATTTATATCCAAAATCAAGTGCTTCCGGGCGGATTCATTCCGGGAGAAGACCAAGGAACCATTTATGCTATCATTCAAACGCCTCCGGGTTCAACTCTTGAAAAAACCAATGAAGTTTCTAGAAAATTACAGAAAATATGTGAAGAAGTTGAGGGAGTAGAATCTGTAGCTTCATTGGCCGGATATGAAATTATGACCGAAGGTCGTGGGTCAAATGCCGGAACCTGTTTGATTAACCTTAAAAACTGGTCAGACAGAAAGCATTCGGTTCATGAAATTATGGAAGAACTCGAAGAAAAATCTCACGGACTGGGAGCTGTTATCGAATTTTTCGAGCCACCTGCTATTCCGGGATTTGGTTCTTCAGGTGGTTTTTCACTTCGTTTGCTGGATAAAAATGCTACGACTGATTATCACGAATTCGACAAAGTCAACAAACAATTTATGGAAGACTTAAGCAAGCGAAAAGAGTTAACCGGAATCTTCACTTTTTTTGCAGCTGATTATCCGCAATATGAATTAGAAATTGATAATGATGCAGCTATGCAAAAAGGTGTTTCTATCGGAAAAGCTATGGAAACGCTGAATATTTTAATCGGAAGTACATACGAACAAGGATTTATCCGTTTCGGTCAGTTTTTCAAAGTTTACGTACAATCTTCACCGGAATTCAGAAGATTGCCATCGGATATTTTGAATCTGTATGTAAAAAATGATATGGGTGAAATGGTGCCTTACTCGTCTTTTATGAAACTTAAAAAGACACAAGGTCCTAATGAGATTACCCGATATAACATGTATAATTCGGCTGCCATACGAGGGCTTCCGGCTAACGGATATACTACGGCTGATGCCATTGCAGCAATCAAAGAGACAGCCGAAATAACCCTCCCACACGGTTATGACATCGCCTGGGAAGGATTATCATATGACGAAGCAAGAAGAGGAAACGAAGCAATCTATGTATTTGCCATAGTATTGATATTTGTTTATATGGTTTTAGCCATCCAATACGAGAGTTTTATTATTCCGTTTGCTGTGATTCTATCACTTCCTGCAGGTGTTTTCGGGTCTTTGTTTTTGCTAAAAACAATGGGGCTTGCCAATGATATTTATGCTCAGGTAGGTTTGATTATGGTGGTCGGGTTACTGGGTAAAAATGCCGTATTGATAGTCGAATTTGCCGTCAATAAGCGAAGGCAGGGTGCTTCGTTATATGAAGCAACAATCGAAGCTGCCAAAGTCCGTTTCAGACCGATTTTGATGACTTCTTTTGCCTTTATTGCCGGATTGTTTCCGTTAGTTATCGCTACCGGAGCAGGTGCTGTTGGAAATCACACCATTGGAGCTTCATCTTTAGGCGGAATGTTATTCGGAACCCTATTCGGAGTTATCGTGATTCCGGGATTGTATTACATTTTCGGAGGACTTGCAGACAAACGAAAGTTGATTAAAAAGGAATATGATAAACCATTCACAGAAGAATTTTTTGAAAATGAATAAGCTAAGAATTATAAAATATACGGTTGTATTTGGATTGGTAATTATGAGTTTTAATGCTTGTAAGACTCCTCAATTAGTCCAAAAAGATGAAAAGATGACACTTCCGGAGGAGTATTCCAATTTTCAGAAAGATTCTCTGAACTCGGCAAAACTCAATTGGAAAGAATACTTTACGGACTCTTATTTACAAGCACTGATTGATACCGCTCTGGTGAACAATCAAGAATTGAATATCATCTTACAGGAAATAGAAATTTCTAAAAACGAAGTAAGAGCCCGAAAAGGAGAATACCTGCCTTCTGCCGGACTAAAAGCAGGAGCCAGTGTGGATAAAGTTTCCCGCTATACCAACATTGGAGCTATGGAGGCTAATACGGAAATTCTCCACGGAAAAGAAATGCCGGAACCTTTACAAGACTATATGGTCGGGGCTTATGCTACATGGGAGATCGATGTTTGGAAGAAGCTTCGAAATGCTAAAAAAGCAGCCGTAAATCGTTATTTAGCATCGGTGGAAGGAAAAAACTTTATGGTTACTAACCTTATTGCCGAAATAGCTAATTCTTATTATGAGTTGTTAGCCTTAGACTGTCAGTTAGAGATTATTAAAGAGAACATCAAAATTCAGTCAGAGGTATTGGAGATTGTAAAGCTTTTGAAAGAATCAGCTCGTACGAATGAATTGGTCGTAAAGCGATTTGAAGCACAAGTTTTGAAAACCAAAGGAATGGAATTTGAGATTCAGCAGGAAATAATCGAAACTGAAAACCAAATTAATTTCTTAACCGGAAGGTTTCCTCAAAAAATCGAAAGAAATGCCGAAAATTTCCAAGATTTAATACCAAATGTCATAGCTACCGGTTTCCCCTCAGATATTTTACAAAATCGTGCGGATATCAGACAAGCTGAATTAGAACTGGCAGCCAGCAAACTCGATGTAAAATCGGCCAAAGCCCGGTTCTATCCCTCAATAGGAATTTCAACAGGAATCGGTTATCAGGCTTTTAATCCAGATTATTTAGTAAAACCACATGCACTGATGTATTCTCTTACAGGAGATTTGGTAGCTCCGCTTATTAACAGAAATGCTATCAAAGCGGAATATTATAGTGCTAATTCTAAACAACTTCAGGCAGTATATGACTATCAAAAAACGATACTCAATGCCTATTTAGAAATTATGAATAGCTTATCTAAAATTAAAAATCTCGATAGTAGCTTTAAACTCAAAGAAGCTGAGGTAGATGCCCTTGTTCAATCTGTAGAGATTTCAAATAATTTATTCAAATCTACCAGGGCTGATTACATGGAAGTTCTTTTGACTCAAAGAGAAGCTTTGGAATCAAAATTCGAACTTATCGAAATAAAAATGAAGCAGTTAAACGAAACGGTCAACGCCTACAAAGCTCTTGGAGGAGGTTGGCAATAATTAGGTTATTTATTGTTTCGAACCCCGTTTTAAAGCTTATAAAACGGGGTTTTTATTTTTAAAAGTTACCTAATTCAAAACATTTCGATTTTTATCTAAAAAAAGTTATTTTTGCAGTTATGAAATCCGTAAAAATAATAGAATGTCCGAGAGATGCTATGCAAGGCATCAAAACGTTCATTCCGACCGAAAAAAAGATTACTTATATTCAATCACTTTTACGGGTTGGGTTTGACACTATTGACTTCGGAAGCTTTGTTTCTCCCAAAGCCATTCCACAAATGCAGGATACAGCCCAAGTTCTGGCAGGTCTTGATTTATCACAAACCCGGAGCAAACTCCTTGCTATTGTTGCCAACACCAAAGGGGCAGAAACAGCAAGCCAATACAAAGAAATTCAGTATCTGGGCTTTCCGTTTTCGATTTCGGAGAACTTTCAGATGCGAAACACTCATAAAACCATAGCGGAATCTATCGTTACTTTAAACGAAATTCTCGAAATAGCAACCAAAACCGATAAAGAAGTAGTGGCTTATCTTTCGATGGGTTTCGGAAACCCTTACGGAGACCCGTGGAATGTGGAAATTGTAGGCGAATGGACAGAAAAATTATCGAAAATGGGAGTGAAAATCCTGTCGCTGTCAGACACTATCGGAAGTTCGACTCCCGAAGTGATTGACTATCTTTTTTCGCACCTGATTCCGAAATATCCGAAAATAGAATTCGGTGCCCATCTGCACACTACTCCCGACAAGTGGTTTGAAAAAGTTGACAGTGCCTACCGGGCAGGTTGCAGGCGTTTTGACGGAGCTATTAAAGGTTATGGAGGTTGCCCGATGGCAAAAGACGACCTTACCGGAAATATGCCAACCGAAAAAATGCTTTCGTATTTTACTTCAAACAAAATAGAAACCCATCTTCATCCGTTGCATTTCGAAAGTGCCTATAACGAAGCCATTAAAGTATTTTAATTTTTGGCTGTAAGCCCAAGCGGAATCAGCACTTTTCCTTTTTCGTAGGTATTCAGATAAAGCGTTAGCGGTTTTTGATTGCCCTCCCAGGTGATGTGATATACATCGAGCATTCCGCCTCCGAGTTCACTGGTTTTGGTCGGAAACGGGCAGCAACTTCCCTCTTGCTGATAAGTTATTTTTTCGCCATTGGGACCCAACAGTGCTTTGAGGAATTTTTCTTTATTTGCTTCTCGTTGATGTAAAAGTCCAAACCCTAAATTCACCGGATAATCTTCGTCATAACCGTATTTTTTATCGGTTGCTTTTTGGGTGAGTTTATAGGTGTCTTTGTCTAAAAACTCAGGGCTTTGAGCCGTATTGTCAATATTTTTTATGGTAAGTTTTGTGCTGATACAAGAACTTGCCACTATAAGGAGTAAAAAGAAAATCGCTTTTCGCCACATACCTTTGATTTTTTTATGAGGTAAAATTACTGATTTTATTTCATAAAAAAGAGGCAATACGTTTTGTATTGCCTCTTTTGATTACTGAACTCATCTTGACTTTTTTCAATTGGCTAAAAAAATGTTCTTTTTGCCCTGTTTTTTGTCTTTTTCTTACTCCGTAGCGCTGCTATGCAGTGCAAAAAAGCCTTCAAACAGAACAAAAATATTCATTTTTCGCT
>JBAYSC010000041.1:0-16284 GCA_041676345.1 Flavobacteriaceae bacterium | reverse complement strand
TTTTTGAGCGAAACAAGGCATATTTTCTTGAGATAGCGGTGTTCTATCTCAAGAAAATATAACGAAGTTGCAGCCAAAAAGAAGCATAAACAAATTATTAGATAAATTTTAAACAGGCTCTTACTGTTTTGACAGTATAAATATACAAGGTCGGTTGTGCAAATCGACCTTTGTTTTTTTCCATTCCGAGACTTTTTTGGTTCGGATGTATTCCGTTTCTAAGGAAATATCGGCTGCTACACAAAGCAGTGTGTCGGGTTGAAGCATCTGGAGTAAATCTTCAAAAAGTTTGTTGTTGCGGTAAGGTGTTTCAATAAAAATCTGCGACTGGTTTTTCTCGGAAGTCAGCCTTTCAAAACCCTTCAAAGCATTTTTCTTTTCCTGTTTGTCTATCGGGAGATAGCCGTTGAAGGCAAAACTTTGTCCGTTGAAACCCGATGCCATCATCGCCATCAGAATCGAAGAAGGCCCGACCATTGGCACTACCTGAATGCCCTTTTGGTGAGCGATTTTCACTATAGCAGCCCCCGGGTCTGCAATGGCAGGGCAACCGGCTTCAGACATTAAACCCACGTTGATTCCATCCAAACAAGGTTGCAACATTTCAGAAAATTCCTTATTATCTGTATGTTTATTCAACAAGCGAATTTGTAGTTCGGGTTGTTTTTTGTGTGGGACGATTTTCTTAATATGCCTGCGAGCCGTTTTTTCGTTTTCAACGATGTAATAATCTATCATTTCGATAGTTTTGGCTACACTCTCGGGCAACACATCACCGGGGTTGCTCGTCTCTCCCATCATAACGGGAATTAAATATAATTTTCCTGAAACTGTGCTTTTCATAAGCCAAAAGTAGTCATTTTTTCGTAATTTTGCAGGCGGAAAAAACAGAGAAAGTCAAAAAACCTAAAAGATTTAAAAATCGAAATAATGGGCTGGCTTTCTTCTAATAAATAATTTAAAAATGAGACACAGAAGACTACGGGTAAACCAATCGGTTCGGGATTTGGTCAGAGAAACCTCTTTAAGTGTGAATGATTTTATCGTTCCGCTTTTTGTTACCGAAGGCGAAAACATAAAAGAAGAAATCGCCTCTATGCCTAACTATTTCAGGCTGAGTCTGGATAATCTGAAAAAAGAAGTACAAGAATTGTGGAATTTGGGTTTAAAATCGGTTTTGCTTTTCGTAAAAGTTCCCGATGAACTGAAAGACAATGCAGGAACCGAAGCCCTAAACCCTGACGGACTGATGCAAAGAGCTATCAAGGCGGTAAAAAATGCTGTTCCCGAAATGGTAGTTATGACCGATGTGGCTCTTGACCCGTATTCGAGTTTCGGGCATGACGGAATTGTCGAAAACGGAGAAATCGTAAACGACAAAACCGTTGAAGTGTTATCCAAAATGAGTCTTTCACACGCTCAGGCAGGAGCCGATTTTGTAGCTCCGAGCGATATGATGGACGGAAGAATCAAAGCCATCAGAGCTATGCTGGAAGCAAACAACTTCCCGAATGTAGGAATCATGAGTTACAGTGCCAAATATGCTTCGGCTTTTTACGGACCTTTCCGTGATGCTCTGGATTCGGCTCCCGGATTCGGAGACAAAAAAACCTATCAGATGGATTATGCCAACCGCATAGAGGCTGTCAAAGAAACCCTTACCGATGTTGAAGAGGGAGCAGATATTGTGATGGTAAAACCGGGATTGCCCTATTTGGATATCGTCAGAGAAGTGAAAAATGCCGTAAATGTTCCGGTTTCGGTCTATCAGGTTTCGGGAGAATATGCCATGATAAAAGCAGCTGCCCAAAAAGGCTGGCTCGACCACGATGCCGTAATGGTCGAACAACTTATGGCTTTTAAAAGAGCCGGAGCCGATTTGATTGCCAGCTATTTTGCCAAAGAATATGCTTTGCTGGTACATAAAAAATCTGTTTAATTTTTTACGAAACAAATACGAACCAATTCAATAAAATATTTATATTTGTGAATAATCTATAATCTACATCGAAAATCATGAAAAAAATCACTACTACCGTACTTCTGTTGGGAAGTATCTTTTTTGCCTCAGCACAGTATAAAAGTGAAGTAAAATTCAACGTGTTGAACACCATTGCTATTGCTTCGGTTGAAGTGGGTTATGAGTTTTTCCTTGACGACAACCAGTCGATTGGGGCAGAAGTTCATATCAACGACCGCTTTTCGTATGCTGATGAAAGCGACACCAAAGAATTTGACACCAATAGTGTTTTGTTGAATTACAACTACTATTTCAACCCCGAAAATGCTGCCACTTTTTATGCTTATCCGTTTGTGAAATACCGTTTCGGAGAACATAAAGACCTGGTTAAAGGCAATACGGAGATGGACAGCTTTATCCTCGGTTTGGGAGTGGGCTACAAATGGGCTTGGAATGACAAGTTTGCCATTGGCCCGTATGCCAGCATCGCCCGAAATTTCAACGAAGACGTGAGCGATCGCTTTTCGGCTATCGAAGCCAATGCGGGAATTAGTGTAGGCTACCGTTTTTAAGGTCAATTTCTATCAACTATGTACTTTTTACAAGACCTTGAAGCTTTACACCAAACCTTTTGGTATATAGCGATTCCTGTGAGTGTTATATTTGTCATTCAGATGATTATGACCTTTATGGGAGCAGATGCTTCAGACGGAATTGAAGCGGATTTTGAAGGCGATTTTGACGGAGGTGATGCTCCTTTTCAGCTTTTTTCTTTACGGAATTTAATCAATTTTCTACTTGGTTTCGGGTGGGCAGGTGTTTTGCTTTATGACCGTTTTGAAAACAAAACTATCCTGGTTTTTGTCGCTTTTCTGGTTGGAGCCGCCTTTGTCGGGTTGTTTTTCTTTCTGATAAGGCAGATTCTGAAATTAGGCGAAGACAACACCTTTAAAATTGAAAGCACTATCGGAAAAACAGCTTCGGTTTACCTTACCATTCCCGAAAGAAAATCAGGGAAAGGAAAAGTACAGGTTTCCGTAAAAGGAACAACTCACGAACTTGATGCCGTTACCGAAAATGATGCAATTCCGTCAGGAAATATCGTACGGGTTATTGCTGTTGAAGCAGGAAATCTGCTGATAGTAAGCCCCCTATCTACCAAATAAAACTTAAAATTTAACTATCAACAAACAGCTCCCCTTTGGGGTTGGGGGCTTTTAAAAACTAAAAAAAATGGGAGAATTATTATTACTTGTTATTGCAGTTACGGTCGGATTTGTCATATTTCTGGCTTTGGTATCGAGATACAAACGTTGTCCTTCCGATAAAATTCTGGTAATTTACGGAAGAACAGGAGGAAGCTCAGCCAAATGTATTCACGGAGGAGGGGCTTTTATCTGGCCTGTAATTCAGGATTATGCCTATCTGGATTTAAAACCGATTTCGATTGAAGCCAACCTTACAAATGCTTTATCAAGACAGAATATCCGTGTTGATGTGCCCTGTCGTTTTACGATTGCCATTTCAACCGATTTAGACAGTATGAATAATGCTGCTGAACGTTTGCTTGGGCTTACTCCGAGTGATATTCAGGAACTGGCAAAAGATATTTTGTTCGGTCAGTTGCGTTTGGTTATTGCTACGATGACTATCGAAGAAATCAACTCGGACAGGGATAAATTCTTGGATAATATTTCCAAAAACGTAGATACGGAGCTGAAAAAAATCGGTCTGAAACTGATTAACGTAAACGTAACCGATATTAAAGACGAATCGGGCTATATTGAGGCTTTGGGTAAAGAAGCGGCTGCAAAGGCAATTAACGAAGCTAAAATTTCGGTTGCAGAGCAGGAAAAAATTGGAGAAACCGGAAAAGCAATGGCAGACAGAGAACGTGATGTTCAGATTGCTGAAACCCACAGGGACAGAGATGTTAAAATTGCTATTACCAACAAAGACAGAGAAGTAAGCATTGCTTCGGCTTTCAGAGATGAATCAATCGGAAAGGCAGAGGCAGAAAGAGATACCCGTGTGGCTACTTCGGAGGCAAATGCAGTGGCTGTAAAAGGAGAAAATGAAGCTAAAATCAACATTGCCAATTCTGATGCACTTCGTAGAGAAAAAGAAGCCGAATCATTAAGAATTGCCATTTCAGCCGAAAAAGTACAACAGGCAAAAGCTCTCGAAGAAGCCTACCTGGCAGAGCAGAAAGCTGAAACAGCCCGTTCGGAAAGAGAACGTTCTACCCAGATTGCCAATATTGTTGTCCCTGCTGAAATTTCCAAACAAAAAGCAATTATCGAGGCTCAGGCAGAAGCAGAACGAATCAGAGTTCAGGCAAAAGGAGAAGCTGATGCTATTTTTGCCAAAATGGAAGCAGAAGCAAAAGGTCTTTACGAAATCCTGACCAAACAGGCAGAGGGATATAAAGATGTGGTTTCGGCTGCAGGAGGCGACCCGACAAAAGCATTCCAGTTATTGCTTATCGAAAAACTTCCTGAACTCGTTAAAACTCAGGTTGAGGCAGTTAAAAACATCAAAATTGATAAAATTACGGTTTGGGATTCGGGAGCAAATGCAGATAACGGAAACAATTCGACCGCTAATTTCGTATCAGGAATGATGAAAACCGTTCCGCCTTTGAATGATTTATTCAATATGGCAGGGCTTAATCTTCCGACTTATCTGAAAGGCGAAGATGTAAAAGATGCTTCTTCGGAAGAAAAAACGGAATAGTTTTATTTGAAATATAATTTAAACCCTGACGAAATTTCAAACTCCGTCAGGGTTTTTCTATTCTTCAAAATCAATCAATGAATACCCAAGGGGAATATATTTAAGCCTTCAAAATCACCCTTTCGGGTGATTTTTACTTCAAATAAATCTATTATCTTTGTAAGTCAATATCAATTTTATACTAAATAGATTTTTTTTCGCAAAAAAAATAGAGTTATGAGAAAAACGCTACATTTTTTATCTATACTATTAGCAGGAATAGCAAACCTTTATGCTCAGACTCCTTCGGTAACGGTTACAGACCAACACAATACAACAGGTCAGATAGACATCGACTGTAACTATGATTTTAATACAGGACAAACCATTCAGCTTACTGCCACTTATCCTGCTATTTATCAGACTAATTCCTATACGGTAGAGTCTATTCCGCATTCACCCGTAGCTGCCTATACGGCAGGAACTCTTATTGAAATAGAAGGTCAGGCAGGCAAAAAAGATGACGTTTTCGGGGATTGGATTTCGCTTCCTTTTGAATTTTGCTTTTACGGAAATCAATATGAAAACATCACCATAAGCGACAACGGAGTGCTGAGTTTTGAAGAAACCAATGCCAATGCAGATTGTCCGTTTATTGTTTCCGGACCTATTCCGAATCAGGGTTTGCCTAAAAATTCCATTTTCGGAGTGTTTCACGATATGCAAAACAACGATGAAGTTCGCATTCTCACTATGGGAACCGCTCCTTACAGGCAGTTTATCGTCAATTATAACAATATTCTTCAATACGGAACCAACCTTTATCACTCTACCTCACAAATTGTTTTGTATGAAACAACCAACCGGATTGAAGTGTATGTAAAAGAGAAACCTTTAAATCCCGACCCAAGTCTTGACGATGCCAGAAAACGGGCAATGATAGGACTCACCAATGTAACCGGATTAAGCGGATTAGCCGCTCCGGACAGAAACAGCGGCTTATGGGAAGTAGAAGAAACAACCAGCGAAGCCTGGGCTTTTGTGCCTTCGGGAATCAATGCTGCTTCCCTGCAATGGTTCAACAGCAGCGGAGGCTATGTAGGCTCTTCTAATCCTCTGACGATCTCTCCTACCACCAACACTTCTTATACGGCAAAAGTTACTTATAATCTGTGTAGTTCTATAGTGGTAGAAGACGAGATTGATATTGAATTTTCAGCAGATTTCCCTACGGCAAACAATCTGGAAAAAATCATTTGTCTGGCTACAGGAGAAACAGGAGTGGTAGATTTAACCGCCTATGAAACAGAAATAAATCCTGATACTACGCTTACGTTCAGCTATCACAGCAGTGCTACAGCAGCTCAAAACAACACCAATCCTATTGCCAATCCTGAGGCTTATACTCTTCCTCCGGGTGATGACACTTATGTATATGTCCGGGTGTTGCGGAGCGGAGTTTGTTTTATTGTGGGGCAAATCCGTATTCGAGTCAACCGAAAGCCAAATATTCCCGAAAATCAAGAGTTCACTTTTTGTGATTACGACAACAACAATCAGGAAACCATTAACCTGAACAGTTTATCCATTTCTGGTATCAGCTGGATGCATACCGTAAAGTTTTATGCAACAGAGGCGAATGCCATAGCAGGAACGGGAGAAATCACAAACACTTCAAATTACCTGCTGGACATAAGTTCGATTCTGCCCAATCATACTAAAACGCTTTACATAAGAGCTTGGAATTCCTATAACTTTTCTGACCCTGACTGTTTTTCGGTTGTTCCGATTCAGCTTACACTTTTACCTCAGATAGAAGCTCAGGATTATCAGGCTTTGGTTTGTTATGTAACTCAAGGGCAGACCATTACACTCAACCTGATGCAATATACAGCTAACTTGCTTCCCACTTCGATTGAAGGAGCTTCTTTTGAGTTTTACACCTATAATCCGTATTGGAGTATGATTTCAAACCCTGTGAGTGCTACAATTACGATGGATTCGACAATTTATGTTTATATTTCAGCCGAGGGTTATTGTAATACTGATGCAACACTTACGATAATTGCAGACGATGACTGTGACGGAAGTCCTGGTTTGGCTGACGGAAGCGAACCTGCAACTCCCGAAGAAATAGAAACAATAACCTCAAGTTGTGGAGAAGAACTTCCGATAAACGTAAATCTGGAAACTGATTTTTTAGTGTATTACCTCCCTGCAGGGCTTACACTTGCTGATGTTACCGTCAACGGATTTTATCTGGACAGCAACCAGACAATTCCTGTAGATGCTGCCTATGAAATCACGCAAACCGGTTCGACAACCATTTATGCTTCCTATACGATAAACAGTTCTTCGCTCGAAATTTCGCAGCCTTTCAACATCAATGCTACCGAACCGGCTGCTATCACGGAAAACGATTTTTATATCTGTGACGTGTTTAACGATATTACGGAAACCGTATATTTTTATGAGTCTATCCTTCCTTTTTTCCAGACGTATTACCCTACTGACGAAATCTATTTTTTTGCTTCCGAAGCCGATTTAGACAGTTACATAACCGATGACGAAAGTGTTGTTCCGCTCTCTTTCATAACCATTACCGCTCCGGTTACTCCGGTTTATGTTCTGGCAAAATATTTTGGTTGTAACTATGAGCACATCGCTATGTTACACCTTATGCCTATGGAAGAAGAAGCGGTTTCTATTGTGGTTTGTGATTTTGATTCAGACCAACAGGAGGTTATCAATTTGAATACTTATACTTCAAACATCGCTTCGGCACTCACACCCGATCAGGCAAGTTCCATAAACAATTACCTGTATTACAACACCTTAAATGATGCCCGTGAAGGGTCGTGGTGGTGGACTATCTCAAACACTTCTCAATATAGTATAGCAACCGGACAAATGACTGTTTATGTGAGAGTTGAAATTGCCAATGCCTGTCCGGTTATTGTTGAAATGAATTTTTCTTTTTCAGATGCGGCTGCTTCGCCCGGAATAGGGAATACACACATCTGTGATACGGATTTTGACAATGTCGAAACGATAAACCTGAATGCAATTATCGCTTCTTATGACCCAAATTCGGTTATTGATTTTTATACTTCCGAAACAGCAGCAGAAAATCAGGACAGTAATTTTTATATCGGGACTTTTACCGAAGGAGCCACACTGAATTATCAGATACTGCCTACTTCGGTTGTTTATATCAGAGCTACCGATACGGTTTCGGGTTGTATTCAGATAGTTCCGGTTTCGTTAGAATTGGTTCCGTTCCCGATGCTAAACGACAATCAGGTCGCCATTTGTGACGAAGGAAACGACAACTATCAGGAGGTGTTTACCTCCGAAATTCAAAACCTTTTAATTGCCAACAACTGGGGAACTATAAACAACGCTATGGCATTTGTCTTTTTTGAGAGTCAAACCGATGCTTTGGCAAACGAAAACCCGATTACCGAAGTAACCCTTACCGGAACTTCATCAATTTGGGTGCATATCACCACGGCTCAAGGAGATTGTTTTGACATTTTTGAAATAAGTGTCAACCTTGTTCCGTCACCCGTTTTGAACGATATTGAAGTAGAAATCTGTAATAACAGCAGCCAGAACAACAGCAATCAAATCAGTGAATATGTGGTGCTGAATGATTATAGAGATGCGGTTTTGGGTTTCCCTTACAGCAGTGAATATACCTTTAGCTATTACACTTCCGAAGCTGATGCTCTCAACGGAGGCTGGGGAGTTTCTTCTTATTACAACATAACAGAATTTCCGAAAATCATTTACACCCGTGTGGTCAACACAACCACAGGCTGTTATTCGGTGGCTTCTATCACTATAAACGAGCATCCTGCTTTAGACGTTCAAGACACTATTGCCGAATTTTGTGCAGAAGGACAGCTCAACGGAATCATCAATCTGGAAGATTATCCTTTGGTGATGGTTGACAACCCTGATGATTACACAATTACTTATCACACCACCAAAAACAATGCAATATACAACCTGCCGATTACCGACAACATCAACGAATATTATGCTACGCCTTCTACAGTAGTCTGGATAAAATTTACCGACAACACTACGGGCTGCTTCGTAATCAAACAACTTTTGGTTTCGGTATATCCGTCACCGAAAATGAATCCGGTGTATGTAAACAACTGCGATACTGATTTAGACAGCGAATTTACCTATAACCTGAACAGCTACAAAACCCAATGGATAACCGGAGAACCCAATGTGGAATTGTTGTATGTTTTCCAATATTACCCTACTTTAACCGATGCTGAAAACGAAACCAACGAAATTCCTGCCAGCCTGACTTTCGATTATTCGGATATGGTATTGAATGATTTTTCAAATCTTATGGAATATACCGTATATGTAAAAGCCTTCACCACAGACGGAAACGGTTGTTTTACGATTTCTAAAATCACCTTTCAATCGGGTATTAAAGTGCCTCAGATAAATGACGAAATCACGATGTATGCCTGTGAAGCAGGCGAACTGTTTTTCGACCTGACTTCGGTGAGTGCCCAAATCAGTACAGAAGCAACAGGTTTTATCTATTACACCTCTTTGACCGATGCCCAAAACAACACCAACCCGATAACCAACCCGACAAATTTCAGCAATCAAACAGCAGAGGAAATTTTCATACGGACAACAGCAACAGGTTTTTGCGATAATTTAGCCCGTATTCATATTGTGGTCGCCCCGATTATCGAAGCCAATGATTTTGAAATTCCTTCTTTTTGCGAATTTACCGCTTCGGGCGAAGAAGCTATAATCAACCTGAATAGCTATATTCCCAACATGAGTATCGCTATCGAAACCGAAGTTTTTGATGTGCTCCTTATTTCTTTTCACGAAAATATAACTGAGGCTGAAAATGACGAAAATGCCTTAACAGAGCTAAATAATTTTATGCCTCCTGTCGGGAATACGGTTGTTTTCACACGGTTTTACAATACTATAACTCAATGTTTTACCGTTACAGAACTTTCCATGACCAAGCTCCCTGCCCCTGTGGTTACAGATGTTACCGATTTGATTTGTGATGACGATTTAAACGATGTTTACGATGTGATTTTGGGAGATTATGACAGTGATGTTACTTCCGAAACCGATGTAACCCTTTCGTATCACCACACCAATATGGAAGCCTGGGACAACACAAGCAGCATTGACAAAACGACTGATTTTGTAATTGATACTTTCCCGAAAACCTTGTTTGTACGAACGCAAAACAACACCACCGGATGTGTAAATGTGTCTGAAATCACCTTTACGACCAACCCGAAAGTTCCTTCGCAAAACGCTGCTATGGCTATTTGTGATGAAAGTGATGATGACGGACTCACCCAGTTTGACCTGACTTCGGTTCAAAACGAAATAGCAACAGAGGACGGAGTTTCATTTGTTTATTATACTTCGTTGACAGATGCTCAAAACGATGAAAATGCCGTTACGGATTTCACTTCATTTACCAATGATAACCCTTATTCCGATGTGGTTTTTGTTCGGATAAGTGCTTCGGGATTCTGTGACAATCTGGCTCAGATTTCACTAACGGTTCATCCGTATATCAAAGCCAATGATTTTGAAGTGCCTGTGATTTGTGAATTTGTCGGGTTAGGGGCAGAAACAACCCTAAACCTGAACAGCCAGATTCCCGATATGTCAACAAATATCGAAACCGCTGTTTTTGATATACTCGATATTACTTTTCACGAAAGTATAACCGATGCCCAAAACGATGAAAATGCCCTCACAGACACAAACAACTTTAACCCGCCTGTTGGAGACACGGTTGTTTTCGTACGGTTTGAAAATCCGGTTACACTGTGTTTTACCATCACAGAACTTTCCATAACCAAACTCCCTGCCCCTGTGGTTACAGATGTAACCGATTTGATTTGTGATGACGATTTGAATAATATTTATAACGTAATCTTAGGAGATTATGACAGTGAGGTTACTTCCGAAACCGATGTAACCCTTTCGTATCACCACACCAGTATGGAAGCCTGGAACAACCTGAACAGCATTGACAAAACGACTGATTTTGTAATTGATGCTTTCCCGAAAACGTTGTTTATACGAACGCAAAACAACACTACCGGATGTGTAAATGTGTCTGAAATCACCTTTACAACCAACCCGAAAGTTCCTTCACAAAACGCTGCTATGGCTATTTGTGACGAAAGTGATGATGACGGACTCACCCAGTTTGACCTGACTTCGGTTCAAAGTGAAATGGCAACCGAAGGCGGAGTCGCATTCATTTATTACACTTCGTTGGCAGATGCTCAAAACGATGAAAATGCCATTACGGATTTCACTTCGTTTACCAATGACAACCCTTATTCCGATATGGTTTTTGTACGGATAAGTGCTCCGGGATTCTGTGATAATCTGGCTCAAATTTCGCTAACGGTTCATCCGTATATCAAAGCGGTTGATTTTATTGCTCCGTATGTTTGTGAATTTACCGGATTGGGCGAACAAGGCACTATAAACCTGAACAGTCAGATTCCTGATATGGCGATAAATATTGAAACCGAGGTTTTTGATATTCTCAATATTACCTTTCACGAAAGCCTTACCGATGCCCAAAATGACAGCAATGCCTGGCAGGAAAATCTGTTAACCGATTTTAATCCGCCTATCGGAGATACCGTCTTTTTCGTACGGTTTGAGAATCCGGTTACCCAGTGTTTTACCGTCAAAGAGCTGTTGGTTACCAAATTTCCTGCTCCTGTGGTAACAGATGTAACCATGCTGGTTTGTGATGATGATTTGAATTATGTGTATAGCGTCATGCTGGGTAATTATGACTCCGAAATCAGCTCAGAGGGCAATATGAGTGTATCCTATCACACTACCGAAGCCTTTGCATGGAATGGCAACAATGGTATCAACAAGGCGAATCCTTACAACATCAATTCTTTTCCGAGAACGCTTTTCGTAAGGACAGAAAACAACGATACGGGTTGTGCCAATGTGTCTCAAATCACTTTTATTACCAACTCCATAAGTGTCAACAATCTTTCTTTTGCTTTGTGTGATCAAAGTGATGATAATGGTCTGGAGCAGTTTGATTTGACTCCTTCTCTCACGATGCTTACAACGGCAGAAGGAGCTTCGTTTACGTTCTTTTCCACACTGACAAATGCTCAGAACAACACCAACCCTATCGGGAATATCAGCACTTATACCAATCTGATTCCGTATGCTGATATGGTTTACGTACGGGTAAGTGTGGAAGGTTTTTGTGACAAACTGGCGATGATTTCACTAACGGTTCATCCATATATTCCGGCTGATAGTGTTACGGTTCCTGCTTTTTGCGAATTCACCCAGCAAGGCACACCATCGACCCTGAATCTGAGTGATTATATTCCTGATATGATTGCCAATACTCCTCAAAGTATATTAGACCTTATCAACATCACTTTACATATCAATTTAGCAGAAGCACAACAAGGTGCCAATGCTTTGACAGAAAACGAAATCAATGATTTTAATCCGATTGTTGGAGAAAGTGCTGTTTTCGTACGTTTTGAAAATCCTGCAACTCTTTGTGCTACGGTAAGAGAAATCTTCATTACCAAGCTCCCTGCTCCCGAAGTGGCAGAGGTCTCTGATGTGATTTGTGATGACGACCTCAATGGCATACACGACGTTATTTTAGGAAACTACGATACGGAAGTTACCACTCAGAATGACGTAACCGTTTCTTATCACCCTACTGCCGGTTCCGCTTGGGATAACACAGGTTCTATTGACAAAACAACTGCTTTTGTCATAGCTATTTTCCCGAAAACGCTTTATGTACGAACCCAAAACAACAGTACGGGCTGTGTGAATGTATCTCCAATTACTTTTACTTCCAATCCGGTTGACAGTCAAAATGTTGCTATTGATATTTGCGATGAAAATGACGATAACGGATTGACCCAATTTGATTTAATGGCTGTTCAGAATGAGATTTCAACACAGGAAGGCGTATCGTTTGCCTACTACCCTACCCTGACCGATGCTCAGAACAACACGGGTGCAATTACCAGCCTTAGTTCCTATACCAATGCCAATCCATATAGCGACACGGTATATGTTCGGGTAAGTGCAGATGGTTTTTGTGATGTTCTGGCAGAAATTTCCCTTACGGTTCACCATTATCTTTCCGTAGAGAATCATATTGAGAACAATGTCTGTCATCTTGACGAAAACGGAAATATAAGAGAAGTAAACCTGTTTGATTATACGGCTCCTATGACCCAAAATCTGCCTGATGAACTTACGGAAATTCTCACCATTACCTACTACGGCTCTGAGGCAGATGCAGACAACCAAACCAATGCTTTTACGGGTAATTATCCTTTAGTATTGGGAAATAATCTGATTTATGTACGTTTTGAAAACACCGTAGCAGGCTGTTTTGAAACGGCTGTTCTGGAAATAAATACGGTGCTTTCGCCTATTGCCCATGACTATCAGGCTTTGGTTTGTGATGAAGATTTAGATTGGAATTATCACACAGTTTTAGCTGATTATGACAACCATTTCAGCGAAGAAATCAACCTTTCCGTAAGTTATTATTCAAGCTATAATGAGGCTGTTCAAGGAGTAAATTCCATTGATAAAAACGCTGTTTATCCGTTGCCTGAAAACGGAAATACAACTACGCTTTACGTTCGGGTCGAAAACACCAACGGTTGCTTTGTCATTGTGGAGCTGATTTTGGAAAAACTGGCTCACCCAAATCCTGATTTTCAGGAAGAATATGTGCTTTGTATGGATTCCGAAGAAAGTGTCACAGAGACCATACTCAGCACCGGATTATCTGACGATGATTATGTTTTTGAATGGTATCACGATGCTGTAATGCTCGATGAAACCTCATCTTCACTAACTGTTTCACAAACCGGAGTTTATACGGTAGTGGTGATTGACAGACTCACCCTTTGTGAAGTAGCAGAGGCTTCGACAACTGTTTTCGGGTCAGGACCTCCTGAGAATTTTGAAGCCGTTATCGTCTCCGGACATTTTTCAGGAAACGGAACCATAGAAGCCTCTGCTACAGGAAATGGCGATTATGTCTTTTGGCTAAATAACGGAGCACCACAAAGTCACGGAACATTCACCAACGTTCCTTTTGGGCAGCATTATGTATATGTGCAGGATCTGAACGGTTGCGGAACGGAAGTTATTCCGTTGTTGATATTCAACTATCCGAAGTTTTTCACTCCGAATGCAGACGGAGTTCACGACACCTGGAACATCCCCGACCTGCAGGGTCAACCCGATGCCATCATCTTTATTTATGACCGCTACGGAAAGCTGATAACCTCCATAAAACCATCGGGAGCAGGCTGGGACGGCACACTCAACGGACAGAAATTGTTCTCTACCGATTATTGGTTTGAAGCCATTTATTACCAGAATGGGCAGAAACAAAGTTTCCGTTCTCATTTCTCATTGGTTCGATAAATTCAAAAACCGCTATACACCCTGCACGGAAATCAAACTCCGGGCAGGGTTTTGTTTTTTTGTTTTAACATTTTCCTAAAACTAAAAACCTATCTTTGCCTTCAACCCATTTTTAGTTATGATGAAAAAAGTAATTACTGCCTTCTTATTTTTTATTTCGGTTTGTGGTTTTGCACAAGAAACCCTCAACACTATGTTTTATAATATCTTTCGGTTTCCGAGTTCAAATCCTGCCAACCGGGAGCTTATCCTCAGAGACATTTTAGACGAATACCAACCCGATTTGTTTATGGTCTGCGAATTGGAAAACGAATCGGGAGCCGACCTTATCCTGAACACTTCCCTGCAAAACCTATCGGGTTTTCAACGGGCTGCTTTTCATGCCAACACTTCGAGCAGTACTGATTTTATCCAGAATATGGTTTTTTTCAACACCCATAAACTCGAGTTTTTGGGTCAGGAAATTCACCAGACCAACTACAGAGATATTGACCAATACAGCTTTAGGCTCAATACAGAAGAAGCCGAATCAGAACCTGTTTACCTCGAAGTTTTTGTTACCCACCTGAAATCGAGCACCGGAACAGCCAACCAACAGGCTCGACTGGCAATGGTCGAGGTATTCACTCAGGCTTTGGAGGATTTGAACCCCAACAGCTATGTACTTTTTGCAGGTGATTTCAATTTCTATACTTCGTCTGAACCCGGTTATCAGAAAATTCTGAGTCCTGACAATGCCATTGTGATGGTTGACCCTGTTGACACTCCGGGAAGCTGGAACAACAGCACCAACTTTCAGCAGGTGCATACCCAATCGACAAGGGTTTCCAACAGCGGTTTCGGAACAGGAGCCAATGCAGGAGCTTCGGGAGGGATGGACGACCGTTTTGACTTTATTATGATGAGCGAAAACTTCCAGACGAGTACTGATTTTTATTACGTAGAAAACACCTATAAAGCCTACGGAAACAACGGAAACTGCCTCGACAAAGACATTAACGATACCAATTGCCAGGGAGAATTTTCGTTTGAACTTCGTGATGACCTCTATTGGATGAGCGACCACACTCCGGTTGTGATGCAGTTTGAAACCACACAAACTTTCCTTTCTACTCCGATTTATGAGCAGAAACCGCTGATGTGGTTCAACTCCTCCAATTATGGTAGTGATTTTATCGAATTGGGCATCAACCAACAACTGGGTATTGAGGCAAAAAACCTTTATATTTACAACCTGTTAGGGCAACAGGTTCGCTCTGTTTTGATTGGCGAACAAGAAAACATCCGACTTAACATCAGTGATTTATCGAGCGGAATATATCTGATTAAAACCGACAGCCATACCGAAGTTTTAAAATTCATTAAACCATAACACTTGAGCTTATACAGGTTTTTATTGCTACTACTTTTACCTTGTTCTCTACTCAGCAGGGCTCAGCATCAATCTAAGGTGAATGCAACGCTTTCTGCCGAAGGGGACAAGATGAACGTGTTTCAGGAAATCACCTACCACAATACTTCAAACGACTATCTGGAGAAAATTGTTCTGAACGATTGGAATCATGCTTTTTCGTCTAAAAGTTCGGCTTTGGCAAAACGCTTTTCCGATGAGTTTGTTCGTAGTTTTTATTATGCCTCCGAAAAGGAATTGGGCAAAACCACTGTTTTCTCCATCAGAGACCGAAGTGATTTGCCTTTGGCTTACCACCGACCCGAAAAGCATATCGACCTGATTGAAATTGACTTAAAATATCCGTTGGCTCCGGGTACAAAAATCAGTTTTACGATACATTACGAAATCCAAATTCCGAGTGATAAGTTTACCCATTTCGGTTATGACAACAACGGAAAAACAGAATTGAAAGACTGGATTTTGTTTCCTGCCCGATATGAAAACGGAGATTTTCTGAGATACAGCAACGAAAACCTTGACGACAACCCCAATGCCCTTACTGATTTTGAAATCACGCTCAACGGTTGGCACAACGCCATCATCACCTGTAACCTGAATGTAAAAAAGCTCACGGAAGGCAGCTATTTCCTTTCGGGTGAAAACCTGAACCGGGTGCATTTGGTTACGGAAAAAAAATCAGACTTCCGAAGTT
>JBAYSC010000040.1:0-16361 GCA_041676345.1 Flavobacteriaceae bacterium | reverse complement strand
TTACATTACACTCCTTCCTTTTCTTGTCATTTTTGTTTTGTCAAGCATAATTTGGATTTATCAGAGTTTCAAAAAATAAAAAATCCTCTCAATTCGAGAGAATTCCTTTACAAAACCTTATGTAGATTCCAAGCCTGTATGTGTTTTATTCCTTTGTTTTGAGGAAACTGCACCTCATCAAGCGAAACGACAATTTTTTCGTAATTGTCTTTTATGGCTTCCAATGAAGAATACTCTCTTTGTATGGTTTGTTCATCAATCATCAGATAAGCAGATTGCAGATAGATAACTTTATCGGCTTTTTTGGCAACAAAATCGACTTCTTTGTTAGGCATTGCTCCCACAAAAACTTCGTAACCTGCCCTTTTAAGCTCTAAATAAATCAAATTTTCTAACTGATAACCCACTCCATAACCAAAACCACTGTACAAATAATTTTTGTAAGCCAAATCATTACTGTAATATTTACTGTTTCCAGATATGGTTTCCTTTCCTTTGATGTCGTAGCGTTCAGCCTTATGTATCAAAAACGTATCTTCGATATAGCCGATATAATTGGCAACCGTATCATAAGTTGTTTTTCTTCCGCTACTTTTCATATAATTGACAATGTTGTTTACCGACAACAGGTTAGAGGCATTGTTTACCAGATATATAAAAAGGTCTTCCAATAGTTTCGGGTCTTTGATGCTATATCTCTGTATGATATCCCGAAGTAAAACCGTATCTTTTACGGAAGTAACATAATTCCTTTTTGTGTCTTCGTTTGGCAATACAAAAAGTTCGGGTAAACCTCCGTTTTCCATATAGCTGATATAACTTTGTTTGTTGATTTCGGAATTTGTAACACCTGTATATTCCTCAAAGCTAAACGGAAACACATCAAAAGTTACATATCTTCCCGAAAGCAAAGTTGCCAATTCTCCCGAAAGCATTTTGGAGTTAGAGCCACTTATAAACAGCTCATAACTCTCTGAAAAATCCTGCGAATAGGAATTGACCAACCGTTCCCACTCGGTTATGTTTTGTATTTCGTCTATGAATAGATATATTTTCCCTTTGGGTTTGAGTTGGGCTTTGTATAGTTTGACTAATTGTTCCAAATCTTTGTAATTTTTCACAAAATCAAAGTCGATAAATTCTTTGTTGATGTAAAAAATATTTTTCGGATTCACACCATTTGTTATCAGCTGATGTGCTATTTGTCGTAAGATATAGCTTTTGCCCGAACGTCTTTGTCCGACCAATACTTTTATCAGCTTGTTATTGATGTAGTTAAAGATATTGTTGGTGTAATGCTCCCGCAAAAAACCCAACTGTGGTACGTTTCCATTCCAGAAATTGTACTTTTGTAGCGATTCAAAATTTTCTTCCATACCCGAAACTTTTGTACAAAAGTACAAAATATTCTTTTATGCTCGAAAATTTCAATAAATAATTATAAATTTTCGTCTGTACTCGAAAATTTTTATTTTCGGGCAAAGAATTTATCCCGACAGCTATTATTGAAACGAAAATAAAAATGTATAAAAAAATCCTCTCAAATTGAGAGGATTTCGTTTGTCCGTAGAGACGCATAATTATGCGTCTCTACATTATAATATTCAAAAAATTAAAAAACAAAAATCGGTCTTTCTCCCATCATATCTACGACTTTATCTGCAATTTCTTCTAATTTTTCGTCATTATCGTGGTTGGTGATAACTTCGTCAATCAGTTCGACAATCGTTTTCATATCGTCTTCAACGAGTCCTCTTGTAGTGATGGCAGGAGTTCCGATTCGGATTCCCGAAGTTACAAACGGAGACTTGTCGTCAAACGGCACCATATTTTTGTTTACGGTAATTTCGGCTTTTCCAAGAGCTTTTTCAGCATCTTTTCCTGAAATTCCTTTGTTGCGAAGGTCAATCAGCATCATGTGATTGTCGGTTCCACCTGAAATAAGGTGGTAGCCTTTTTCGACAAAAGCTGCTGCCATGGCTTTGGCATTTTTCTGAACCTGCAAGGCATAACGGAAAAAGTTATCCGATAAGGCTTCTCCGAATGCAACTGCTTTTGCCCCGATAATATGCATCAGTGGCCCTCCCTGATTTCCCGGAAATACTGCTCCGTCAAGAAGCGATGACATCATTCTTGTTTCACCTTTCGGAGTTTTGAGTCCGAATGGATTTTCAAAATCTTTACCCATCATAATCATTCCACCTCTTGGACCTCTCAAAGTCTTGTGAGTAGTTGTCGTTACGATATGACAATACGGAATCGGGTCACTCAGAAGCCCTTTGGCAATCAGCCCTGCGGGATGCGAAATATCTCCGAAAAGAATAGCTCCTACGCTGTCTGCAATTTCTCTGAAACGCTTGAAATCCATATCACGGGAATAGGCGGAAGCTCCGGCTATAATCATTTGTGGTCTTTCTCTTTCGGCAATTTCCTGAACTTTGTCATAATTGATAAGTCCTGTTTCCTGGTCAACTCCGTAAAAAACAGGGTTGTATAATTTTCCGGAAAAGTTTACGGGTGAGCCGTGAGTGAGGTGACCTCCGTGAGATAAATCAAAACCTAAGATTTTATCGCCCGGTTTCAGACAAGCAGCATAAACAGCCGTATTCGCCTGAGAGCCTGAGTGAGGCTGAACGTTTACATATTCTGCTCCAAAAAGTGCTTTGGCACGGTCAATAGCGATTTGCTCGATGACATCGACTACTTCACAGCCTCCGTAATAGCGTCTTGCCGGATAACCCTCAGCATATTTATTGGTTAGTATAGAACCTGCAGCTTCCAGAACCTGGTCACTTACATAATTTTCAGAGGCGATAAGCTCTAAACCTTCGGTTTGACGTTCTTGTTCTTCAAGAATCAAATCAAAAATTTCGTGATCTCTTTGCATAAGATAAATTTTCGTTAAAATGAGTTCAAAAATACGGATTTTTTTTGATAGATAAACCGTAAACAATATATTTGGCTTCGATTTATGAATCCAACAACCCAAAGCAATTACACTTATGCTCGTTACAGCCAACAACCCCAATAGAAAATCGTGGATAGAAGTAGATAAAAACAGTGATTTCCCGATTCAGAACATTCCTTTCGGAGTGTTTTTAAACAATAACGATATCGTAACTGTCGGAACCCGTATAGGCGATTATGCCATAGACCTGAATGCTCTGTATCAGCTAGGTTATTTTGAGGGAATTGCCCTGACAGATGATATTTTCCTCCATGATACGCTCAATGCATTTATTTCTTCCGGAAGAAAAACCTGGCGAGAAGTCCGCAACCGGATTGCAGATATTTTTGATGCCAGCAATACGAAACTAAGAGACAACGAAGCCCACCGTAAAGAAGTTCTTTTTCACGTGGACGAAATCGAGGTGCAACTTCCGGTTCAGATAGGAGATTATACTGATTTTTATTCCAGCAGAGAACACGCTACCAATGTCGGGATGATGTTTCGTGACCCGAATAATGCACTACTTCCGAACTGGCTTCATATTCCTGTTGGTTATCACGGGAGAAGTTCGACAATTGTTCCTTCGGGAGTTGCTGTGAGAAGACCACTCGGACAAACACTTCCCAACGGAGAGACTCAGCCTGTTTTCGGCCCGTCAAAATTGGTGGATTTCGAATTAGAAACGGCTTTTATCACAGCCGATGCCAACAAAATGGGCGAATATATTCCGGTGGAAGAAGCCGAAGACCATATTTTCGGGATAGTTTTGTTTAACGATTGGAGTGCCAGAGATATTCAGAAATGGGAGTATGTTCCGCTTGGACCGTTTTTGGCAAAGAATTTTGCTTCGTCCATTTCACCCTGGATTGTAACGCTTGATGCTCTGGAACCTTTCCGTTGCGAAAGTCCGAAACAGGAAGATCCGAAACCACTTCCTTATTTGCAGCAAACCGGAAACCATGCTTTTGACATCAATCTTGAAGTGCTGATTAAACCGGAAAACGGTGAGGAAACTTCGATTTCGAAGTCGAATTTCAAATATATGTATTGGACAATGAGCCAGCAATTGGCACACCACACTATCAACGGTTGTCAGGTAAATGCAGGAGATATGATGGGTTCGGGAACGATTTCAGGCCCTACTCCCGATAGTTTCGGCTCGATGTTGGAACTCACCTGGGGAGGAAAAAATCCGCTCACTTTAAAAGACGGAACCCAGCGGAAATTCATAGCTGATAACGATACGGTAATTATGAGAGGTTTTTGCCAAAAAGACAACCTAAGAATCGGATTTGGAGAGGTTTCATCGAAATTGTTACCTGCACTTAAATTTTAGTTTTTTCAGTTTAGAGTTTAAGGTTTAAAGTTGTGTAAACCCTAAACTTTAAACCTTAAACAAATCAAACCTTAAACAAAAAAATATGCTTAAAATTTTTAAACTCGTTGCTGTCCTCGAAGGGATTTCTTATTTGGCTCTTTTCGGAAATATGCTTTTTATCAAACACAATAATCCTGAATTATACCAAACTTTGCTATTCCCAATCGGGATGGCTCACGGATTGTTGTTTATTGCTTACATCATTTTAGCCATTATGCTTAAAGATCAAATGAAATGGAGCGGAAAAGATTTCTTTTTGATTTTGGTTGCTTCTGTGATTCCGTTTGGAACTTTTTGGGTAGAGAAGAAATATCTTTCTAAATAGAACAGAAAACACAGAACAGACAAAGCAAAAGTTAAAAAACTTTTGCTTTTTTTGTTTTTCAACGCAACCTTTTGGCTATTTTTGTATCATAGTTATAAGTCTTAAAAATATATCTATGAAACAATTACACCTTTCTCTACTTTATTTTTTTGCTTTGTTTTTAGTATGCGGAAAAGCCGAAGCACAACCAACCATTATCATAGACCCTTCCTTTAACACCGGGACAGGATTTACAGCGTTTAATAGTTCGGTTGAATCAATTGCCCTACAACCTGACGGAAAAATTTTGGCTGGAGGACGATTCACTACCTTTAATGGCACAACTCGAAACAGGCTTGTACGGTTGAATTCTGACGGAACTTTAGATACTTCTTTTAACATAGGGACGGGATTTAATGATTATGTTTTCTCAGTTATCTTGCAACCTGACGGGAAAATTTTGGTTGGGGGATATTTCACAGCCTTTAATGGCACAGCTCAAAACAGGATTGCACGGTTGAATCCTAATGGGACTTTAGATACTTCTTTTAACATAGGGACAGGATTTAATGAATGGGTTAACGTAATTACCCTACAACCTGACGGGAAAATTTTGATTGGAGGCGTTTTTACAACCTTTAATGGCACAGCTCAAAACAGGCTTGTACGGTTGAATTCTAATGGGACTTTAGATACTTCCTTTGATTTAGGGACGGGATTTAGTTATGCTGTTGCGTCAATTGCCTTACAACCTGACGGGAAAATTTTGGTTGGAGGATTTTTCGCAACCTTTAATGGCACAACTCAAAACACGATTACACGGTTACATTCTGACGGGACTTTAGATACTTCTTTTAACATAGGAATATGGGGAGGGGTTAATGGTTATTCTGTTCGCTCAATTGCCTTACAACCTGACGGGAAAATTTTGGTTGGTGGAAATTTCACAACCTTTAATGGCACAACTCAAAACAGGATTACACGGTTAAATTCTGACGGGACTTTAGATACTTCCTTTAATACAGGGACAGGGTTTTCGGATAGTGGTGTTAATTCAATTGTCTTACAACCTGATGGGAAAATTTTGGTTGGTGGTTCATTTCCATCCTTTAATGGCACTAACCAAAGCCAAATTGTTAGGTTGAACCCGAACGGAACTTTAGATACCTGCTTTATCACTGGAGGGGGATTTTACGGTGGTGATTATGCTTCTTGGGTTGAATCAATAGCCTTACAACCTGATGGGAAAATTTTGGTTGGAGGGTTTTTTACAAAATATAATGGAACAACTCAAAACAGGATTACCCGGTTGCAAGAACTTGTTTGTGAAATCATTCCTCCTACTCCAACCGTAGAGGTGTATCATCCGAATTGCTATTCGCCTACTGAATCAGGTAATATTATTGTTACAAATCCTTTGGGGAACCAATATCAGTATAGTATAAACGGAATAGATTATCAAGAAAATACAGATTTCAATAATCTTCCTCCCGGAACGTATCAGGTAACCGTTAAAGAGGGGTGTTGTATTTCTGAACCTTTGGAAGTTGTGATAAATTTTGCTCCCATTTTTCCCGAACCATTAGAAGTAGAAGTTGTTCAACCAACTTGTAATAATCCCTACGGAAGTATTGAGGTTTTAACTTTTACTTTTCCCGCTGGCACATATAGCATTAATGGTGGAGAGGATTACCAATATAGTCCGATGTTTGAAAATCTTTTACCCGGAACGTATCAGGTAATATTCAAATCAGGTTATGGAATTTGCGTTACCGAAATTATGGAAGTAACAATCAATCCTGTTCCGACTGTACCAACTCCCCAGGCAACTCTTATTCCTATAATTTGCAGTCTTATTCCCGAAGATGCGGGTACACTTGTCGTAACTTATCCGTTGGGAGATGAATATGAATACAGCATTGGCGGAGTAAATTATCAGAGTTCGCCTGTGTTTCCGAATGTTTGGGGTTTCGAAACGTTTGAGCTTACGGTAAGACAGGGAGATTGTATTTCCGAGCCTTTGGAATTTAGTAATTTTGAACAGAGTACTGTTCCCGAGGCAGATGTTATGCAACCCGATTGCACTGATATTCCCGAAAGCGGACAACTTGGAGCGATTACGGTAACTTTTCCGTTAGGAGATTTATTTCAGTATAGCATAGACGGAGAAAACTATCAGGACAGTCCTGTTTTTGAGAATCTTCTCCCTGATACCTATCAGCTTACTTTCAGATATTATGAGAGTGAATTTTGCGTTTCCGACCCGTTTGAGGTAAGTATTTTTGCTTTGGATATCCCTGAGATTCCAACAGCAATCATAACCCAACCCACTTGCGATAACCCTTTCGGAAGTATTGAAGTTACAAGTCCGCTTATGGATTTTCCTCCTTATATGTATAGCATAAACGGAGAAGATTATCAGGTTAGTCCTTTTTTTGAGAACCTTTCTCCCGGTATTTATCAGCTTACAGCTCAACTTCTTACAGGAGGTTGTCCTTCTGAGCCTTTGGAAGTGAATATCCATTTTCCGCCTGTAATTCCTGAAACTCCAACCGTAATAATACTTCAGCCTGATTGTCATAATCTTTTCGGAAGTATTGAGGTTGTAAGTCCCGTAGATGAAGGACACGAGTTTACACCGAATTATGAATACAGCATCAACGGAGTGGATTATTATGAATTTACAGTATTCGAAAATCTCTCAAGCGGGTTTTATTACGTTACGGTAAGACATCTGATGAGTGGTTGTGTCTCTGAATCTGTTGAAGTAATTATTGATGAATTACCCGAAATAGCTATCAATCTTATTGCGATATGCGAAAACGAAAACCGTTTTGTACTAAAAGCCGAAACAGAGGAAAATTATCAGTATGTATGGAATACAGGCGAAACGACTCCTGTTATTGAGATTGACAGAACGGGAACATATTCTGTAATTGTTTCTTTGGATAATTGTTCGGAGGAATTTTTTATTGATGTAGATGCTATTCCTTGTATGATTCCGAAAGGAATTTCGCCAAACGGAGACTTTTTGAATGACGAATTTGATTTGTCGGGATTCGGAACGGTTAATAAATTAGAGATTTTCAACCGCTACGGAAAAAGTGTCTATTCTCAATCGAATTACACAAACCAATGGAAAGGTCAGACCAATAATGGAAAAGAGCTTCCGAGCGGAACGTATTACTATAATATAATTTTCCAAAACGGGACAGCCAAAACAGGTTGGGTCTATCTAAATAAAGAATAGAATACAGAAAACAGACAAACCCTTTCAGAGCTTCAAAATTCTGAGAGGGTTTTGTTTACTACTTTTGGCAAAACCCTTATATTTGAAACCTATTTTTTTACAATGGAAAAACAACTCAAAGCAGTGGAAATATTCCACACAACATACGGATTGGGAGTAAGCCCCACTCCAAAAGCAGATTTGGGAGCAGAAAAAAACCAGCTTCGCTTTAATCTGATGAAAGAGGAAAACGAAGAATACCTCGAAGCCGTTCAGAACAAAGACATCGTAGAAGTGGCAGATGCTTTGGGAGATATGCTTTATATTTTGTGTGGAACCATTCTCGAACACGGATTACAACACAAAATCGAAGAAGTTTTTGACGAAATTCAACGCAGTAATATGAGCAAACTCGGAGAAGACGGAAAACCGATTTACAGAGAAGACGGAAAAGTAATGAAAGGACCAAACTATTTTAAACCCGATTTTACGAAAATCTTAGAGTTCTGATAAAATAGTCATATCCAGCCCTATAAAGCTCTTTTTTTTCAGAAAAAGAGCTTTTGTTTTTTTGATACGGAAAAAAATAACCCGACCCAAACGGAATATGGAATCAAAATACTATATTTGTTAAGGAAATTTCACCTGTAGATGAGGCTTTTTATACACTATATTAAAATCTGTTTTTTTGTAATCTGGGCAACCTTTGGGACTGGGGTTTGGGCTCAGCAACAAACATTGCTCGAAAAAGGCTATGAGTTTGTCGGAGCAAACCCTGATGAGGCTATAAAAATAGGCGAACATTTGCTCAAACGGGAAGTAACCGAGAGCGAAAAGAGCCAAACATTACTGTTGATAGCCCAAGGTTATTATAGGAAAGGAGCCTATGATCACGCTTTGAAAATCCTCTTTGAGGCCGGAAAAAATCAGAATCTTCCTTGGGAGAATCAGGTTAAAATTCTGTTGCTAAAAGCGGAATTAACCCGAAAACTCCACCTGAATGAACAAGCGGAGAAATATTTTGCTCAGGCAGGAAAAATCCTCCAATCGGCAACGGGTGAAAAAGACTTTTTACAGGCTTTGTTTATGACCGAAAAAACCCGAAGAGCTCTTCAGCAAAAAGAATTTAAGCAGGCACTCAGCCTTTCGGACAGCCTTGTAAACTACCCCCATATTTTTACCGAATCTCCCCGACTGTACCAACAGTGGTGCCTGAACAGGGCAGAAATTTATAAGAAAATTGCAGTGGTTGATTCCGCAGTTTTTTATTATCAGAAAATGCTGGAAGCCGAACAGCACACTCCCGATTTGAGTAACAAAAGCATGGCTTTGAATGAGTTGAGTTCGATTTATTTCGACAAAAAACAATACGAAAAGGCAATAGCATTGTTGCTGCAATCACAGCAGGCAGCCCAAAAACTTGACAATACTTTTCTGCTTTTGAGTATAAAGAGCAAAATGATTCCCAATTATTTGATTCTCAAAGACAAAGAAAATCAAAATGTAGCCCATAGAGAATTTCTGGTGCTGAAAACCAAAAGTCAGAATTTAGAAAACAGTGCCCTGAACATGGCTTATAATCTGATTAGTCAGGAAGAAGAAGAACACTATCAGCTTCAAAAAAACAGCTATTCCAAAAACCTCAGAATCTCCATAGGAATTCTGATAGTAATGGCACTTACAACCGTTTTCTTTTTTGTCAAAAACAGCCTGAAACTCAAGGGCAGAAACGAAATCATCAAATATCTGGAGGCAAGCAACAACCTTTGGAGTCAGAAGAAGAAAAGCACTCCAAAGAGTGAGATTTCCCGGAAAAACAACATCCCGACCGAAACCGAACAAGCCATTCTAACAAAACTCAAACGCTTTGAATCATCGGTTAAGTTTACCAACAAAGAAATGTCGCTGGCTCTTTTGGCATCGCAGTTTGACACCAATACGAAATATCTGTCGGAAATTATCAATACCCATTACAACGAGAATTTCAACAGTTATATCAACAGGCTTCGGGTGGGTTTTATTATTGAAAAACTCAAATCAGACCCAAATTATCTGAACTATAAAATCAGTTATCTGGCAGACCAATGTGGTTTTTCGTCACACAGCAGCTTTGCCACGGTTTTTAAATCGGTAACGGGCATTGCCCCGACTACCTTTATCGAACTGATGCAAAACGAACAAAACAATCAGCAACAAACCCTATGAGAGCCTTTTTCAGAACATATAGTCTGGTTTTTATAACTTTTTTCGCTTGGAATCTGGGGGCTCAGAGCATTTATGAAGCTCCCGACAAAGTTATCGAAAAAGGAAATCGCATGCTCGAAAACCCCGATGTCACCACCCGGATTGAAGGACTGATTTTGATTTCCCGGGCTTATTCTTCCAAAAGAGATTACCAAAAATCACTGGAATATGCCCTTGAGGCAAAATCGCTTTTGTCAAAAACCGATAATGTGCTTTCCTACATCAAAGTGATGGACAGAATAGCCATTCAATATGAGCAGTTGGGTATTTATGACAAGGCTTTTGAAACGCTTAACGAATATGAGAGTTTGTGTCTGGAATATCCGGTGGCAGATTCTGTACGGAGGTATTTGGGGAATAATTATCTGGTTCGGGGGTTTGTGTATAAAAATCAGCTGAATTGTGAGATTGCCATTGGTTATTTCAACAAAAGCATTTCGGAATACCTCAAAATAAACACCAAACAAATCAATGCCAATTTAAGCATAGCTACCTATAATAAAGGGAATTGTTACATAATGCTTTCTGATTATCAGGAGGCAAAAGCAAATTTTACGGAATCGGCAGATTTTGCAGATAAAGTTTTGGCAAAAAGCCTTAAAGCCTTTGCCTACAAAGGTCTGGCAGAGGTTTATACCCTCGAAGGCAGCTATACTCAGGCGATAGAATTACTTGACCATGCTCTGGAAATTTCTGATAATGTAGGTGATTTGGTGCTCAACCGGGGGATTTATGAAGGGCTTTCGCAGAGTTATCTCGCCATCGACAATATGGAAAAATACCAGTTGTATAATGCCAAATTTGCGGAAACCCAAGACGAAATCAGAACTTCCGAAAGACAGTCTGTCGATGATTCCATCCGGGTGTATGAGGAAACGCTACAAACACAATTGCAACAAGACAAACCCCGTTTTGTCTATGGGGTTACAGCAGTGTTGTTGGGTTGTTTTTTACTGCTTGGTCTGATAGTTTTTAACGAAAAACGAACCCGAAAAAAGGTCAATTCGCTCCAAAAACAAATCGAAATCCTCCAAAAGAAAAATCCTTCATAAAAGAGCTTCAACGTCTTTAACTTTCTTTTTCACAGTTATTTACACCCTTATTTAGGCTTTTAAATTTCGTGAATTTTGAAAGTGTACTCCCTTTATTGTATGTTTTTTATACATAGTTTTGGCGAAATAATTCAAATTAATACAGCTAAAACTATGGAACAAAAACTATCTGATGCGAAAACTGTTTTTTCGCGAAATGACAGAGGGAATGTTCAGAATTTCAGATTTCTGAACAAAGGGATAGTGGTGCTTCTATTGTCATTTTTCAGTTTTTTCGGATTCGGACAAATGGCAACCGAAACATTCAACACAGCTATTCCCGCTACCTGGACAGTGGCTTCTACCACAGGAGCAACTACTGATTGGGCACACACTGCTGACGGTTATGCAGCAGGCACAGGCGGTGCAGCAGTCATCAATCCTGCAGAGGCAGGGCAAGGTTATTATCTGATAACACCTCAAATCGTTGTTCCGTCAAACGGAGAGCTGCGGTTTTATTCTAAATTATCTGCTACGGCAGACCCTGACACTACCTACACGATTATGGCTTCGACCTCAACTCAGCCGGATATCGTAGGGTTTACAACTACTATTGCTACTCTTACAGGGCTTTCTACTTCGGGTTATCAGGAAGTAGTGGTAGAACTTCCAGCAGGGATTCCTGTTGGGTTCAACGTGTATCTGGCTTTTGTGGCAACTACCCAAACGGGAACTCCGACCGGAGTTTCGTGGTTTGTAGATGAAGCAAGATTGGTGGAAGGATGTATCGAAGTGGAAGCTGCCAACGTGAGTTTCCCGACTGTTACAACGGCTTCGGTTATTGTTAACTGGACACATCCGTCAGCTACCGATTTTGAAATCCAGGTGATTCCTGCGGGAGATACGCCTGCTGCATCGGGAACTGCGGTAACGGGAACTTCACATACACAGGAAAGTCTTGATGATGATACGCAGTACAGCGTTTATATAAAATCGTTATGTACAGACGGTATTGACAGCCCATGGGCAGGTCCGTTCAATTTTACGACAGAAATGTTCGGTATGGCTTGTGACAGCCCGATTGTTATCACTGCCACAGCGAGTTCTCCTTATTTGTTTAGTGCTAACCTTATGGATTATCCTAATGCAGATACTATAACTTATACGACTCAGGGAACAAATTGTTTGCCTGCTTCTGTAACTCAGAATTATTTGTTGGGGAATAAGATTTTCTTCACCTATACGCCTACTGAAGACGGAGTAATCACTATCAGCCAGATGACAAAACCTTGGATATCGGGTACGCAATGTTGGGGGAATGCTGCCTCAGGAGTTTTTATTTATGAAGACTGTACACAAGTAGGTATCGAATGTCTGGCAGGATTATATACCTCAGCAACCAACCAGCCTAAAAAGATAGAGAATTTCCCTGTAACAGCAGGAACAGAATATACCATTGTTATGTCTTCGAACTATTCGGGAACTACAACAAGTATCTGTTTTGATTTTAGTTTGTCTTTTACGACTTGTCCTGCTCCTTCTATATTCAGTTATGAGAATTTATTACAGGAAAGTGTTACTTTTTCGTGGAACAATCCTGTTAGTATAGCAGATTCTTGGGAATATGTGGTTTTACCTGTTGCAGACCCTGCTCCGACCGGTGCAGGAACAGCGACTTCTACCAATGAAGATGTTGCCATTACAGGACTTACAGCAGGTACGGCTTATAATTTATATGTAAGACCGGTATGTAACGGAACTCCGGGGGTTTGGGGTACGCCTTTTTCTTTCACCACTCAGTGTGAGGTTTTTTCTACTCCTTATTCTACTGATTTCGTAGGAAGTAACGCTACCAATCCGGAGCCGTGCTGGACATCTGTTGATGCCAACACAGACGGTGTAAAATGGACTTATATGGCAGGTTGGCAGGAAGGCTATATGGCTTATGCTACTTTGCAGACCAATACCAATCAAAATTTCAATAACGATTATCTGGTTTCTCCTCAGGTTACTTTTGACGGTGTAACTCAGAAAAGATTACGTTATTCTCACCAGATTACCGGAGGAACTTCCAGCAGTTACAGCATCAGAATTTCCACTACGGGTATAGGCGAAGACAACTTTACGTATGAATTGCTGCCCGAAACGGTTATAACTAACACGGCATGGCAGGAAGTAATCTATAATATTCCTCAAACCATTACGGGTGATGTGAATATCGCCTGGAAAGTTTCGCCTGTAGGTTCAGGGCAGAATACTACGAGAATATCACTGACTAACGTATATATCGAAGACAAACCGATGTGTCCTGACCCGTTGTCGCCTGCTTTGGTTGACGGAAGTATTACTACCACTTCGGCTCAGTTTACCTGGGTAACGGGTGATGAAGAAACCCAATGGGAAGTAATTGCGGTTCCTTTCAATGCTCCGGAACCCGATGAAAATACGGAAGGTTTATTGACAAGCTCAAACAATCCATATACTTATGAAAACTTAGACCCTGCAAAACGATATAAATTCTATGTAAGAGCTTATTGTAGTGATAACTATCAAAGTCAGTGGGTAGGACCGGTAAACTTTATAACAGATTGTATTGTTTTCCCGACTCCTTTCTACGAAAGTTTTAATGATGCAGATGATAACACCCAGAAATTCTGCTGGACATTTCTCAATGCCAACGGAGACGGAACCGAATGGTCAATGGCAGAAGAAAACCCGACTATTCAGGGAAGTATGTTCTGGTTTAACCCGACTTTAGGATATGATGACTGGGTAATTTCTCCTGCTATTTCAGGAACGGGAATAAAAGAGCTGAAATACAGCTACAGAGCACAACAAACACCATTCTTCCTTGTGTCAAGATATGGTCTTCAGGTGCTGATATCACATACGGATACAGATCCTTCAAGTTTTGTCGAACTGGCTCCGCTTGAGGATTTTACCAATACCGATTATGTGGAAAAATCAATTTATTTTGAAGCAACGGGAACATTCTATATAGCTTTCAGAATTCCGCCTGATTTTGTGATAGACCCGGGAACATCTATACTTAATATTGACGATGTTTATATCAATGATGCTCCTGATTGTCCTAATCCTTCCGGTTTGGCAGTCAGCAATGTTCTTGCCAACAGTGCCGATTTTAGCTGGACTCAGGGGTTTGTAGAAACCGAATGGGAAATTGCAGTTCAGCCTGCAGGAACGGGAACTCCGACAGGAAACGGAACTCCTGTAAACGGAACAGCAGCTTATCAGGATACTTCGCTTACTGCGGGAACACAATATGAGGTTTATGTAAGAGCAGCTTGTGATACTGATGTATTCAGTGAGTGGATAGGCCCTGTTACGTTCACCACGTTGTGTAATGCTTTTGATACTCCGTTTACAGAAACATTCAATACAGATTCTGCAACAGAATACTGCTGGAGAATATTAAACGTAAATAACGACAATTATACGTTCCTTACCAATGTAACTTCGTATCCTTACGAAGGTGACCAGTCAGCAGGTATGTTTACCGGTTCAAACGGAGCGAATGATGACTACCTGATTTCTCCGACTATCAATATTACCGAAGGGCAGCGGTTACGTTTCTATTACAGAACGTTCAGCGAATGGTATGCAGAAGATATGATAGTAAAAATGTCAACTACGGGAATTGACCCGAGTGCATTTACGACAACTCTTTTTGATACGGAAACAGCATCATTTACCCTTAATAATGATTATTATAAGGAAATGATAATCAACCTGCCTGCAGGTGTTACCGGTCCGGTGAATTTTGCCTGGCATATTCCGACAATGCCCGGAGGGCCGCAAGGCTACAGAGGTCAAATCATTATGATAGATAATGTTATTGTAGAGGATATTCCTGCTTGTGCAGTGCCTTACAATGTAACAATATCCAACATAACAGATACTTCGGTATCGGTTGATTGGGAGGTTGCCGGAACGGAAACTTCGTGGGAAGTGGTGGTTCAGCCATACGGAACAGAAGCTCCGGGAGTAACTTCAATAACTGAATATACACATACAGCTACAGCTCACCCTTTTACGGTAGAAGGCTTAGATCCTGCTACAAAATATGATGTATATGTAAGGGCTGTCTGTGCAAGTGACGGCAGCTGGACAGCACCGGTCAGTTTCAACACATTTTGTTCTTTTGAAAACCTGTGTGAATATACCATAACGCTTAGTGGTGCAGGGTCAATGGGTATTGGCGGAGGTATCAATGTCATTCAGAATGGTGTTGTCCTTCAGACGCTTGACTTCCCTACCGGAGCCTGGAATGAAGAAATGGAACCTGTGGATTTTGTTCTGTATTTGTGCAATGGTGTTGAATTTTCGCTATTCTGGGATTCTATCGGAACAGCTCCGGGACAATATCCGGGTGCAATGGTCGAGGTTAAAAATTCAGAAGGAGTAGTTGTTTCTTCAACAGATTTAGGATTGCTTCCTGCTCCGAGGTCAACGTTCTTCACAGGAATTGTTTCCTGTGGAGTAATCACTTGTCCGCAACCGACAGATTTGGCCGTGAGTGCAACTCAGGAATTTTCGTGGACAGCAGGAGGAACAGAAACACAGTGGGAAGTAGCCGTACAGCCATACAACAACGGAACACTGCCACAATCAGGCACTATCGTAGATACAAATTCTTATATACCTCAGGCATCAGATTTTGCTTTGGGAACTTCAAATACTTATGAGTATTTTGTGAGAGCAATCTGTGGAGAAGGCGATGCAAGTTTCTGGTCAGGTCCTTATGTTTTTGTTGTAAACGATGATATAACAACCGCTATTGTTCTTCAACCGAGTATGGGAGATGAGTGTGAAACAGGTGCTGTGGCTACATTACACAGTTCGTCTGCTTCTGCTGATGCAATGTCGTGTTCAGGATTGAACGGAGGCGATATCTGGTATGAATTTACAGCAACTTCAACAACACACCTGATTGATTTAGACGGCTTTTCAGGAGATTATTATTATTCAGCAGGAAATGAGCCTCACGCTAAAATCACATTGGTGCTTTATGAAGAGCTTGAAAACGGAGATTTGGAAGAAATCGCTTGCTCCTACAACAATGCTATGGCAACGTTGTATTCAACAGAGCTTACAGTGGGCAGTACATACAAAATCCGTGTTGTTCTTGATGGAGAACATAATTCAACCTATAGCTTTACCATTTGTATAAAAACCATTACCGACCCTTGTAATTTTGCAGGAAT